>JAYEJF010000074.1:0-28175 GCA_034660455.1 Campylobacterota bacterium | reverse complement strand
TTTGACATCTTTTGGGCTATTCTCTCCATAACCGATGCACTTCGCAGCCTCTTTCATCATGCAACCGAACAGTTTAATCCCGATCTTGCAAAAGAGATGGGAGATTTTATACTCAAGATTGTCAAAGTACTCATAGCAGGTATTGGACTGGGTGCAATGCTTCAAGTTTGGGGTATCAATGTTACCGCACTTGTGGCTTCACTCGGTCTAGGGGGTCTTGCCTTTGCTTTGGCAGCCAAAGATACTGCATCCAATATGTTCGGTTCCTTTGCACTGCTTGCAGATAAATCCATACGTATCGGAGAGTGGATTAAAGTAGGAGGTGTAGAGGGTACGGTTGAAGATATAGGTATGAGAACAACCAAAATACGCTCTTTTCAAAAATCTCTTATTACAGTTCCAAATCAGATCGTCTCAAACTCTCCTATAGAAAATTTTTCACGCAGGGGTATCCGCAGAATAAAAATGCGTATAGGACTTACATACAGTACCCGTGCCGATCAGATAGAGAACATCGTAAAAGAGATCAAAACAATGCTTCAAGCACATGAAGGTATCTCAAAAAAAGATACCTTACTGGTGAATTTTGAATCCTTTGGAGACTCTGCACTCAATATATTTATCTATACATTTACATCCACTTCCAACTGGGAGCGTTATCTGAATATTCGGGAGAATATACATATCAATATTATGAAAATCGTAGAAGAGAACCATTCAAGTTTCGCTTTTCCTTCACAATCTATTTATCTCGAACAGATGCCTGATGAAAATGTGTTATAATTCTCATCATAAAAAGTGGCTTGGTTTGTAAACCGCCGCTATCTAATCTATACATCTACATAGCAAACGGTTAGCACAATAACCCTATCGTAGAGAAAGTACAATTAACATGCAAGAACAAACTTTAAAAAAAGTAGCCATTGTAGGACGACCCAATGTGGGAAAGAGTTCTCTCTTTAACCGTCTTGCCAGACAAAGAGATGCCATTACCTCAGATATGTCAGGTACGACACGTGATGTCAAAAAACGTATTGTCACTATTTCTGGGAACCGTGAATTTGAAGTCATTGACACAGGAGGAATAGACTACTCATCAGAACTCTTTATAAAAGTAGCAGAATTTTCTCTGAAAGCTGCCCGGCAAGCAGATATCATCATCTATATGGTGGATGGGAAAACACTGCCAAGTCAAGAAGACCGAGACCTCTTCTACCAATTGCAAGCACAAGGAAAACCTTTGGCCCTCATTGTCAATAAAATTGACAATGACAAAGAAGAAGAACGTTACTGGGAATTTTTAGAGTTTGGTGCTGATGCTACTTTTCCAATGTCAGTGAGCCATAACCGTTATTTTAACGATTTTTATGCCTGGATGGAAGAGCATATCCCGCCTATCAAAGAGGAAGAGGGTCTGCAACTTGAAGAAGATAGACACATTGATCCTTTTGATGAAATTGTACGTGACATCAACAGCGTTAAAGAAGAGAAGAACGATAATGAAATACGTGTCGCAATCATTGGGCGTGTCAATACGGGGAAATCATCACTGCTCAATGCCCTTCTAGGTGAAGAGCGTTCTATTGTATCAGATGTTGCGGGCACGACCATTGATCCTATTGATGAAACCATTGAACATCATGAACATAAAATTACCTTCATTGATACTGCCGGTATCAGAAAACGTTCTAAAATTGTAGGCATTGAAAAATATGCACTTACACGAACCACTGAAATGCTGAAAAAAGCAAACCTTGTATTGCTTATGCTGGACTCTACCGTGCAAGTATCAGAACTTGATGAAAGGGTTGCAGGACTTATTGAAGAGCATAAATTGGCCTGTCTTATCGTACTCAACAAATGGGACATAAAAAAAGAGCGAAGCTATGAAGAGGTCGTAGATGATATTCGTGATGAACTAAAGTTCTTGCACTATGCACCCTTTATTACCATCTCTGCAAAGACAGGATTACGTGTCAATAAGATACTCGACCAAATTGTCACTATTTATGGGCGGTATAAAAAGCGTATCCCTACATCTGAACTCAATGACACTTTACGTGAGGCAATCAGAAGACACCATGTACCCTCACACAACGGTGCCGTGGTCAATATAAAATTTGCAACACAATATGAGACAAAACCGCCCAAAATTGCACTGATCACCAATAGACCGGAATTTTTGCACTTCTCCTATATCCGTTATCTCTCTAACTTTTTTAGAGAAAAGTTTGACTTTGAGGGAGTTCCTTTGAATATTGTTGCACGTAAACGCGGTGAACGTTTTGATGAAGATGCGTAGCACTCAATAGCCTAAACTACGATACTTTACAAACTCTTTGCTATAATCTCCTAAAATTATTTTAGGATATAAGATGCGTGTACTCACAGGAATTCAAGCTTCAGGGAAGCTACATATAGGAAACTATTTTGGTGCGATGAAACCAATGATAGAACTTCAAGAAGAGCATGAGCTTTTTACGTTTATTGCTAACTATCATTCACTCACAACTTCAAAAGATGCAGCTACTCTGAGACAATATACCATTGACGCTGCAGTGGATTACCTTTCCCTTGGACTTAATCCGGAAAAAACAACATTCTGGGTGCAGAGTGATGTGCCCGAAGTACTTGAACTTTACTGGATACTCTCCAAATTTACACCCATGGGCTTACTAGAACGTGCCCATAGCTACAAAGATAAAGTCGCAAAAGGTATCTCTGCGAACCATGCTCTTTTTTCTTACCCCGTACTTATGGCTGCTGATATTTTGATGCTGGATACGCAAAAGGTACCTGTAGGCAAAGACCAGATCCAACACGTAGAGATAACACGTGATATTGCTACAAAATTCAACAATGAATATGGCGAAATCTTTGTACTACCAGAATACATTGTCCAAGAAGATGTTGCTACAATCCCCGGTATAGACGGACAAAAAATGTCTAAAAGTTATGACAATGCCATTGATCTCTTTATGGATGAGAAACCTTTGCAAAAAAGATGTAACAAGATTATCTCCTCTTCCACACCCCTAGGCGAACCCCTAGAGTATGAGGGTGACAATATCTATGCATTGGCATCACTCTTTTTAGATGAATCAGAAAAAATTGCATTGCAAGAACGTTACAAAAGCGGGAAAGAGGGTTACGGTCATTTCAAAAAATATCTAAAAGAACTTATTTGGGAAGAGTTTGGAGAGGCAAGAGAAAAACGCCACTATTACCTCAACCATATGGATGAGGTCAATGACATCTTGTCACAAGGTGCTAAAAAAGCCCAAAAAATTGCAAAAGACAAAATGCTAAATATCAAAGAAGCTATAGGATTGCTTTAAAAAAGCAATCTCTACAAATCATTTAACGCTGCATCAATAGCCATACCTATCTCATCTTCAATTTCAGGTTCTAACTCTTCTGGTTCAGAGTCACTAACAGGTTTAGACGCTTCGTCATCTTCTGTCATCTCCTCTCTCTTTGGTTCCTTATAGTTTTCAAGGTTTTGGGCATATGAAGATTTTGATTTGTCTTCAACTGCTGCTTCAAGTGCATCATTATTAAGTTCAGACTTCACAACAACGGTATTTGTACGCGTCTCTTTTGTGGCGTCTACCTCAACATCAACATCTTCATACCCCTCAAGATTTTGGAGATAATTCGTAGCTTTTTCTTTTTGAGATACTTCTTTTTTTACGACTTCATACTCAATATCTTCAATCATATCTGCATCTTCAATCATATTATATTGTACAATCCAAAATACTACCGCTATAGATAAAAGTCCAACAAGTAAGATTGCGAAACTTTCTAATAAGTTCTTCATTTTTTCATCCTCTCATTAGTTTGTGACCGTTGTGAAACCCAATATCTTCCACATTTGGAAACCACCACGATAATAGTACATTTTATCTGCCGGGTATCCAAGTTCTAAAAATGCTTTAATAAATTCAGATGATTTATCACACCATAGTCCATTACAATAAAAAGCAATGTCCATTACTTTAGAAGTATCTAAAGAGCCGTCAGACAATCTTTTTGCACCCAATACTTTCAATATTTTTTCTATTTTTGCTTTGTTCTCTTTTGTCTTTGCGGGTATATTTACCGCAGAAGGAATAGACTCTTTTTTATACTCTTGCTTTGATCTTAAATCAACCAGAAGTCCCTTCTTCTTATTTCCTTTATTTTTCATAAACTGAAGCAGTTCCACCTCACCTATCGTTTCTATATTTTTATGCATCTTAATAGGCTGAATATCTTGACCCGGTCGGTAAATACGCGCATATTCTCCAGTAAGCTTATGTTTGGTATCTTGAATCCTATGTACCTTAACTGCTTTTCCTTTATGGTAAACATAAATATACGCCATATCTGGCGTTATCTTCACTTTATCATATTTTCCTGCTGTTACACTTACGACAGCCAGTAGTATAAATGCTACTATTCTCATTTTATCTCCTTAGGTACAATGGTTGTCAATCCCAATAATTGCCATGCCTGCATACCGCCACGGTAATATTTCATTTTAGCTTTTGGATATCCTAATTCAATCAAAGCATTGATTGCTGTGGGTGACTGCCCGCACCATGCACCGTTACAATATAAAAGGATTGTTTTGGCATTTTCAAAACGCCACTCTCCATTTTGATCATACTCAGCACCTAAATCTTTCAATATTTTTGTACGCTCTTCTGAGTCCGATAAAAAAATCTTGAAAGGAATATTAACAGCAGCAGGAATTGCTGACTTTGCATACCAATTTGCAAGTCTTGCATCTATAAAAAGCCCTTGCTCTTTAGAGATAAACTCTAAAACTTCCAATTCACCATAGGTTTCAACGTCATTATCAACTGAAAATGGTTCTATAAAAAATGGTGGTGAAGGTCTCGATGTCAAGGCAAAAGTATTGGTCAGGTATGCATTTTTATCCTGTGAACGTTCTATTTTATAGGTTTTTCCATCAGCCTTCACTTTTACATAAGGTACACCTTCCTCAATCTCAACAACCCCTGCATTGGCTAAAAGCGTACTAAGTGTGAGTGCAGCCAGATACGATAATCTCATTTTATAACTCCTTTATTTTTACATATTATATACTAGACACGTATAATTATATAGCATTTAAAGTGTTCATTCTACAAATGATACACTGTATATATGTCGGCAGTTTGGCGAACTCAGGGCAATGCCGTAAGTCCCATAACTTTCCGTACTTGTCTTACAACAAGATAGGCTTTTTCCATACAGTAAACCGCATGAAATTATTTTAGCACACTTAGCTTTATACTTATAGGCGTTTAGGAAAAATAGTTAAAAATAATTAAAATTAATATGTGATCCATAGAAATATTTACCAAATATACTATTTCTTATCTAAGTTTATCAAGTTGACTGTTTGCTCCGCGTTGAAAATAGTGTTGACTATCTCTACTTGAATCGCACCTGTTGCCTGTATCTCCAAAAATAGCTCACCTTCGTTCAAGTGGCCTTTTTGGGTACTTAGGTCAAGTAAATGTTTAGATATCGCTTCACCCGTATGAATCAGATTGATATTATTATACATAATTTTTTCAATCGATTGACTCACCAAAGGGTAATGTGTACAGCCCAACACAATCGTATCTACCCCTTTCTCTCGCATCGGTGTCAACCATCCATCCAACAGTACTTTTATTGTTTCACTGTTCACCCTACCCTTTTCTATCTCTTCAACCAAACCCGCACAGGCCTGTTGATAAATCTCAACCGGTTTATGTACAGATAAAGTATCTAGCAGTTTCCGGTATTTATCACCTTGAAGTGTTGCAGGAGTGGCAAGTACTCCAATTTTTCCACTTAAGGTCTGTTCTATGGCAGGTTTAATGCCCGGTTCTGTTCCGATAATAATTAAAGAGGGGTAATTTTGGCGTATCTGTTCAATGGCATACGCAGTTGCCGTATTGCAAGCGAGTATCAATGCATCGATATGATAGGTTTCTATAAAATATTCTGTGATTTTAAGTGAGTATTGGAGTATCTGCTCGGGTCTCTTTTCGCCATACGGTGCATTTTTAGTATCTGCTACATAATAAATCTCTGCATCTTGTATGATCTTGGTCATCGCTTCAACAACGGTTAAACCGCCTAAACCGGAATCAAAGACACCAATTTTAAGCATTGTCTATCATGCACCTTCGTTCATAATGGAAAGAAACTCTTCATTGCTTTTAGTCTTCATCATTTTAGAGAAGAGGAATTTAAGACCTTCAACCTCTTCCATGTTCTGCATTGCATTTCTCAGTGCCCATACTTTTTGAAGTGTTTCAGGCTTTGTCATCAACTCCTCTTTTCTTGTACCTGATTTTGTTACATCTATCGCAGGATAGATACGTCTTTCAGAAACATGTCGGCTGAGTACCACTTCAGAGTTACCCGTACCTTTAAACTCTTCAAAGATGACTTCATCCATACGAGACCCCGTATCTATAAGTGCTGTAGCCACAATCGTCAGAGAACCGCCGTGTTCAATATTTCGTGCAGCCCCGAAGAAACGTTTTGGTTTATGTAGTGCATTGGCATCCACCCCGCCTGAAAGTACTTTACCAGAACTGGGTGTTACAGTATTATAGGCACGTGCCAGTCTTGTAATGGAATCGAGCAAGATCACTACGTCTTTTCCCATCTCTACACGTCTTTTTGCTTTCTCTATCACCATCTCTGCCGTACGAACATGGTTTTGAGCAGGAAGATCAAATGTAGAAGCATACACTTCTCCTTTGACTGAACGCTGCATATCCGTCACCTCTTCAGGTCTCTCATCTACAAGGAGTACCATCAAAGAAGCATCAGGGTTATTATAGGTAATGCCATGTGCCAACTCTTTGAGCAATTCGGTTTTACCTGTTCTAGGAGGTGCTACGATTAAACCCCTTTGCCCCTTTCCTATGGGTGTAAAAAGGTCAAGTACCCGTCCTGTCATTTTCACAGGATTATACTCAAGTTTCAGTTGTTCAGAGGCATAGAGCGGGGTTAAGTTTTCAAAAAGAGGTCTCTGCTTTGATTTTTCAGGTGCGAGGTAGTTAATTGCTTCAATTTTAAGAAGGGCATAATATTTCTCCTGATCTTTAGGAGAGCGTACCTGTCCTGTCACAATATCACCGTTTCTTAGGGCAAAACGTTTCACCTGTGTACCGCTAACATAGGTGTCGTTACTGGAATTAGCAAAATTACCGTCTATGGAGCGTAAAAAGCCATACCCGTCATTCATAATTTCAAGGATACCCGTATAGAGGATGAAACCTCCCTGTTTTACCTGTGATTTTAGAATTTCAAAAATGAGGTCTTTTCTCTGAAACTCATTAGGATTTTCAACTTTTACCTCTTTTGCAATGGTCACAAGTTCAGAGAGGGGAAGTTGCTGAAGATTCTCTATTTTATACCCATCTACAGGTACGTGTGTTCTATTCTTTCTATTGGAGTTGTTACCATTAGAAGATTTTTTATTGTCGCTCATATGTCCTCTTATTTTGAATATGTATGATGGAGATTTTACGTTTGCCATTACTATGAAGCTACGTAGTAGTAGTGCTATTATAATCCCTTTTGGCTGAAATTATAATTAAGGGGAGCTCTAGCTCAATGCATACAACAATAGAAACGGGTACGTCACGGCCCCCATAAGAAAAAAGTATGCAGGTATCTTCCAATTTAACATTTGTGCAGTCTCCACAGATATCTCACCTTCTATAAATACTTTTTTTATCAATTCAATTTTATAAAAGATATCAAAGATCTTGATTGCCAACAAAAATACCATACTCACATTAAGCACTCCCGTAAGTAAAACAATCAAAAGAAGTAGATAAAAGCTTGGATGAATCAGCAAAAAAAGAAAAATACTTTTTCGGTAATAGAGATAAAGCTTCTCTAAAACACCTAAAAGCGTTTGAGAGCGTTGGATGTATGCTTCAAAGAGTTCGGCCAAAAGTAATATAAATATGAGTAATAATGCATTTTCCATAGGGGATTTTACTCTTATTTAGATAAAATAATCCCACTCAAAACCGCTTAAGGAGCATACTTGGCAGATGTAGCATGTAGCCATTGCAATCTCACTTTTTCTAAAGATATGATGATACAAGAGCAAGAAAATGAGAAGCAACTTTTTTTCTGCTGCAAAGGGTGTCAGGGCATTTACCATCTTCTCAATACCGAAGGTTTGAATACTTTTTATGATAAATTGGGAGATACCAAACTCCAACCTGCAACACAAAAGAGTGAAGATTTGGAAAAGTTTGATCTTGAAGGCTTCAAAAATAAATATATCCATATCGATGAAGACGGTCTTTATGAAATTCATCTTATTATAGAAGGCATACACTGTTCAGCCTGTGTCTGGCTCAATGAAAAAGTACTCCATAAAACAGATGGTGTGATTGAGGCAACGATTAACTACAGTAACAATAAGGCAAAAGTGGTTTGGGATCCTGGGGTCGTGAAACTCTCACATATTATAGAGACAATCCGTTCCATTGGTTACAATGCCTATCCCTATGATCCCAAGTTGCAAGAAGAACGTGCTGTTGCTACACGCAAGACTTACTACACACGTATTTTAGTGGCTGTTTTTGGTTCAATGAATATTATGTGGTTGGCTGTTGCCCATTATGCCGGTTATTTTAGTGGCATTCAACAATCCTTTAAAGACATCCTTAATGTTGCTGAGTTCATTTTAGCAACACCTGTCCTCTTTTATTCAGGCTGGATCTTTTTCAGAGGTGCCTATTATGGCTATAAAAATAAGATTGTGAATATGGACACACTTGTTGCTTCCGGTGCACTCTCTGCCTACATTTACTCCATCTATGCCATGATCAGCCAACGAGGTGAAGTCTATTTTGATTCCGTGGTGATGATCATCACCTTTGTGCTTGTAGGTAAATACCTTGAAGTATTGAGTAAAAAACATGCTGTAGATACGCTTGACGGCATTATGGGAAGTACTCCGACCGAAGTGACACTAATCAAAGATCGTGTAAAATCTTTGATTTCAGTTGAGCATGTTGTTGTAGGTGATATGATAGAACTTAAACCGGGTGAAAAAGTAGTGATAGACGGAGAAGTCACCCGAGGAGAAGCCTCTTTTGATGAATCCTCTCTCACAGGAGAGAGTACACCTGTACCTAAGCAAGAAAATGATGCTATTTTAAGTGGATCAATCTGTTTGGACTCCCTTGTACAATACCGCGCAACCAAAGATGCTTCAAACTCTATGCTCACCTCTATCATCAATCTTCTTGAAGAATCAATCACTCAAAAACCGCGTATTGAGCAACTTGCAAACAGTGTCTCGGGTTATTTTTCTACCACTATTCTTGTGATTGCCCTCTTCACTTTTGCAGGCTGGTACTATTGGGCTGAAAGTTTTGAACAAGCACTTATCGTAGGTATCTCGGTGATTGTCATTGCTTGTCCATGTGCCTTGGGACTGGCTACGCCTATGGCAACACTTGTCGGTATCAGTATTGCTGCTAAAAGGGGTATTCTTTTTAAAGAAGCCTCTTTTTTAGAAACTATGGCAAAAAGTAACATACTTGCCCTGGACAAAACAGGAACCATTACGGAGGGTAAACCTTCCGTAGTCCATGTTGAGATTTTTAAAGACTTTGACCCCTCCTTACTCCATACACTTGTCAGCACATCCAACCACCCTATCTCCAAAGGTATCGCTTTATATCTTGAAGATAGATACCCAAATATCCGGAGTGTTACACTTACAGATATTAACAGTATTGAAGCAAAAGGCTTAAAAGCCATCTATCAAGGACGACAACTTATAGGGGGAAATGCACAACTGCTTGAGTCCCAAAATCTCTTAGTTGAAACAAATTCCCAAAATGCACTTTTCTTTTTTGCCATAGACCAAATGATTGTTGCACGGTTTGAATTGAGTGATACCATACGCGAGGGTGCTAAAGAAGCAATCCACAATATACGGAAACTTGGTATCAAAGTGGTCATGCTCACGGGTGATCATCTGCAAAGTGCCCAAAAAGTCGCTTCCCAAGTAGGTATTGAAGAGATCCATGCAAAACTTCTTCCGCAGGATAAAGCAGCAATAATCGACAAATTTCATCAAGATGGAGATGTTGTTGTCATGGCGGGTGATGGTATTAATGATGCGATTGCCCTTGCCTCTTCAGATATTGCCATAGCAATGGGAAATGGTGCGGATGTGGCAATATCGGTAAGTGATATCGTACTTTTGGATGAAAAGCCAACAAGCATTTATGAAGCCTATACGCTCTCACGCAGAACTTTTAAGGCGGTAAAAGAAAATTTAGGTTTTTCTTTACTCTATAATGTCGTTGCAGTACCGTTGGCTATGCTCGGCTTTGTCAACCCATTGGTTGCAGCACTCTCTATGAGCTTAAGTTCTCTTGTGGTTGTCGGAAACTCCATGAGAATCAAATATTTAAAATTTAACTCCAAATAATATCAAATACAAAGGAATAAATCATGTCAGAAAGTGTTGTTATCTTAATGATAGGTATCTCTACAGTTTTAGGATCCATTGGTCTCATTGCTCTCATATGGGCTGTGCGCACAGGTCAATTTGATGACCATAATAAATTCATTGATGCGGTACGTCATGACAATGAAGAGGATCTACAGGATGCTGCCATGATGCAAGCAAAGAAAAAAGCCTATAAAGAAAAGATGAAACAAGAGAGATTGGAAAAAGAGAAGAACTATCGCCCTGCGGATTAACGATATTCAAGTTAATTGTGATACTATTATATGAATAAATATTAAAGGATTTTCCGTGTATATTAAAAAACTCTTTTTAACTTCTCTTTTATCTTTTGGACTCCTTCAGGCAGAAAATAGCATAGGTATCAATATCAGTGATGAAGACCTAGAAGTTCTTGCTGCCATAAACCTTAATCAATATGCCGATTACTCTGATAGCACAACGTATGTTATAGATGGCTATTACCTTCGTACAGATGAAGATAACTTATTTGGGCTAGGCCTTAGTGGGGAGAATACCTTACAAGGTGTACAAGGTCTTACGCTTGGATTTGGTGCAAAATTTGTATTTGCAGATGATTTCACTGCACTGCCTCTTTTGGGAAAAGCACGCTACACCTTGCCTTTTAATGACCGTATCCCCACAACATCCTTAGGTATCTCTTTTGCTTATGCCCCTCCCGTACTTACATTTAGTGATGGGGAAAGCTATAGAGAATTTAGAATGGAGGCCGATATGGAGGTGATACAAAACATTCACCTTTTTACCGGGTATCGCAATATTGATACAGAGTATGAAAGCTATGATACAACATTCAATGAAAGCTTTTACGCTGGAATGAAACTTAGTTTTTAGTGATATAATTTCAAGAGATAAAATCTTAAGGGGATTTGGATGGCTATTTTAGTTACAGGAGGAGCAGGCTATATTGGTTCTCATACGGTTGTTTTACTGATTGAAGCAGGTCATGAAATAGTGATTTTTGACAACTTTTGCAATGCTTCAAAAGAAGCAATTACAAGAGTTGAGAAAATTGTTGGTCAAAAGATCATCACAATTGAAGGGGATATAAGAAATGCTGAAGACCTGCATAATGTGTTTAATACACATACCATTCAAGCCGTCATACATTTTGCCGGACTTAAGGCTGTAGGGGAATCGGTCGCAGAACCTCTGAAGTATTATGACAACAATGTACATGGAACCTCTGTTTTATGTTCAGTCATGGCTAAACATGGATGTAAATCAATTGTTTTTTCATCTTCTGCAACGGTATATGGTGACCCGCATACGACACCTATTTTGGAAACTTTTCCGCTCTCTGCCACCAATCCCTATGGAAGATCTAAACTGTTTATTGAAGAGATACTACGTGACCTTTATATTTCAGATAATGCGTGGAATATTATTCTCTTAAGATATTTTAATCCTGTCGGTGCACATCCATCCGGTACGATAGGGGAAGATCCCAATGGAATACCTAATAATCTTATGCCTTTTATTGCCCAAACCGCTGTTGGAAAACGTGACTGTTTGAGTGTATTTGGAGGAGACTACAACACCCCTGACGGCACGGGGGTAAGAGACTACATTCATGTCATGGATTTAGCAGAAGGTCATGTGAAAGCACTTGAAAAAATAGACAAAATTTCTGATGTTTTAACCGTGAATCTAGGTACAGGTGTGGGCTATTCGGTACTTGATATGATTAAAGCCTTTGAAGAGGCATCGGGTATAAAAGTACCTTACAAAGTTGTAGCACGAAGAGCAGGAGATATTGCAACCTGTTTTGCAGACCCCTCTTATGCAAAAGAGGTATTGGGTTGGGAAGCAAAAAAAGGTGTCAAAGAGATGTGTGAAGATACTTGGAAGTGGCAATCCAATAATCCAAATGGATATAGTGAGGCTTAATAACATGATCAGTAAATCAATTTTTCGTGAATATGACATCCGTGGTATTTTCAATAAAGAACTCAATGAACAGAGTGTGAAACTTATAGGCTATTACCTTGGTCAAAAAATTACCGGAGACAAAGTGGTTGCAATCGGTTATGATGCACGTTCCCACTCTCCTGTTTTAAGAGACTACCTCACTTCGGGTCTCAATGCGGTCGGCTGTAAAGTCTTAGATATGGGAATGGTTGCAACGCCTGTAAACTACTATAGTAACTATATTGATTTTGATGGGATGACAACCAATTCCTCTATTATGATTACGGGTTCGCACAATCCCAGTGAATATAACGGTTTTAAAATAACGGTAGACCAAACTCCTTTTTTCGGAAGCAGTATTTATGCTCTAGGCGATGAGATCATTACACATCAAGATCTCGTCATTGAAGATGATGTTACAAAAACAGAGATAGATGTCAAGACACCCTATATTGATTTTATGGTCAAAGCGTTTTTCCACTTAAAAAACCTCCCTGTAAAAATTGTGATTGATGCAGGTAATGGTGTTGCAGATACGGTGTTAACAGATATCTTTGATGCCTTGGAATTGAACTATACCGGTCTCTACCTTGAGCCCGACGGTACATTCCCCAATCATCACCCTGACCCTTCTGTAGAGAAAAATCTTGTCGATGTGAAAGCTGCTCTAGAAAAAGAGGGTGATATCGCATTTGCTTATGACGGAGATGCGGATCGTATTGCCGTGCTGACACATAAGTACAACATTAAGGGTGATCAAATGGCACTGCTTTATGCGATGAAAATGGAAAATCCAACGGTGATTGGTGAAGTAAAGTGTTCACAAGTGATGTATGATGAACTTGAACGCCGTGGGGCAAAAGCCATCATGTATAAGACAGGGCACTCAAACCTTAAGGTCAAAATGAAAGAGACCAATGCAGACCTTGCCTGTGAAGTATCTGGTCACATTTTCTTTAAACACCGTTATTACGGATATGATGATGCAATCTATGCCACGCTTAGAATGTTAGAACTGATTCATGACGGTATAGATATCGATGCCGAGATTGATGCACTGCCTCAAGTTTACTCTACAGAAGAGATTAAGGTTGAAACAACCGAAGAGGAGAAGTTTCTTATTATCGATAAGATTAAAGAGTTGCTCAAAAACCCGCCAAAGGATTTCCCCACAATCAAAAGTATTATTGATGTTGATGGTGTACGTATCAATTTTGAAAAAGGATGGGGTCTCGTTAGAGCGAGCAATACAACACCCGTACTGGTCACACGTTTTGAATCTACCGATGAAGCACTTGCTACAGAGTACGAAACAAAAATGAATGCACTTATTCTTCAGGCAAAAGGTTTACTATGATTAAAAAATGTCTTTTCCCCGCTGCAGGTTACGGTACACGTTTTTTACCTGCCACAAAAGCCACACCAAAAGAGATGCTCCCCGTTCTTACTAAACCACTCATTCAATATGGTGTGGAAGAGGCTGTTGAAGCAGGATTAGGCACCATGGCTATTATTACGGGTCGTGGGAAACGTGCTATTGAGGATCATTTTGATATCTCGTATGAGCTCGAACACCAAATCAAAGGGACAAGCAAAGAGCCTCTTTTAAACGAAATCCGTTCCTTAATTACACAATGTACTTTTTCTTATACCAGACAAGTAGAGATGAAGGGTTTAGGTCATGCTATACTCACAGGAGAGACACTCATAGGCAATGAACCTTTTGCTGTCATTTTGGCAGATGATCTCTGTACCAATAAAAATGACGGTGTACTCAAGCAAATGATTCAAGTCTATGAAAAGTACCAATGTTCTATCATCGCTATAGAAGAGGTTCCCATGGATCAAACCTATAAATATGGTGTCATTGCAGGGGACTTGATAGATGATACGGATAACACATACAGGGTTAGCGACATGGTAGAGAAACCCGATTCCAAAGATGCACCGACAAATATGGCGATTATAGGTCGGTATATCTTAACTCCGGATATCTTTAATATACTTGAAAAAACAAAACCCGGAAGAAACGGAGAGATTCAGATTACAGATGCCCTCCTTGAACAAGCTAAACAGGGAAAAGTCATCGCATATAAATTTAAAGGTCAACGGTTTGACTGCGGGTCAGTAGATGGTTTTGTTGAGGCTATGAACTATTTTTATGAAAAGGAGTGTGATGTCTAAGAAAGTAGCACTGATCACAGGGATTACAGGGCAAGATGGGTCATACTTGGCAGAGTTCTTACTGAAAAAAGGATATGAAGTACATGGTATGAAAAGAAGATCATCTTTGTTCAATACAGACAGGATAGATCATCTTTACCAAGATCCTCATGAAGAGAATATAGATCTCACACTTCACTTTGGTGATATGACCGATTCTATGAACCTTACCCGTATCATTCAAGAAGTACAACCAGACGAGATATACAACCTTGCGGCCATGTCCCATGTGGCAGTTTCGTTTGAGACACCCGAATATGTATCCAACGCAGACGGTACGGGGACATTACGTATTTTAGAAGCGGTAAAACTGCTTGGTCTAACTAAAAAAACACGTATTTACCAGGCATCTACTTCAGAACTCTATGGAAAGGTACAGGAAGTACCGCAAACAGAAACCACACCTTTTTACCCAAGAAGCCCTTACGCAGTGGCAAAGATGTATGCCTATTGGATTACTGTAAATTACCGTGAAGCGTATGGTATGTTTGCCTGTAACGGCATTTTGTTCAACCATGAGTCACCCGTACGTGGTGAAACATTTGTAACACGTAAGATTACAAGAGCTGCATCAAAGATCGCACTGGGTCTGCAAGATAAACTCTACCTAGGGAACCTTGATGCTAAACGTGACTGGGGACATGCCAAAGATTATGTCAAAATGATGTGGCTTATCTTGCAGGCAGATGAACCCGAAGACTGGGTGATTGCAACGGGTGTGACGACGCCAGTAAGAGAGTTTGTACGTATGGCCTTTGCCTATGCAGGTATAGAACTAGCATTTAAAGGTGAAGGTGTAGATGAAAAAGCCTATATTGTCTCTTGTTCAAACCCTGAGTATCAGCTAGAGATAGGAAAAGAAGTTGTGGGTGTAGATCCCCGATACTTCCGTCCAACTGAGGTTGACTTGCTTATCGGTGACCCGACTAAAGCAGAAGAAAAACTGGGTTGGAAAAGAGAATACAAGCTTGAAGAACTGGTCAATGATATGATGCGATCAGACCTTAAACTTATGACGAAAGATCAGTATCTTCAAGACGGTGGGTATAAGACTATGAATTACTTTGAGTAATTTTATTTACTATTAACCATTATGAAAATTTGATATAATAGATAAAGGAGTAGAGTATGCACAGTATAAAACTAGAAATAAAAGATAATGTTTTTGATAAAGTTATCTATTTTTTGCAAAATCTTCCTAAAAATGAAGTAACCATAATTGAAGATATAGAAATTCTTCCAAATAATGATGAAGATGAAAAATCTAACCTCAATGCATATTCTAACCACTCGGCAAATACTATAAATGACTGGAAAGAACATTCTGAGGATAATATATGGATATAGAACAGGCAGATATTGTTTTATGTGAATTTTACTTTAGTGATTTGGCACAATCTAAAAAAAGACCTGTACTTGTATTTAAAGACAATTTACCTTATAGTGATTTTATTGCGATTCCCATTAGTAGTAAAATTCAAAAATTGCATGCTGATGAAATACTTCTTGATAATATAAACTTTTTAGAAGGGGCGATCCCCATAACATCAAAACTAATGATAAGAAAAACTTTTGTAGTTTCCAAAGCATCTATAGTTAAAAAATACGGCAAGCTTAATGAAACTTCATACAGTAGATATCATCAAGCTTTTTGTAATTATTTTGGATGTGAAAAATGAATTTAAATTCCAAAATCTATATTGCCGGACATAGAGGTTTAGTCGGTTCAGCTATTGTAAATAACCTCAAAGACAAAGGCTATACCAAAATCATCGGTAAAACACACAGAGAATTAGATCTCTTAGACCAGGAAGCAGTAAAAACCTTTTTTGAAACAGAAAAACCCGACTATGTTTTTTTGGCAGCGGCAAAAGTAGGCGGGATTGTAGCCAATAACACGTATCGTGCTGATTTTATCTATGAAAACTTGCAGATACAAAATAATATTATTCACCAAAGCTATAAAAATGGTGTCAAAAAACTTATGTTTTTAGGCTCTACCTGTATCTACCCAAAAAATGCACCACAGCCGATGCCCGAGGATTGCCTCCTCACAGACACACTTGAATATACCAATGAACCCTATGCCATAGCCAAGATAGCAGGGATCAAGATGTGCGAGAGCTATAACTTGCAATATGGAACCAATTACATCTCTGTGATGCCTACAAATCTTTATGGTCCTAATGATACTTTTGATTTAGAGAAATCACATGTACTGCCTGCACTCATCAGAAAAATACATTGTGCCAAACTTCTCAATGAAGGAAAGTATGATGAAGTTGCCAAAGACCTTAATATAAAAGAGACTGAAGAGGCTAAAACGTATCTTGCTCATTTTGGTGTTGATGAAAGTAAAGTAGAGATTTGGGGTTCAGGAAAACCTATGCGTGAGTTTCTCTGGTCTGAAGATATGGCAGATGCCTGTGTCTTTTTAATGGAACATAGAGAGTTTAAAGATACCTATACCATCATTGACGGTTCAAATACAACCTGCACTCCAAATGAAGTTAAAAGCCAAGAGATTCGCAATACACATATCAACATCGGAACAGGTATTGATATCTCTATTAGAGAGCTTGCAGAGATAATCAAAGAGATTATTGGTTTCCAAGGAGAACTCTATTTTAATGAAGATAAACCTGATGGGACTATGAAGAAATTGACCGATGTCTCGAAGCTTCATGGTCTTGGGTGGAAGCATAAGGTTGAATTGAAAGAGGGTATAGAGAAAATGTACAGGTGGTACAAAAACACAAATAATTGATACTTTCCATAAAGTCTGAAAAGGATGATTTTAAAAAAACAGTAACATAAATAATGCTAAAATTGTATATAATAAATAGATTATATACTAATCTAGTAAAGTATATAGGAGTTATATGAAAATTTATTCAGCAAAGTACAGGTGTGGCTCCAGTTTTTTTACTGTCTTACGAGAATCATTTCAACAGGTTATACAGTATCGTTGGCAAATCCTTTTAGCAATTAAAAAACGTATCCAATCTACATACCAACAAGATGCATTTGGATTTTTTTGGTCTATAATTATGCCTATAATACCTATGACAGTCTATATGATACTTGCACACATCAAAGTTTTCAATACAGTGAAAGATCAGCCTTTTATCTATTATATCGCTATGGGGATGATGGTCTGGCTCATGATGGCGTCAATTATACAAAATATCATGATATCGATTAAGAAAGAAAAAGGCATACTTACAACAACCAATTTTCCCATCATAGCATCCATAATCTCGCAACTTGGTAGCGTCTTGTATGAAACTGCCATACGTATCATCGCTGTTGTTGCCGTCATTATTTGGTTTGGGATAGATACCTCTTTCCAGTCTGTTGTACTCTCTATATTATCATTAATTCCTGCTATTATCTTTGCCTTTGCTTTAGGTATGCTACTGAGTATTTTAGATATAGTCATACAAGATACGCGACGTATTGTAGATATTTTTTTACGCTATGGCCTTTTTATTTCCTCTGTCATTTTTCCTTTTCCAACAGATTGTATTATAGGGTCAATAAATCAATTTAACTTTTTCAATACCTACATCAATGCAACACGTGACATTCTATATTCTGGCACTCTAGAAAATTTATCTCTATTTGTTTATACTTCAATTTTCGGACTGTTATTATTTATGATATCCCTCAAATTGGTTTATAGTATGGAATACAAAATAAGGGCATATTTATAATATGGATAAAACAAATGTAATTGAAGTAAATAATATTTCCAAGATTTTTAGTAAAAATCATAAATCAGCTCGTCATCAGCTCAAAAAAGTGCTCTTTGAAAACTACTTTGGCTGTAAGGAAAAAAATGTATTAGATGAAGGTGAGTTCTTGGCACTGAAAAATGTTTCTTTTTCCGTAAGAAAAAATGAAAAGCTGGCCATACTCGGTCCCAATGGTTCAGGGAAAAGCACTCTACTAAAAATGCTTAATGGCATCTACATGCCAGATGAAGGAGAGATCAGAGTTAATGGTCTTCTCAGCAGTATTCTCGAACTTTCCACAGGTTTTAACCCTGAGCTAAGTGGTCGGGACAATATCTATCTTAAGTTTTCACTTCAGGGAAAAGTTGAAGAAGAAGTGAATAACATCATCGATGATGTTATCGCGTTCTCTGAACTTGAAGAATTTATGGACACTCCTCTTGCTCACTACAGTTCAGGTATGAAATCCAAACTTGGATTTTCCATAGTAAGTAGTATGAATCCAGAGATATTGATATTGGATGAAGTATTTGCTGCGGGTGATAAAAAATTCCGTGAAAAATCAGAAAAACGAATTAAAGAGCTTTATCAAAACACAACAACTATTTTAGTGACACACAGTATGGAAATCGTTAAAGATATTGCTGATAGAGTTATAGTTTTAAAAAAAGGTGAGTTAGTTTTTGATGGAGAACCTGATGATGGAATTAAATTTTACAATGAGATGATGGAGTGAGGAAATAATGGTCTCTATATGTGTAATGAGTTATAATCTTGAAAAATATATTGCTGAAGCACTAGACTCAATTCTCATGCAAAAGGTCAACTTCAAATATAATATCGTGGTAGGTGAAGACTGTTCAACTGACAATACTCGTCAAATACTTCAAGAGTATGCAAGCAAATATCCTGATAAATTTACCTTGCTATTGCACAAAAAAAATCTTGGTGTAGTAGCCAACTTTGCTACAACATTAAAATCATGTCAAGGTAAATATATCGCATTGCTAGATGGTGACGATTACTGGACTGATCCATTTAAATTGCAAAAACAAGTAGACTTTTTGGAGTCTAACAAGGATTATTTTGAGCTACAAAGGTCAGAAAATGGAAAAATATGATTTAGTATCCATCGTTATCCCATGCTACAATCAAGCACAATTCCTGGAAGAATCTGTACAAAGTGCGGTGATACAAAGCTATCAAAATATAGAAATCATTATTGTGAATGACGGCAGTACCGATAATACACAGGAGATTTCTGAAGGATTACAAAAAAAACATCCTGAAAAAATCCATATAATAAACCAAGAAAACATGGGTTTGTCTGAAGCTAGAAATAGTGGAATAAGAGAAGCTTCCGGAAAATATATTGTCTCGATGGATTCAGATGACAAACTATATGAAACAATGGTTGAAAAGTGCATAACAACAATACAACATCATAATGATGCCGACATTGTTTACACTGGATATCAAGGCTTTGGTATATCTGATCGCATCAATATGTGGAAGCCATTTGAGCAAACTGATCCACTCTACGCAACACCTTGTTCCTCTCTTGCATTTATTAAGAAGAAAGTATGGGAAATCACTGGTGGGTACAAGTATAACATGATGGAAGGTTATGAAGATTGGGAATTTTGGATCAATGCATATAAACATAATATGAAGTTTATCCACATTCCAGAAAAACTGTTTTTTTATCGAATCAAAGATGAAAGTATGGTTACAAATGCCATGAAAAAGGATGCTTATCTCAAAGCAAAAATAGTGATGAATCACCCAGAATTATACACAACACATCAAGTCAAAAAATCTATAGAAGAAATTCAAAAGAGTGAAGATTTGGCTGATGTTTACTTTTATATCCCAAAGAATAAACCAAAAATGGATACAAAAGTCATACAAGCCATAAATGATTATCTTTCTGTAAATTATATATCAGATATTAGCCACTTTACTATAGCAAATCAAAATATAGAACTTTATGCACTTGATAATGTAAACGATAAAAAAACGATAAAAAATATACTCAAAAAGACTGATACAAAAAAGGTACTTTTTTACACACATATGCGCTATGAAGTCAAGAGCTTAGATAATTGTCATTTTGCATGGAAAGATGGTGACATGATTGAATCACAAGGAACTTTTTTTCCTTATGTTTTTAAAGAGACACGTGAAGATGCAAAATCTCAATTGCTTGCCCACAGAAGACTTGAAAAGTACCATGAATATATTTTCGATAAATTAAACAACTTACAAAGAAAATATAACAATGACCAAAACAATGCAAACAAAAAATTTAATGACCTGTTAAAAAAATATGATGCTGAACTAGATATAGCAAATAAAAAGTTCAATGATCTAGATCAAAAACACTATGACCTGAATCAAAAACACTATGATCTGAATCAAAAACACTATGATCTGAATCAAATATACAATGACCTAATGCAGTCTCTATCGGATATTACAAAAGTAAAAACATTTAAGTCACCGCTCAAAAAGATCTCTGCTTACAAGAAAATCCTAGCACTTTATCATAAATATAGATGATAAAATACTCCCCGAATTTAAATCCAAGGTTTATTTTCCCTGTGCATAAATATGTACTTCCGACAAGATGGATCATCATTTTGTGCTACATATTTCCACTTATCAATTTGTTGTCTTCTAAGCGAATTATTCACAACTATAAAATGATTGATAGATTGCGCACTGAGATTTTTAATAGAAGTATTTTCTCCGTGTAAAACACGATTGTAACAAATCTTATTGATATGCTTGAAAGGTCCAACTTCACTTAGCTTAAGATACATATCATAATCAACAGCATTCGTTATCTCTTCATCAAATCCAGCTGTAAGATTCCATGCACGCGCGGTAAACATTCTAAAATGATGACATATCATCACGCTTGTTAACTTTTCACGTGAATAAAATGGCCAATTATAACCATTTGAAATTAATGAACCATCCGGATTCACGTTTCTATTGGTTGTATAAACACAGGCTAATGTATTGTCATTCATAAATTCCTTTAAACACAACTCCACTGCATCTGGTTCCAGATAATCATCTGAATCCAGTTGTGCAATATAATATCCTCTTGTCATTTTTACAGCAGAATTTGATGCCTTGCCTATGCCTCCATTTTTCTGAGTCATGTACCTTACTCTTGGGTTCTTGGCATATTTATTTTTTAAAAGTTCCAAAGTACCATCTGTTGAACCATCATCACATACACACACTTCCAAGTCCGTGACAGTTTGCCCTAGAGCACTTTCAATACATCTTTCTATGGAGTTTTCACAATTATAAGCGGGGATATAAATAGAAACCAATGGTACTTTCTTAATAACTGCGGACTCTATTTTCTGTAATTTACGATAAAAATAAGGAACTTTCTGTTCAACAATTTTTATAGTTACTGCTTTTCCTGCTGCCCTATCTGTTTCATTTTCTTTTCCCGGAGGTTCTTGATGGTATGCCATACCACCATCTACAGCTCTAAAAAAACAACCTTCCCGATAAAGCCTGTATCCAAACTCATTATCTTCCCCACCCCAATGCGTAAACTCTTCATCAAACCAGCCTACAATATCAAGCCATTTTTTTGCAAAAGCGACATTACCGCCGCTAAAGTACCGAAATGGTGTATTGCAAAGTCTTAAATTATCACTGTTTTTAAAATGCTCTAAACGCCAATCAACAGAAATTTTATCTTCTACTTTACCCGCAACATTATTATGTGTAACAACTTCTGGCAAAGAAGACACTAAATCCGTTTGTCTTAAAATTTCTCTTGGATCTATATGATGCGTATCTACATATTTTCTTGGACCCATGAGTGCAACATCATCGTCTTTAGACAATAACTCCATATATGATTGCACCCAAAAATTATTTGGAGCCATATCACAATCAAGAATAGCAACAAACTCATATTTGGCTGCACGCAAACCTAAGTTACGTACTGCGCATAGCCGATAACCTTGGTCAGATTGCTTTACTAATCTTATATCTAATCTAGTATGAAATTTTTCAATAACCAAAGACAGATCTTCCTGACTACCATCATCAGAAACTATTACCTCAAATTTATAATCTGTTTTTTGGTTTACTAAACAGGCCAATGTAATTTCAAGAATTTTTGAACGATTAAATGTGGGGATAACAATACTTAAACCTTGAGGTGAGTTAGTTATAGCTTTATGATCTTTTTTATTTACCGACTTCCAGTTAAAATCATTTGTTGATTCAGGAAGTGGAGCCAATACCAAATCTTTCGGCCAGTCAATTGGAATGGGAGCAACAATTTTTACCTCTGCATTTTCTGACTTTTTACCAGATAACATTTTATAGTAATTTAGACACTCTTCTCTTTCTATTTTTGAAAGTTCAATTTCTGAAGAATTATTAAGTAAAATTTTATTTATACGATTATTTGTGTCTGCAAATCCCTTATAACATCTTATAAAAGTTTCTGATTTTCTGATATCCTTAAGTGTTTTTAACTCTTCCATCTCTTTTAGATGTGCTTTCTTCGCTACTGCTAACAGTTCCATTAAAACTTTATTCTCTTTCTTCATTTGCCAAGGTGTTCTGTTATAAACTTTTTTTAATATTAGTTTTACTTTGTTCATTTCTTATTTATATACTCCACTTTCTGCCAAATATTCTTATTCTGATTATGCCCAACTATTATCATATTTAGTAATTCATTTGGCTCAATTCGCATTAAGTGTGGGTAATGTATTTTTGAGAATTTAATGCCCCAAATATGGAGCTTTGAACTCCTAGAAATAGCAAAACAACTACTTTCTACATTTAACGCGAATTGAGCCATTCATTTAAAATTTTAATCATTATTTTACCTTAAAAAGGATAAAAGTGCTATAATTTGCTTATGATAAATTTTGGGGTTAAAGCTTTATTTGTTAAATTATATTTTGGAGTGAAAACATTTGGAAAAAATTTTAATCGTCTTCGGTACACGCCCAGAAGCCATAAAGATGGCACCACTTGTTAAAGAGTTTCAAAAATTTCCAAATTATTTTAAAACAAAAGTCTGTGTCACGGCACAACATCGTGAAATGCTTAATCAGGTCTTAGATCTTTTTGACATCACTCCTGATTATGATCTTGACATTATGAAACCTGGACAAGACCTATATGATGTAACCTCAAATGTTCTTCTAGGATTGAAAGATATACTTTCAGACCTTAAACCAGATGTTGTTTTTGTGCATGGTGATACATCAACTACTTTTGCTGCCTCATTAGCGGCGTTTTATCAACAGATTAAAGTTGCTCACGTTGAAGCGGGTTTACGTACTGGTGACATCTATTCACCATGGCCAGAAGAAGCGAATCGTCAACTTACAACTCAGATTACTAACTATCATTTTGCGCCTACTGCAACAAGTAAAGCGAATCTTTTAAAAGAGAATGTAAGTGAAAAAAGTATTGCAGTCACAGGGAATACCGTTATTGATGCACTCTTTTTGGCTTTAGAGAAAATCAAGTCACATAAGCAACTTGAAACAGATATTTTAAACCATTTAGAAACGCTTAATTACAAATTACAAGCAGACAAAAAAATCATTTTGGTCACAGGACATAGAAGGGAAAACCATGGTCAAGGATTCATAAACATCTGTAATGCTCTAAAAGAAATAGCAGTAAGTAATCCAGATATTGATATTGTCTATCCCGTACACTTAAACCCTAATGTCCAAAAACCGGTTAAAGCGTTACTCGCTGATGTTGAGAATATATACCTTATCGAACCACTGCAGTACGAACAGTTCATCTATATGATGGACAGATCATATTTCATCATCACAGACAGTGGTGGGGTACAGGAAGAAGCACCATCGTTAGGTAAACCTGTTCTTGTTATGCGTGATACAACAGAACGTCCTGAAGCATTAGCTGCAGGTACGGTTAAACTCGTTGGGACAGATACCCAACTTATCATAAAAGAGGCACAAAACCTCATAGATAAGCAAGAGGCTTATGAATATATGAGCAAAGCGAGTAATCCATATGGGGATGGGCATGCATGTCAAAAAGTAGTAGAATTTTTAAGACCAACAATCTAATATAGAGAGTCATTAAATGATGAATCGTAAGAAAAGAGAAAAATGAATGATTAGTAATAAAAAAATATGTGTCATAGGTCTTGGTTACATCGGTCTGCCAACAGCAGCACTCTTAGCAAATCGCGGTTATGATGTTCATGGCGTTGATGTTGTAGAAAATACTGTTAATATTATCAATCGTGGAGAGATCCATATCGTTGAGCCTGAACTTGACACTTTTGTTAAAGCAGCCGTACACTCTGGGAAACTCAAAGCCGCCCTCAAACCGGCAGAAGCAGATGTTTTCATCATTGCTGTGCCGACACCTTTTCATGATGGTTATGTGCCTAATATCGATTATGTGATCTCTGCGACAAAGGCCATAGTTCCGTATGTTAAAAAAGGTGACATTATAATATTGGAATCTACTTCCCCTGTAGGGACAACAAATAAAGTTGAGGAGGTACTCAAAGATGAAGGTGTTGATACGTCTAAACTACATATAGCACACTGTCCTGAACGTGTACTACCAGGTCATATTATGCGTGAGCTTGTTGAGAACGACCGAATCGTTGGTGGGACAACACCGGAAGCAACAGAAGCAACTGCAGCATTTTACAACACATTTGTAGAAGGTGAAGTACTTTCAACTGATGCCAAAACTGCGGAGATGGCAAAACTCACTGAAAACAGCTTCCGTGACACCAACATCGCCTTTGCCAATGAACTCTCTATTCTTTGTGACAAATTTGACATTAATGTATGGGAGCTTATCGCTCTGGCGAACCGTCACCCTCGTGTGAACATTTTACAACCGGGTGCAGGTGTAGGCGGACACTGTATCGCAGTTGATCCTTGGTTCATTGTTCATGCAGGTGGAGAAGATGCAAAAATGATTCGTACTGCTAGAGAGGTCAACACATATAAAACAGAATGGGCGATAGAGAAGATCAAAAATGCTGCACTTAAATTTGAAAATGAGCAAGGCAGGAAAGCAAAAGTCGCCTGTATGGGTCTTGCTTTTAAACCAGATATTGATGACCTTAGGGAATCTCCTGCACTTTATATTACGAGAACATTGATTACAGATGGTCTTGATATCTTGGCTGTTGAGCCAAATGTTGAAACATTCAATGAATTTACATTGATTGATTATAAAGATGCATTGGAACAAGCGGATGTTATTACTTTTCTTGTAGCCCATAAAGAATTTAAAAATTTAGATATTCAAACTCATTTAGATTTTTGTGGTGTACAAAAATGAATCAAGCTGATTTAAAACAGCAATTTAATGATTTAAAACAAAAGTATAATCAAGCTCTAGATACTATCAATTCATATGATGCAAAAGCAAATGCTTCACAAACTTTGTATGAAGGTTGTCGATCGTCAGCATCATATAAATTAGGTCATCTCCTCATCCATGAAACAAAAACTTTTAAAGATGTTTTAAAACTGTTTCATAAAATAAATACTATACGAAAAAGTTCTAGATTTACAGATGTTATCACTCCAGATAAAATAAAGGAAAAAGCTTCTAATTCAAATAAAAAATTTAAACTTGATACAAATTCATCTTCGAAGGAAAGTTTTAAAGATGGAATTAGTATCATACTTCCAACATACAAAGGTGAAGAAACTATACTTAGAGTCTTGACATCATTGGCAAAACAAGATCTACCTGATAACCTATTTGAAATAATCATTATTATTAACGGGGAACAAGATAATACAGAAAACATAATCTCTATATTTTCAAAAGAAAACCCGAATCTAAATATCCGTATCTTTATTCTAAATGATAATGGTGCATCACTTGCCAGAAATAAAGGTATAGATGAATTAACATATAAATATACCGTTTTAATAGACGATGATGATTCTATTTCTCCAACCTACTTAAGTGCAATGTATAATCTAGCTTCAGATGACACAATCGTATTATCTCAAATTGTGAATATAGATGAAAACAGCGTTGATGCATCTAATGTCATTAACATGCAAATATTACAAACTAATCCGGGAAAAGACAATCTATTTAAAAAATGTCCTTCTGTTTTAACAATCAATGCATGCAAGCTTATTCCTAGTAGCTATATGAAACAAATCAAATTTGATATTTCACTTAAAAGTGGTGAAGATATTGTCTATTTCAGTGAATTATTTTCAAGGTCTTCTTTTAAATTTAAAATTGCGAAAGAAGCAATCTATTTTAGATTCATAAAAAGTAATTCCGTATCTAGGCAGCCTCTTTCTTTTAGATTTAATGTAGAAGAAAGACTAAGAGTAATAACTAATGTATTTAATTCTTTAGATAATACTCAAAAAAAAGATGTTCAAATTTTTCTGCAACAAAAAATATCTGCTCAAATAAACTTTATTAATACTTATCTTAAAGCATTTCCGGATGAATATGAAAGAGTCCTTAATACAATCAAGAAAACTGAACTACACTCTTTTCCTTATCATAAACTTCATAAAAAAAATGCAGCTAAAGATTTAATTATCAGTTACTGCTTTACACCATATGTTGATACAAGTGCTATTGTTATAGCAAAAAGAATACGAGAACAAAATAAAATCGTTGATGTAGCTTATAATAATATGCATTCACTTAGAATAAAAGATGAACGATTAAACGGTCTTGCAGATGAATTAATTGATACAAGATTATCTATTGATACACCGACAAACTTCAGTGATTGGAGTAGTATTGAATCTTTTTCTAATGTTATGATGAAACAAATAAAACAACTAAACAAAAATTCTTATGAAAGTATCTATAGTCGCGTTATGTGGCCAGCATCAAACTTTGCTGCATTTGAATATAAACTACAAAATCCAACAACTATATGGATTGCAGAATTTTCTGACCCCATTCTTCTTGATATTCATGGGAAAGAAAGATATTCAAAGATGAATAGTAACTGGCACCAGAAAGAAATCAAAGCATTATTTAAAAATCAAAATTTCATCATGCCAAAAAATGACAATCTCTTTTTTTGGTGTGAGTATTTAGCATATGTTTTTGCAGACAAATTAGTTTTTACAAATGAAAACCAATTATCATATATGTTAGAAAATACTGAAATAGTACTACATGAATTAATTAGTAAAAAAGCAACCATTAAAGAGCATCCAACATTACCAGAAAAATATTACAAGATCATGCAAAGTAATTATTCTTTAGACGAAGATAAAGTACATTTAGCCTATTTTGGAGCATTTTATCAAACCAGAAAACTAAATGATATTGTAGAAACCATGAAAGCTTTATCACAAGACTACAAAGACAAAGTAATAATGCATGTTTTTACAAATTCCAAAGAAGAACTTACAAACTTAATCAAAGAAAACAAACTTTCTGAAAACTTTAGAATCAATGATTATATTAGTTATTTTGAATTTCTAAATTTGACCACTAAATTTAATTGTTTAATTTTGAATGATGCCATTACAAAGCCAGAAAAAAAATATAATCCATACCTACCTTCCAAACTTTCAGACTATAAAGGAAGCGGCACAGATATTTGGGCACTGTACGAAAAAGACAGTATTATCAGTAAATCTAAAGATATAAAATATAAATCAGAACTTGGGGATATTAGTAAAAGTGCAGAGGTTATAAAAAAGATTATCTCTGATCATACTTCATAAAGTAATTTATTTATACTCTTG
>JAYEJF010000073.1:0-7346 GCA_034660455.1 Campylobacterota bacterium | reverse complement strand
AAATATTGAAAATATGCAAAAAATACTTTTAAAATCACATAATTTTACAAAAAATGGAGAGTTCATTTTGTTTAAACTGTAAATTGACTTAGTGAAAGGGTTTCGAGGGGATTTTTAGAGGTTCCCTATAGCAATAAACTCCATACCCTTTTGAAAAATATTGCCTCAGCAACCCATTGGGGTGCTTTACCGTTATAAAATGTAATGGTCTTTAGAAACGCTTTGATTTGATGTGCTTTTAATTCATCTTCAATAAACTGTACTATATCCTCTCTTATCTCTATTCCAACATATTGTCTCTCTTGGAGAGTTAGTTGGTTATATGCCATTTTTTACCCTTTTAGTTTTGTTGTAATTGCATTAGTGTATCTAGCTTTCTTTGCTAAATACCTATGCAATTTACTTGTGGCTATTCGCTTATGATGTGAATCTAAGTAAGTAAAACACTTAGGAAGTTTATGAGTTTGATAGAGACTAATAAATATCGAGAAAAGTATCAAAGGTTATAGTGAAGAGATAGTGCTATTTATAAAAATGTAGTTTAGGATAAAAGAGATACAACTGCATATGTTTCACGTGAAACAAGGTTGACCATTGATTGCATAAGCCAATAATAATGAACAGCTTCACTCTCTTTTCAACAATAATCATTTGTAAAAAAGTGATAAGCGCAACTCTAGTAAAAAGAGAATAATTGCTTAGCTAAGAGAAAAGTCAATCTATTCGGGGACAGATACAAACTACTGTTTATTAAATACCCTCTTCTCTTTAGGATGAATCAAGTGTTTCATCTCTTTAAACTTTTCCTTACTCTCTATATGAAATTTGTTATGATAATTGAACATGAGACTTTGAGCATGAAGCATGAGTCTGGATGCCCCATGCTGTATGAGTCTCTCTTCTTTTGTCTGAGTGAGTTCCAAATAGTCATTGCTTGCTGCATATGTTGCACCATAGATTGGATCACCCAATATGGGATGTTTCACGTGAAACAAATGGATGCGTATCTGATGTGTCCGTCCTGTATGGGGATAGCAAGCAAGCAGTGTAGCATCCAAGCTTTCATCATACTCCAAAGGAAGGAAGTCCGTATGGGAAGCTTTACCATTTTCGTCTATATATACTTTATGTTTCGACTGACTGTAGTCACTGTTGATTTTAATTGGTGCATGGGAGGAAAAAGGCTCAGTGAGCTTTCCATCTACCCACGCAAGATATGATTTTGTAATGCTTCTGTTTTCAAATGAACCTTTGAGATAGGATTCAGCCTTCTTATGTTTACTGGCCAATAGAAGACCGGAAGTCTCCATGTCAATACGATGCACTGCATTTGCATTGTCACCAGCAATACTACGTATTTCATCTAAAAGGGAATAGGGGGTAGCCATGGTATTTGGATGCACTAAGACACCTGAATACTTTTCATATATCATAAAATCTTTATTGTGAAAGAGAGGGCGGTTCCCTTTTGAAGATGCTTTAAAGTAAACTACTTCAACTTCACCGATGATTGATTCTCCAGTATTAAATATGGATTTACCGTTGACAAGTAGCCTCCCTTTTGCTAAGTGCCGCTGTGCCTGTCCTTGTGTAAAATTGAATCTACGCATCATAAATAAAAAGGCTGGTATCTCCTTGGATAGTGTGAATTTTTCTTTGACAAACGGCATAAGATGCTTACCTCTTTATAACGGGAATTTTGATAGAATTGTATCAAAATTTTATAGACAAAAAGGTATACAATGGTTGAAAGATATGCAAGAGAAGAGATGTCCAAAAATTGGACAATGCAGGCAAAATATCAAGCTTGGTTAGATGTTGAAATAGCAGTTGTCAAAGCTTGGAATAAATTAGGTCTCATTCCTGATGATGATGCCCAGAAGATAGTTGACAATGCTGGTTTCTCTATTGAACGTATTGACGAAATAGAAGCAGTGACAAGACATGACCTGATTGCATTTACAACCTCCGTGTCAGAAACACTGGGAGATGAGAGTAGATGGTTCCACTACGGCATGACGAGTTCTGACACTGTTGACTCTGCAGTTGCTTTACAGATGACAGCTTCTCTAAAGATTATTATTGAAGATACAAAAATGATGATGGCGTCAATCAAAAAAAGAGCCCAAGAGCATAAGATGACATTGATGGTTGGACGTTCACATGGTATTCATGGTGAGCCTATAACTTTTGGTCTTGTGCTTGCAGTATGGTACGATGAAATGGCTAGACACTTAGAGAATCTTGAACAGACAATGGATGTCATTGCCGTTGGTCAAATCTCCGGAGCCATGGGAAATTTTGCACATGCACCTCTGGAGCTTGAAGAGTATGCGATGGAAGAGTTGGGATTGAAGCCAGCCCCTGCATCCAATCAAGTGATTCAAAGAGACCGTTATGCAAGATTGGCAACCACGCTTGGTCTGCTTGCATCTAGTATTGAAAAGTTTGCAGTACAGGTTCGACACTGGCAACGCACAGAAGTCTATGAGTGTGAAGAGTTTTTTGCAAAAGGACAAAAAGGTTCTTCCGCAATGCCACATAAAAGAAACCCAATTTTAACAGAAAACATTACAGGTCTTGCGCGTATGGTGAGAGCCTATATTACACCTGCAATGGAAAATGTAGCCCTATGGCATGAGCGAGATATCTCACACTCTTCGACAGAACGTTTCTGGTTACCAGATGCATTCGTGACATGTGACTTTATGATGCATCGAATGAATAATGTAATTGCCAACCTTACAGTGATGCCTGAGAACATGATGAAAAATCTAAATCTTACGGGTGGATTGGTCTTTTCCCAGAGAGTTTTACTTGAACTGCCTAAAGCGGGTGTAAGTCGTGAAGATGCCTATAAGATTGTTCAACGTAATGCAATGAAAGTATGGGAAGAGATTCAGCAGGGTAGGGCAACAACGAATGCAGAGGGAGAGTCTCTTTATTTACAATATTTATTGTCAGATGAAGAGTTGAGAAATTCATTATCTGAAGAACAGATACGAGAGTGTTTTAACTTTGATTACTATACAAAGAATGTTGATAAAATATTTGCACGTGTTTTTTAAATAGTACTATCAGATACCTCTATACGCACTAAGTCTATTTAGATGTAGTGTGTTACTCTCCCTTATTACTCTTTTTATTTATATATCTATTTTTTCAATGATCTCCTAGTACTTAGGTACTCAAAAAGCGTTCAATATTTACATGAAAGAAATGCAAAAAAATGATACAGAAATTCAAAAATACACAAGGTAAATTTGAGTAAAATCAGATAAATCATTGCCATGAGATATGGTGGCAAAGCAACATAACAAGGACAGGGAAATATGATTAGAGTCGTTAAGCGAAACGGTAGAGTAGAGACGTTGGATGTGGGAAAAATACAAAAATATACAGCAGCAGCAGTTGAAGGTCTCGTACGTGTAAGCCAGAGTGAACTTGAAGTGGATGCAAAACTTCAGTTTCGTGATATGATCTCTACTGAAGAGATTCAAACAACGCTTATAAAAACAGCTGTTGACAAGATTGACATTGATAGACCTGATTGGACTTATGTTGCTGCCAGACTTTTTTTATATGACACCTATCATAAAGCAACAGGGTTTACAGGCTATAACCATTTACGTGCACACTTTGAACGTGGTGAGAAAGAGGGACGCATCGTATTGGGTCTTAAAGAGAAATATGATCTTGATGACTTAAACGAATATATTAAACCCGAGCGTGATTTACAGTTTACATATTTGGGCATTAGGACACTTTACGATCGCTATTTACTAAAAGATAAAGAGGGTGTACCAATTGAACTTCCACAGCAGCTCTTTATGGGGGTGGCAATGTTTTTGGCTCAAAATGAATTTGATTGTCAAACATGGGCAAAAAAGTTTTACGATATTTTGTCAAAGTTTGAAGTGATGGCAGCAACACCTACCTTGTCCAATGCAAGAACTCCCAGACACCAGTTAAGCTCTTGTTACATAGGGTCAACCCCTGATAACATTGAAGGTATCTTTGATGGGTATAAAGAGATGGCACTTCTTTCTAAGTTTGGTGGAGGTATTGGTTGGGACTGGTCTTTAGTGCGTGGAATGGGATCATTTATTGATGGACATAAACATGCCGCTGGTGGAATTGTCCCTTTTCTAAAAATTGCGAATGATGTTGCCATTGCTGTTGATCAACTAGGAACACGCAAAGGGGCAATTGCTGTTTACATAGAGCCTTGGCATGTTGACATTCGTGATTTTCTTGATTTGAAAAAGAATTCTGGGGAAGAGCGACGTAGAGCGCATGATCTTTTTCCTGCCATTTGGCTCAATGACCTTTTTATGTCAAGAGTAGAAGCAGATGAGATGTGGACGCTGTTTGATCCTTTTGAAGTGTCAGAGTTGACAACACTCTATGGTGAAGAGTTTGAAAAAAGATATTTGGAACTTGAAACATCTGATGATACGATTACTAGAGAGACAGTGTCAGCAAAAAATCTGTGGAAAGAGATGCTGCGTTCATACTTTGAAACAGGTAATCCTTTCCTTACTTTTAAAGATACTGCAAACAGAGCAAATCCCAATAAACATGCAGGTGTCATCAGAAGTACAAACCTTTGTACGGAGATTTTTCAAAACACAGGACCAAACACCTATAAAACACAGTTTACATTTGATGACGGAAGTGTTGAAGCGTATGATGAGCATGAACTATTGACGGTAGATAGTGGAGTGACAAAACCAGCAAAAAAAGTAACGGCACTTGACAGTTTAAACGGTAAACAGATATGGATTGTGGATAAAGAGAAAACAGATGGTGATACCGCAGTATGTAACCTTGCTTCTGTCAACCTCTCTAAAGTACACACCCAAGAAGATTTGGCACGTGTTGTTCCTACGGCTATTCGAATGCTTGACAATGTGATTGACTTAAATTTCTATCCACTTGCAAAAGTAAAAAAGACAAATGAAAAATCAAGGTCAATAGGATTGGGTGTAATGGGAGAAGCACAGATGCTTGCAGAAAATAGCATTGAATGGGGTAGTCACAATCACTTTACAAAAATTGATGAAGTGATGGAGTCTTTCTCTTACTATACGATCGAAGCATCAAGTAACCTTGCACTTGAAAAAGGGAAGTATCCTACTTTTGAAGGTTCAGATTGGTCAAAAGGTATTTTCCCTATTGACAAAGCAAATGATAGTGCATGTAAACTTGTGGATAGAGGTGGACTCTTTGGGTATACCCATGATTGGCTCGCATTAAAAGAAAAAGTGAAAACAGATGGTATGAGAAACGGTTACTTGATGGCAATAGCACCAACATCATCTATCTCCATCTTGACGGGAACCACACAAGCGATTGAACCTGTGTACAAAAGAAAGTGGTTTGAAGAGAATCTCTCAGGACTCATTCCTGTCGTTGCTCCAAATCTCTCAGCCAATACCTGGCAATACTACACGCCAAGTTATGACCTTGATCAAAACCTTCTTGTCAAGGCAGGAGCAATTCGTCAGAAGTGGATTGATCAGGGGCAGTCACTTAACATTTTCATTACACTTGACAAAGCTTCAGGTAAATACTTGAATGAGATCTATATGAATGCTTGGAAGTTTGGATTAAAGTCAACCTATTATTTACGTTCACAATCTCCTGAATCTTCAAATGATGTTGAAGATAGATCACAAGAGTGTGTAGGGTGTCAATAATGTATATTAAGGATTTAGTGCCATACAATATTAGTATTTTTAATATTAATTTATTATAAATAATAATATCTATTTTGTGATATCTAAATCAAGCAATAAGACACTTAGTGACCTTTTTTAAGTACTACTATGAAAAATAAAATAAAAGTGCTTATTTTGGCTTAAAAAATAAGCCGTAATGACGATAAAATTATTACTTTTATCATTCACCTAGATAGAGTTGTCTTGGTCTTGCAATTTTTGATGTTTTATCTTTTTTGAACTCTATCCATTGGGTTATCCAGCCAACAGTCCGTCCAATGACAAAAATAGGGGTAAACATAGATTTTGGTATTTTTAGTGCGGTTAAAATAATACCGGTGTAAAAATCAATGTTGGGGTAAAGATTGCGTGAAATAAAATATTCATCACTAAGTGCTATCTCTTCAATTTTTCTTGCGATGGACATAAGTTCAGTATCAAGGTTTAGTGATTCTCTTAGTTCATCCTGAAGACCTTTGAGAATTTTGGCACGCGGATCAAAGTTTTTATAGACACGGTGACCAAAGCCCATAAGACGGAAATCATCATTAGGATCTTTTGCTCTTTGAATAAAAGCTTCAACATTGTCAACGCTGCCAATGTATTCAAGTTGTGAAATTACAGACTCATTGGCACCACCATGGGCACGTCCCCATAGTGCAGCGATGCCAGAACTTATAGCAACATAGGGGTGAGCCCCTGTGGAGGCTACACCACGCACAACTGTGGTTGAAGCATTTTGTTCATGGTCTGCATGAAGGGTAAAAATGGTATCGAGTGCCCGTACCTCTACCTCTTTAATCTGCTCATGGCCATTTGGCCCAAGATGCATTTTACCTCCGGGGTAGGCACGCATCATGGTAAGAAAGTTTTTTGTGAAGCCTAAATCAATATCAGGCTGAATAAAAGGAATGCCCAGAGAGTGACGGTACGCGAATGCTGCAATGGTAGGTATTTTAGAAATGATACGGTGTGCCATCTCAAGATAATCTTCCTCATTATCCATCTCTATGTGGTCATTGTAAAATGCTGCTAGTGCCGTGACACCGGCAGAGAGGGTTGCCATGGGATGTGCATTGTCTGGAAATGCATTGTAAAGATAACGCAGACCATCATGTAAAAATGCCCTGTGCCGTATCTCTAGATCAAAGGAGAGAAGTTCATCTTTTGAAGGTAAACGTTTGTTAAGGAGTAAAAAGCAGGTCTCTAGATAGGTATGGCTTTTGGCAAGATCTTCTATGGCTATACCGCGGTAACGAAGCTCTCCTTTTCCTCCGTCAATGAAAGTGATGGTTGATTCACATGCTGCCGTGGCAGTAAAACCCGGATCATAGGTAAACATACCTGAATCTGCAAAAAAGCTTCGTATATCAACGACAGAAGGTCCTCTATATGCATCAACAATGTTGTATTCATAACACTTTCCTGTCCTATTATCGGTAAAGCTCATCGTATTTTTTTTCATAGTGTAAAATCCTTTCAAAATAATAATAGAATATAGGGAACCTCTAAAAATCCCCTCGAAACCCTTTCACTAAGTCAATTTACAGTTTAAACAAAATGAACTCTCCATTTTTTGTAAAATTATGTGATTTTAAAAGTATTTTTTGCATATTTTCAATA
>JAYEJF010000072.1:0-64389 GCA_034660455.1 Campylobacterota bacterium | reverse complement strand
TTAGGTGCAGAGATAAGCTCAAACCCTTTTTACGTTCATGTATTAGGTGAGCAGTATAGCAAGGTGGGTGTAGGTCCTGAACGTTCTGAAGTGATGGCACGTGGTCGAACTGTACTAAATGCAGGTGCAAAGCTCTCTTTTCACTCCGATTCGCCTATGGCACCGGCACGTCCTATGTTGCTTGCTTGGGCAGCGGTGAATCGTTTGGGTCTCTCAGGAGAAAAGGTCTTGGGTGCAGAGGAGAAAGTAAGTAGCCTTGAAGCCTTCAGAGCTATTACTATCGATGCAGCACATGCCATACGAAAAGAGACACAAATGGGCAGTATCGATATTGGTAAGTATGCAAATTTCACTATCTTTGATGAAAACCCATTAAAGGCTGATCCTAAAATGCTTAAAGACTTAAACATCTGGGGAACTGTCTTTGAAGGGAAAATTTACCCTATTAAAAAGCAGGCTAAAGGGCGTATTGTCTCAGCAAATATCAAAAAGAGAGTAGCGTTACAAAATCAAAATTCACATGAGCATACACACAACCATGAACACAAACATCATGGAGATGCGTGCACCACCAATCAAATGTTACAGGCTGTTGCGCATATGTATGTAAAATAGTTTCATTTCATTAAAAAAGGAGAAAAAACGATGAAAGCTTTACAACATATTTTTTTAGCACTCTTACTCACAACACTTATGGGTAATGCTAAAACAGTAGAAAAAACAGTACTTGTCGTCAATGCTGACATTGTGACGATGGATCCTAATAATCCATCAGCAGAGGCTATGGCTTTTAAAGGTAATCGCATTATCGCTTTAGGAAGCGAAAAAGATGTACGTGAAAAAATAGGTGAATACCAAAAGTATTATAATCTCAAAGGACAAACGATTGTCCCTGGTTTTTTTGAGTCACATGACCATATGTATCTCTCTAGTATGACCTATGCAATCACTGATGTCAGTCCATATACCACACCTACATTGGCTGAAGCACTTGAAAAAATCCAACATACACAACCAGACAAAGAGGGGTGGATTGTTGCTTTTGGTGCAGACAAAGAACTCTACAAAGAAAAAGAGGGACCCACGCGAGATAAACTTGATAAACTCTTTCCTCATACACCTGTGATTGTACTGCATTTAAGCGGGCATGGTGGTTTTGCAAACTCTGCTGCACTCAAACGTGCCAATGTAGATGAAAACACACCAGACCCAAAAGGAGGATATTATGAAAAAGATGACAAAGGACGTCTTACAGGGTATCTTTCAGGACAACCTGCACTCTTTTCTGTAAAAAACTATCCAAATCCTACTCCGCAAACAGCTCTTCTCGCAGCTCAAGACAGAGCAAAAAAAGGTGTGACTACTGCTTCTGAGTTTGCACTGATGAATATCTTTGTATTAGAGGGTCTGCAGAGTGCTACAAGTGATCCCAACTTCCCTGTAAGAGTTGTGGGTGGTCTCTTCTCAACCATTGAAGATTTTGAAGAGGTTGCTCCAAGAGTCAAACATTATGAGACAGACCTTTTTAAGATTCCATTTATCAAGACATGGACAGATGGTTCTATACAAGGTGGTACAGGGCACTTAACGCAGGGGTATCATGAAAAGAGTTTTGGAGGGGGTGGAGCACAAGGAACGCAAGAGCACTTCAATAAGCAAGTACTGCGTATGTATGAGCTTGGTTTTTGGCCTGCCATTCATGCCAATGGTGATGGTGCCGTAGATGTAGCACTGAATGCTGTAGAGTATGCACAAAAGAGTCTTCCAAAAGAGAAAACAGAAGATATTAGACCACAAGTCATTCATGCAAACTATACGCGTCCTGAGCAGATAAAACGCATGAAAGCCTTGAATGTTTTACCTACATTCTTCCCTACACATATCTACTACTATGGTGAACTACACTACCAGAAGACATTGGGACCTGTGCGTGCACAAAGACTCAACGCGCTTGGAGATGCCTTTAGGGAAGGTCTTAAAGCCTCCATGCATAATGACCCACCAGTAACGCCTGTAGACCCACTTTTAAATATGTGGATAGCCGTAAATCGTACAACAGCAGAGGGTAGAGTCGTCGGGAAAGAGCAAGCCATTACACCTTATCAAGCACTCCAAGCTTATACGATCAACGCTGCGTATCAATTTGGTATGGAGAAAGATGCAGGAAGTTTAGAGGTTGGTAAGTTTTCTGACTTTGTTGTGTTAGATAAAAACCCTTTGAAAGTGGATAAAAATGAGATTCGTAACATTAGAATAGCAGCAACGGTTCGTGGTGGATTAATCACCTACGCTGACACACCAGAATATGATAGAGATGCACCACCGTGTTCTTGTACAAGTCATCATAAACATTAACTTAAAAAGGGAAAAAATGTCAAATAACATCTTAAGAAAAAATATAGTTGCACTTAGTCTCTCAATGATCACTGCATCAACACTGCTTGCAGATCAAAATCAAGACCTTGCTAAAGAGTTAGCCAACCCTATTGCATCACTTATAAGTTTACCTTTGCAATACAATTATGACTCAGATATCGGTCAGCTTGATCAAGGTTCAAGATCTTTGGTAAATATCCAACCGGTTATTCCTTTCTCCATGAACGATGATTGGAACCTTATTTCAAGAACGATACTGCCTGTGATATGGCAGAGTGACATTGTTTCGGGTGCAGGCAGTCAATCAGGTACAGGAAATATCGTTCAAAGCCTGTTTTTCTCTCCAAAGGCACCTACTGAAGAGGGTTGGATATGGGGTGCGGGACCGGTATTTTTAATACCCACTGCTTCTGATGATCTGTTAGGGGGAGATCAATGGGGTGCAGGACCAACAGCCGTGGCACTTAAGCAGGATGGTCCATGGACCTATGGTGGATTGGCCAACCATGTCTGGTCTTTTGCAGAGGATGAAAATGCGAAGATAAGCAGTACTTTTTTACAGCCTTTTATAGCATACGTAACTCCTGAAGCTGTCACATATGCACTCAATACAGAATCTACCTACAACTGGGAGACTGAGGAGTGGGCCGTGCCTATAAACCTTACAGCTTCAAAGGTAATGAAGTTAGGAAATCAACTTGTCAGTATTGGTGCTGGGGTACGCTATTGGGCAGTTTCAGATTCTATTATGACGCCTGAGGGATGGGGTGCAAGGATAATGTTTACTTTCTTGTTTCCAAAATAGTCATTAATCTCAAAACCTTATATAAGGTAACTTTTAAGTTTTGGAAAAGATTATAAGAAGTATAGCAATAAAAAAATTATGCAATCTAAATTAAAAGTTACCAGAAAGCCAATAGTATATTCAAGGAGACTAATACGCTTTCATGAAAACTATTATAGTCTTAATTGAAACAATACTATCCAATTGATTGTTTAAAAAATAACCAATACACTACAAACTAAAATTTATACAGATTTATTACTCAAATCTCTTTTCCAACAACTCCGTGTCATTGACTACCGTTAAAGAGTATCAAACGTTAGGAAGTAGCATCACGCTACTTTGATTTTGCTATAAACCTAAGCCAAAAATATCCAAAGAAACCTGCAAAAAGTGATGCAGCCAAAATACCTGCTTTGGCTTGGAAAATCATTTCAGGGTTACCCTTAAATGCTAACTCTGCTACAAAAATTGACATGGTAAATCCAATTCCACCTAAAAATGCTACACCAAAGACCTGATTCATTGTACTCCCCTGGGGCAGTGTTGCCACCTTTAGTTTAATAGCCAACCATACCACACCAAAAATACCTAATACTTTACCCAGTATGAGTCCTGCAATAATTCCCATAGAGACAGGTGTTGTAATGGTTGTTGCTATGGAGCTAAAATCTATCGCTATCCCCGCATTTGCCAATGCAAAAAGCGGGATAACAATCAATGCCACAGGCAAGTGCAAGTCATTCTCCAATCTAGCTGCCGGTGTACCAATATCGTTGATATTGTCCTGTAGCTTTATAAGAATAGCTTTATGTCTCTCATTCATTTCACCATTCTCATCCATAGGGTAACTGTCGTACTCATCTAGCAATACTTTTGCATCCGATCTAAAACTCCCCGGAACACGTTTTGGTTTGGAAGGTATGGCAAGTGCTGCGATGACACCTGCAATGGTAGCATGTACACCTGACTCAAACATAAAGAACCACATAAAAAGCCCCACTATAAAATAGGGTAAAATCATATGAATACCAAAACGGTTAAATGCAAGCATGATCAAAAACATACCACCTGCCAATAGAAGAGGTATGGTATGTATCTGCTCTGTATAAAAGAGTGCAATGACCAAAACGGCACCCAAGTCATCTACAATAGCAAGTGCTACCAAAAAGGTTACCAACGCAGGAGGTACACGTTTGCCTAAAAGTACCAAAGCAGAAATAGCAAATGCAATATCTGTAGCCATGGGGATACCCCAGCCAGCAGCACCCTGCGTACCTGAATTGATTGAGATGTAGATCAGTGCAGGAAATAGCATACCGCCTATAGCTGCCAAGATAGGTAAGATAGCTACCTTAATATTTGAAAGTTCTCCCACCAATACCTCTCTTTTGATCTCAAGACCGATAATGAAGAAAAAGATAGCCATCAAACCATCATTGATCCAATGGTGTATCGTATGCCCAAGCTCCCATGAACCTATCTCTAAGTCAACTTCGGTATGAAAAAAATGTGCATATGCTTCTGCAAATGACGAGTTGGCAAGTACAAGTGCAAGTATGGTCATAAAGATTAAAACCATTCCTGTGGTGGTTTGTGCATGTAAAAAGTGTTCAAAGGGGGTAGAGACCTTTTTAAAGGCCTTTTCCCATGGTGCGTATAATTTCATCTCTCTTCTCTTGTAATAAATTTTGAGTTACCTCATTTGAGTCGCATTATACAAAATAAGCGTTAAAAAGAGTATAGAGACCTATAATCTTTGTTTAATTTATGTATAATTTAGAATGCAAAATTTACCTATACATGAAGTCATCCCTCAAGTTAAAGATACACTCCTTCATCATCAACGCTTGGTACTTCAAGCACCTCCAGGAGCTGGAAAAACCACAGCCTTGCCTTTAGCACTACTCGATGAGTCATGGCTTGAAGGTAAAAAGATACTCATGCTTGAACCCCGCCGTTTGGCTGTACGGACTTCAGCAGCACGCATGGCTGAATGTTTAGGTGAAAAAGTGGGAAAACGCATAGGCTATCAGGTAAAGATGGACTCTGTTCAGGGTAAGAAGACTAAAATACTCATTGTCACAGAAGGGATACTTACGCGTAAACTGCAAGCAGATCCCTCTTTGGAGGATGTAGCACTTATCATTTTTGATGAATACCATGAACGTTCTTTGCATGCTGATTTATCTTTGGCCTTATCACTTGAGTCGCAAGCAGTCCTGCGTGAAGATTTAAAAATTCTTATTATGTCTGCTACACTCAACACCGCTGATCTCTCTAAAATGTTAGATGCTCCCATCGTACAAAGCAAAGGGCGTGCCTACTCGGTGGAGCGTCACTACCTAGACCCTGCTACACCCTGCCCTTCAAAAAAAGAACTCCCTTCTTATCTGCATAGGTTTCTTCTGAAGCTATTGAATGAAGAGGAGGGGAACATCCTTGTTTTTCTTCCTGGTGTAAGAGAGATAAAAGCTGTTGAAAAACTGCTACTTGCTGATATGCTGCAAAACATTTATATCTCTACGCTCTATGGAAACCTCAGCAAAGAGGCACAAGAGAGGGCCATAAAGTCACCGCCTAGGGGAAAACGAAAAGTAGTACTTGCGACAAACATTGCACAAACTTCCCTCACCATAGAAGGGATTAAAATTGTTGTAGACAGCGGGCTTCAAAACCTCTCAATCTTTAACCCTTTCTCTGGTATGAATAGACTGGAAAGACACTATATCTCAGAAGATGCTGCCACACAGCGTGCTGGACGTGCAGGAAGGCTCAGTGCAGGAAAAGCCTACCATCTCTGGCACCGCTCAAAAATCCTACTCAAACATGACACCCCTGAAATACTCCAAGCAGACCTAACACAACTTACCCTTGAACTTGCCCTTTGGGGAAATGATGACATTCACGCTCTCACATGGCTAGATACACCCTCACCGACTGCTATGACCCATGCGAAAGTGTTACTAAGAGAACTAGGTGCTCTGGATGCGCACGCTAAGATCACTTCTCATGGAAAAGAGATGAGTCGCTTTGGGCTCCACCCAAGGCTCTCACATATGATGATCAAAGCAAAAGAGTTAGATCTGGGTTATGAAGCGTCGCTTTTGGCTACACTTTTAACAGAAAAAGATATTTTCACCTCAAGCTACAAAAATGTAGATATACGTGAGCGTGTAGAAGTACTGCATCAAGTAGCAAACAAAAACCCTTATCCCAGCCAAGACATCAACCTCAAACAATGCCACTACCTCTTAGCCAATGCAAAAAGTATAGAACCCAAACAAAAAAATAGCCTGGACACTACGTTACTTGGGGTACTTTTAGCTTTTGCTTACCCTGAACGCATTGCAAAACAGCGTGATAGCGATAGGAGTACCTATCTACTCTGTAATGGGAAAAGTGCGAAGTTATATGCTGGTGATACTCTCTCACAAGAACCTTTTCTGGTCATTGCAGACTTAGATGCCAAAGCGAATCAATCAAGTATCTACAAAGCCATTTCCATCACACAAGCACAGATAGAGCACTATCTCACTGAGCAGATAAGAGAAGCCGAAGAGTTAGACTGGAATGAAGAAGAACAACGGGTAGAGGTACGTCATGTTACACGTCTAGGCAGACTCATGCTGAAAGAAAAACCCATCAAGTGCACTGACAACCCCGAAGTGACTAACCTGCTTTTAGACGAACTCGAAGCCTTAGGACTTGAGGTTCTTAACTGGAGTAAAGAAGCACGCTCACTCAGAGATAGAGTCAATTTCCTCAACCATTACGGTATCGACTTCCCCAATTTTTCACAAGAGTATCTCCTAGAGCACTTACACGAGTGGTTAGCACCCTACATACAGGGCTGCAACTCCATCAGAGGGCTTAAAAGTTTAGACCTCTACAACATACTCTTGGGTCAATTGAGCTACCCACAGACACAAACACTAAAGCAACTCGCCCCTCTCAAACAAAAAGTAGCCTCAGGTTCAACCATCACCATAGACTACAGCACCCCAAGCCAACCTGTTTTGGCAGTTCGATTACAAGAGATGTTTGGTACAAAAGAGACACCAACTGTACTAGGTGGCAAAGTAAAACTGATGTTACACCTACTCTCCCCCGCCTCACGCCCTATGCAAATGACACAGGATTTGAGTAGTTTTTGGGAAAATACCTATGAAGAGGTTAAAAAAGAGTTACGAGGGAAATATAAAAAACACTACTGGCCCGATAACCCCTTAGAGGCTAAAGCAACAAGTCGAACCAAGAAGTGGATGTAAAGCTATCTATTGCAATGAGTTCATTCATCCCATGCCTTAACGCACCTAAATAAGCTTTTGAACTCTTGGTAAAAGCAGGTCTATTTTTATCAAAAATATCATTAAATATATTGGCATCAAAAAATATATTTTTAATTGTCACTGTTTGCCTTTATCCACATTTAATTGATACTCCACCCCATAAATGAGGTGGAGTATCAAGCCACTATCCACTCTAACAACGTATCACTTATCCTAAAATCAGACCTTTCAAGCTTCTCTTTGAGTAAAATAACTTCTTCTCTACGTAATCGTTTCTCATCAAATAAAAACTTCATAATCCCAACAAGCCCAATAATCTCTACACCTTGCATTTGAGCAAACTGTCTACCCTTTTTTTCATCTATAATAAGTGGCATTTTTTTCTCTATTGCCAAAGTAATAGCAGCAGACTCTCCTGCATCAAGTATGAAGTTTATCTCTTTATAAGTTTGCTTATCTTCATAGTGACAAAGCGTGATGAAGCCTTGTTTTATCTTAGCATCCATATATTGCTTCGCATGTTCTTTTTTACACACTTCATCATAAACTTCTTGTGGTAGGGTAATAGACTCAGAAAAAAGTTCTAGTACCCTAAACTCATCTATGTTTATGAGTACTATCAATGCAGTAGCATCAGAGACAATCACTGTTTTGGTTCTTTTTTTGTGATACTCTCTTTTGCATACTTTTTGGCTACTGACATCTGACTATCTAAATCCTCTTTTTCATACGCTAACCAGTCAACCCCCAAGCGATTAAGTAGTCTCATGGCTTCTTGTTTATCCATTTCAAGAAATTCAGCCATCTTACCTAAAGAGATAAGACCTTGTTTGTACTGCTCTATGGCAACTATATTTTTCACGCCTATGGAGAGTGTATCATCATTTAGAGGCACAGTGATACCGATAGGACGACTATGTTTAGTGATAAATACTGACTCATTATTTTCAAGATATTTTGTCATGTTTGATGGAGAATTTTTTAAATCACGTATGGCTACACTCTGCATGGTATTCCTTTATTAGGTACTACATATTGTAGGTATTATATCATAACTTTACAATATCTCTTGAAAAAATTCTGTTCTTGGTGTCTTTTCTCTTGCTTTGGCATAGATAAGAGAGAGCTGACATACGAAGGTTTGAAATCAGCATATAAATTGATATAGAGGTGAATAACACTGACCATGAAATACTTCAAGTTGTAAAAAAAGTCTACACACACTTGCTTAATTTTAATATAAAGCCTATCTTTTGCTCTTGGTAAAGAACTTATAAAAAGATGGACAAAAAGTTAATCTAAGTGCTTACCAAGCCATCTCATTGGCTCACAGAGTAGCAATAGGATTGAGACTAATAATAATCTATCTATCAATCCCAAATAATATCCTCATCAAACACTATCATATCAAACTATTCATCATAACTACAATACTCATCTTCTTCTATATGATTAATATAATGATTAAATCCAAAATTTTCTGCTTCTATAATGGATGGTTTCCAAAGTTTCCACCCAACTATGAAGTACTTTGGGCACTTTCAAGAAAAGCAAAAGTTCCTTTTGGAAGACCACTGGTCATTTTTTCATGAATTTATTTACTAACGATAACAGGTGCGAACGCTTTGGTGGAAACAACAACACCTTCACCTACCGTAAGGTTTTCTATCTGGTTCTTAGCAACAACCACTTCAACAAGCTGCTGTCCAATGGCAACGACGGCCACATAGATGACATCTACTTGAATGATGTCTAAAAGTTCCCCCTCAAAAGAGAACTTTTGTGAACCGCTTGTTTTAAGTAAGACATCTTTAGGTCTGCCATCATTGATGATCTTGCCCTGATTCAGTATCACGACACGGTTGGCAAGACGGTAGATTTCACTTGGATCATGACTTACCATAATGGTCGTTGTACCAAACTCTTTATGCAGTGTTAAAATTTCATGTTGCAGTTTGGTTCTCATGGCAGGATCAAGTGCAGAGAGCGGTTCATCCATAAGTAATAATTTAGGTCTGCTCATCAAGGCTCTGCATAAACTTACCCGTTGTTTTTGTCCCCCACTCAATGTATTTGGCAGTCTACTTTTTAATGCAGATAGTTCTGTGACATCTAAAAGATGTTCTGCCAACTTAATGTCTTTACGGACATAAAGAAGGTTTTCAAGCAGTGTCATATTGGCAAAAAGTGCATAATCCTGAAAAACAAAACCGATGCCCCTTTTTTGAGGTGCAAGTGACAGCTGTTCATCTTGCCATACTTCACTGCCTATCTTCACCGTTCCTTGTGAATGCTCAAGACCTGCAAGTATTCGTAAAAGTGTTGTTTTCCCTGAACCGCTCTCTCCCGCTAACGCCACAAAGTCACCCTCCGCAATAGTCAAATTGACATCTAGATCCATCTCTCCGTTTGAGCCATGAAGTTTTTTATTGATCTTAATCTTAATCATGAATGGAATCCACTGATCTTTTTCTTCTGTTTGTGATTAAAAAGATAGACGGAAAAAAGTACTAAAAAGCTAATCACAACCATGATAGCACTATAAATGTGTGCGGAAGTATAATCCATAATCTCCACCATCTCATAAATAGCCACGGAAGCCACTTTTGTCTCATCGGGGATGCTTCCTCCTACCATCAAAACCACACCAAATTCACCCACCGTATGTGCAAAGGTAATAATTATCGCGGTAAGAACAGCGGGTTTCATGTTGGGAAGTGCCACCTTAAACACTGTTTGGAACTTGCTTTTACCCGCAATATACGATGCTTCAAGCATATTTTTATCCAGTGACTCAAACCCGCCTTGCAGCGGCTGAACCATAAAAGGTAAAGAGTAAAAACAGCTTGCAATCACCAGTCCTGTAAAGTTAAAAACCAGTTTAATGCCAAAGTATTCATCGAAAAAAACGCCCAAAGGTGAATTTTGGGACAAGACAACCAAAATATAAAACCCCAGTACAGAGGGAGGCAATACGATAGGCAAGGCAGTAAAGGCTTCTAAAAAAGGTTTGGCTTTTGATTTGGTCTGAGAGAGGTACCAAGCAAGAGGCACGGAAATCACAAATAAAATAAGTGTCGTAATCGCTGCGAGTTTAAAAGAGAGTAGAAATGGGCTAAACTCCAAATTTCCAAGTGTCTCAAACATTACAAGAGCTCCAAAATAGAGAGTTCGCTGGCTTTCATCATCATAGATACTTCATCACCAACTTTCAAATCCATACTTAGAGCAGATTCAAGCGTAATGATCGATTCAAAAAGAGTCTCTTCTGCGGAGAGTTTTATACTGCTTAAAAGTGTACCGTGATCACAAGAGATGATGGTAGATCTTACTTGATTGGAGTAACTTAAAAGTCCCGAAAAATCTTTTGCAAGGGCAATATGTGTTGGATTAATACCCAATATCACCTCTTTGCCCACTGAAACATCACTCCCCAAACCAAGACTCATCATTTTTAGAACCCTGCCATTAAAATCAAACGTAACGATATTGAGACTATCCACACTCTGAATCTCTGTAATCACCGCTTTAATCTTGCTCATGGAATGCGGTATCCAAAATCTCTAAATACTCTTTGTGCCTTTTTACTTAATAGATAATCATAAAACGCTTTCACTTCTGCACGCTTCTCGCCTGCTTTAAGTATAACTAAGCCTTGATTGATAGGTGTATATAGGCTGCTATTGACATCTGCCCAATGTATCCCTTCTTTAAAATGGGCCATTTTCGGGCTATAGAGTGATGATTTGGCAATAAACCCGATATCAGCTGCCGTGATCGTGTAGGTGACTGTTTGAGAGATAGACTCTGCATATATATATTTACGTTTAACACTCTCATAAATACCAGCACCCACCATCGCCTCTTTGGCTGCTTTACCATAAGGTGCTGTTTTAGGATTAGCCAGTGCAATTTTAGTGATAGTATCACTTTTTAACAGTGCCATACCTGTAGAAAAATCCTGCTTTTTATAACTTAAATAGGCAAGGCTCCCTTGAGCATAGACCAGTGGTTTTGTCGTCGCAAACCCCTCTTTATAGAGTGCCTCTGGATACATCATATTTGCTGACATAAAGAGTTCATAGGGCGCACCATTTTTTATCTGTGCTGTTAACTTACCCGAACTTCCCAAAGTGATTTGTACCCGAATATCAGGATGAAGCCCTGTAAATTCTTTTTTTAATGCATCCATTGCGTAAGAAACATTGGAAGCGACTGTTACCTTAATGCTTCCTGCCACACCATATGTTGAAAAGAGTAAGAGTGTTAAAAATAGTTTGATGCGCATCATACTCCTTATTCAATCTTAAAAGTCTATCGTTATATACCTTAAAACATAACGAATAGATAACCCTGTTAAGTAGGTAATTTACTTACTTGATTTTCTATCATAACAACTTACAAACGCACCATCAACCAAATCAATACGAAAATCAGTATTATCATAGTGAATAAACTTTTCAACATACAAAAATCTTAAATTCAATTGATTTAAAATTTGTATTGCTTCACCACCACCGTTTTTATAGAGCCATAAGCCAATACTTCTTGACATAATGATTAATTATCCATCAATTATCTCACTCTTCAAACCATGTGCTTCACCTACAGCCCGATTGTAGAGTCGGCCGTCATAGGTAGTGAGTGCACTTTCCATTACAGGCAATTCACGACAAATATATTCTGCACCGTAACGTGCCAATGCCTTAATATAAGGTAGCGTTGCATTGGTTAAAGCATAGGTTGATGTTCTAGGATATGCCCCCGGCATATTGGAAACACAATAGTGTACAATGCTCTCTTCTATATAGGTAGGCTCACTGTGTGTAGTCGCTTTTGAGCTCTCAAAACACCCCCCTTGGTCTATGGAGACATCAACCAGAACAGAGCCTTTTTTCATCAATTTTAACATATCATGGGTAATAAGCTTCGGTGCTCTTGACCCCGGTATCAGCACCGTTCCAACCACAATGTCACATTGAGGCAAGAGTGAAACAATGGTTTCATGTGAACTGTACAAGGTTGCAACATTATCGGGCATTACATCATTCAAATAGTGCAGACGCTCTGTGTTGATATCTAATACAGTCACATCCGAACCCAGACCTGCTGCAATCTGCGCGGCTGCCTTTCCTGCAACACCACCGCCTAGTACCATCACTTTGGCACGCTGTGTCCCCACAACGCCTCCGCAGAGTAACCCACTTCCCCCGTGATACCGTCCCAAGTGCACTGCAGCCATTAAAGAAGCCATCTTGCCGGCCACTTCACTCATAGGCTCTAATAACGGTAAACGATTCCCTACTTGAAGCGTCTCATAAGCAAATGCATGAATCTTTTTATCGAGTAAAAATCGTGTCAATATTTCATCTGCTGCCAAATGCAAATAGGTAAGAAGTATTTGATTTTTCTTAAACAGTGTATATTCACTCAAAATCGGCTCTTTCACCTTGATGATGATATCCGAAACATCATACACTTCTGAAGCCTCTGACACAAGTGAAGCACCGGCATTGACATATGCTTTATCACTAAATCCACTGCCCTCACCTGCACCCGCCTGCACATAGACCTGATGCTCTTCTCTTATTAACTCAGCCACTCCTTCAGGAGTGATTGAGACCCTGTATTCATCTGTTTTTATCTCTTTTGGTACACCTATTTTCATTAGATCTCCTTGAAAATACTCAACGTATTAATAATTTCCTTCACCCTCAGTATGATATCAGGAAAGTACGTAGTATTTTCTGAGAGCAGAAATGCTGTTCCATAAAATCATACATTTTATCTATCAAGAAGAGGTGCCCTAAAGATACATATGGGCCATCTGTCTCCAGTAGCGGGCTCTATGGGCCTCATCTCCCCAAACATAAAATTGATGATCAACCCCTTTATCCCAAAGGTCACGACTTAGTTTTCGATTATTCTCCAGTAACACATCATCTTCACCAATGGTGATAATAATCTCTAAAGCACGTAATTTATCTAATAGATGGCTATCATGGATATTGTGCAGATATTGTGTAGGGTTATGAAAATAGATATTCTCATCATGATAGCCGTCAAAAAGGTCACGATATGCACCAATATTTGCAGAGATGTCATAGCGGCCACTAAAACTCACCACTTTATTGAAACGGGTTGGATTGCGTAGGGTGATATTGAGGGCATGATATGCCCCAAGTGAACATCCATGGGCTATTAGGTAAGAGTTGGGGTTTTTATGTTCTGTAAAAGGCAACACTTCCTCTAAAATATACTTCTCATATTGGATATGACGCTTAATACGCTCTGAGGGATGAGCCCAATCACAATAGAGACTCTCCGCATCCACACTATCGACACAAAAAAGCTGTAGTTGCCCCGCGTCAATTTTATGACGGATAGCAGCAACAATACGCCAATTTTCATAATCAAAAAAACGCCCTACCCTTGTGGGAAAGACAATCACCCTTGCACCGGCATGTCCAAAGACCAAAAGTTCCATATTGCGTTGAAGGTTGGGACTATACCATTCATGATGTTCTCGATTCATTTTCTCACCTACTTAAAAATTTTATTGGCATTTGCCAGTAAAGCATCTCGCCAAATCTTATAACCGTCACCATTCATATGCAAGCGATCTTCACCGTAGAGTTGACTATTTGGCATACCATCAGGTGTGTACATTTTTGAATGTATATCAATATAGTGTACATTTTCCAACGCTTCAATACGCTCTTTGGCATAACTATTGACAAGTCGAATCCGATGTAAAAGATGATGGCGTGCCGGTGAAGGTTTAATAGAGATAAAGGTAAAGGTAACGCCACTTAAATAACGTGCCCGTTTTTCAAGAAGTTGTTCAAAGTGTCCCATCACATCTGAATGGTATATACCATCGCCAAGATCATTGTCTCCTGCATAAAAGATGATTGATTTAGGCTCACATGGAACAACCAGACGTTCAAAAAAATGCACACAAGCCTCAAGCGTCGAACCCCCAAATGCAATATTCTCAATCGTATGAGGTGCCAGATCATCTTTCAACTCTTCCCATAATCTAAGGGATGAACTTCCATAAAAAAGATTTGCCCCTTTTACAATCTTTCCCTCTTTGATCTTGTTTTCAAGTGCTTGCACTTCTACTTCATACCAATGCATACCCTTCCCTTTTATAGACTTTTGTATGATATTTTTTATCTTCTTGACGTAGTGATATCCATACATACAATTCCTTTTTGTTATAGTGTGTTTGTATTATCTTCTACTTTTTTCAAAATTTCTGTAATGATATCTCTTCTCTTATTTGGCTTAGCTTGAGTTCCTTCACAATCTCAATGTAGCAAATCTGTAACCCGAGCGAAGTTTACTAAGTTTTCTTCCCATAGTACCCTATCTTGAAGGTGTTTTTAGACCCCATGTTTTTCACTAAAGTGAAAATAACACGCAAAGAAAAACATAATCAATTAAGCTATAATACGGTACTAAACATCCTCAAAGGACATCCTATCAAAGCATTTGAAAAATTTAATTTACATCCTCATATACTTAAAGCCATCGCCCATGAGAACTATGAGAATGCTACTGCCATACAAAACAAAGTGATACCTGCCGCGATGAAAGGCTTGGACATTTTGGGTGCTTCCAAATCTGGTACAGGGAAAACGGTCGCATATGTTCTTCCTTTACTCAATAAACTGCAAAAAGTAGTTAAAAAAGAGGAAAAAGTAGTACGTGCACTTATCATCGTACCAACCATAGAACTTGCAGATCAGGTTTCTCGTACCCTTCTCTTTTTTTCAAAATATTTAGATATCCAAACCATGAAAGTACAGGGTGGTTCTAAAAAAAGTGACCAACTTCACAAACTCAAACAAGGTGCAGATATTGTGGTGGCAACCCCCGGACGCTTACAAGAGTTCATTCACGATAAAAAGATAAACCTAGAGTACATTAACACCATCATACTCGATGAAGCAGACACAATGCTCGAACTGGGTTTTTTAGCTGAGATTAAGTCTATACTCAAAAGCTGCACACAACCCAAACAGATGATGTGCTTCTCTGCTACCATATCTCAAAACATTAAAAAACTTTCCAAAGAGTTTTTACGTGATCCAGCCATCGTGGAAGTGAGTCACAGACGGGATGTGGTGAACTTCATTAAACACAGAGCGTACAAGGTAGATAAAAAACGTAAAGCAGAACTCACTGCCAAACTCGTAAAAGATATGGGTGCCGCACAGGTATTGGTATTTGTGAACACAAAAGAGTCTGCCAATACACTTTTTGAATATTTTAAAAGCCAGGATATTTGGACAACACTCATTCATGGAGACATCAACAGGGGTGGACGTGCTAGAGCCCTTACGCTTTTTAAGTCGGGTAAGTCTCAAGTACTCATCGCTACAGACATTGCTGCAAGGGGTATAGATATCCCTGAACTTCCTCTTGTGATAAACTATGATTTACCCAATGAGACCGACAGTTTTACGCACAGAGTAGGAAGAACGGGTCGGGCTAACCATAAAGGTGCAGTTGTTACCCTACTTACCATAGAAGATTACAATGCCTTTACTACCATAGAAAAACATCTTAAACTCAACGTCAAACGTGAGATTAAAGAAGGGTTTGAGATAACAGATAAACAACCGCGTCAGGCACGGCCACGTAAAAAATCCTTGAGTGAAAAAAAAGGTAAAATAGACTACGATAAAAGAAGAAAATATACCTACGCGGCGCAAAAGAAAAAAAGAGCAGAAGCTCAGAAAAAAAAGTAGTAATATAAAACAAATACCATGATAAAAAATCTCAAAACCGACCCCTTTCACTTTAGTACTTTCAGGCGGCGGTGCCTTGGGCATTGCACATCTTGGTGTTTTACATGATATGCAAAAACAGCATATCGTACCTCAAGAGATCGTAGGCACGAGTATGGGTGGTATCATCGGTGCGTGTCTGGCTATCGGCTTAGATGAAGAGGCGATATATGAACATATAAAAACATTTTCATCACTCAGCAAATGGATCAAACTCTCCCTATCGGGTAATGCCATTGTCAATAATGGTAACCTTGAAAATATTTTCGATACTATCTTTGGTGAGAGAAAACTAAACGAAACCTCTATTCCACTAAAACTCATAGCAACCAATCTCATGAACGGGCATAAGAGGGTTTTTAGCGGGGAGGATGATATCTATATTAAAGATGCGGTATTGGCTACCATTGCAATACCCGGTGTTTTTGATGAACAGATGATTGAAGGGTATCCCTACGGTGATGGATTTTTATGTGAAAATCTTGGTGTCAATGAAGTAAGCTACCCTACAGTTCTAGCAGTCGATGTGTTAGGGGAACACTCTTTTGAACAGAGTATGCCTGATAATTTTTTCAAGACTGCAAACGTTATAGAAATGTTTGAAAAATCCATGCGATTACTGATTTATAATCAAACACAGACGCATTTAAAACATGTAGATAAAAACATTATCTTGCTTGAACCCAACACGAAAGAGTTTAATACTTTTCATTTCCACAAATATGATGAAATTCGTGCTCTGGGGCTCAACTTATTACCGCAGTAAGTTCTTAAGGGCACCTCAAATATGTGAACTGGTGTGAGGCACTCTTATTTTTGTACGATTGCTCTCATTTTTCTCTTTTACTTTTTCTGTTTTAGATGCAGGTTGAGATGTTTTCTTCTGCTTTGTACCAGCAGTGTGAGAGAGACCCTTTTTTTTCTGAAGTGTTAACACAAATACCCCCTGTAGATATTCACCCTTCAAAGTACTTACATCTGCATCTAGGGGGAGTGTTTCACTACGCTGTATCATCTGCATTGAGCGCTGTTGCATTTGCATATTTGGCTGTTGTGACTCTTTTACTCTGTTGATCGTCGCTTGTATACGCAAGATACCCTCTTCGATATTTACGTCAATTTGATTGCTTTTATTTTCAGGGATCTGAGTATTGTACTCATAATAGCTTCCTTTATCAACCAAAAGCGTGCTTCTTTTCATGTTTTTATGTGATAAAAAACGTTCACGTGTCGGATAGTGCAATAGTTGTGAACGTTGCTCCATACGCTGTTGCATACGTTCAAACACTTTATCCATCTCTTTTTGCATCTGATACATCTCTTTAAAGATGTCATCACCAAAAGGGTCGTTATAAAATGGGTCATTTGCCTGTAGTGAAACCATTGTCATAAAAGGCAAAATAAAAAGTGAAATTTTCTTACGGAACATACTGTCTCCTTATATTTTTTATGTAAAAATTATAAAAAATGAAGGTTAATCGTTTTTTAATATCTCTTTCCAATAATACCTAATGCCCGTTGTGTCAATCTCTCTGTATATGCATTAATCTTATAATGATTTGGACTCCAACCTTTTATAAAGCGTTGAAAATCTGCCCATGCTAGAGCAAACATGGGTCTCCACTCTTTTTCAACCTCAGCACTGTTTAAGTGTGGTTGATAGTGCTTGAGGGCTTCATCGAGTGCTGTAAAATAGTATTGAAGGACCCATGCCTCCATCTCTTCACACGCCTCAGGTGCAACACTGCTACTCATAAAAAGTGCTACATCTTTCATGCCACAGCCGTGCCCTACATATTGAAAATCCAATGCTGCACACTTGCTACCCTCATTGTTAAAACAAAAGTTTGCCAGTTTGGCATCACCATGTACAATGGTTTGATACCTGTTTTCTTCCAAAGCATTGTCAATATCTTTTGCAAACTTTTTAAGTTCCTTATCTTTGAGTACTTCAAGCTCATCAAGACGCGTTTCAATATGCCAATAGGTTCCATGTCTCCAAATAAGCTCACTCCTTCTTCCCATGTAACAAGCATGAAAGTTAGCCAACCAATACAGTACCGCTTCCAAGTGTCCTCTATTTGCATTTTTGATGATACTTGGAAACCCAGCGCTAGATAAATCTTCCATCACTATAAGCCATTCATTCTCTTTTTGAACAGACTTTAGCCCCTGAGGTATTGGGCATCGTTCACTGATGGTCTGGCTAAAGTTTTCATACCAATTGACTTCGACTTGATAAGAGTGAAGTTTACGCTGATGTGAAACATCACTGTTCCATCCACGAGGATATTCTGAAGGTTTGGGCAGTTGCACATGTTTCACAATAATGCTTTTTGTAGGAAAGGTCAAACGAACCAGTTTACCATAACCACTCCATAGGGTTTGGATTATATCAACAGAAGAGAGATTGCCTAAATTGAGTTCATCACCAATATTTTGATATAAAAGATTCATAATTTGCTCCTTTTTTTCTATTATAACTTAAAATATTGTCTAAAAATGCAGTCATTTGAAAGTCGCAGTTAGAGAGCTAATGAGAACATAGACAGGCTTAAAAATAATAATAGTATTTTACCAAATGCTATACCCAAATCTCACATTGAAAGAGTTGTGCAGGTTATTATCGATCTCATGATTGTATGAGAGTGTGGTAAACCATTTGTCATTGATTTTATAAAAGAGCGTTGACATCACAGACTTTGCTGCATGGTTGGTCGTAAATTTACTTTCTGCATAACTGTACGCAAGGTTGGCATATAAATCTCTAGTAAAAAAGTATCCACTACCCAGATAGAATGTATTGGTATCTTGAAGTGGAGTGATACCTTCTTCATCATTTATGAAAGTATGGCTAGCTCCTGCAAAGAGTGAGAGTGCTGATCTAGGATAATAGACAACAGAACCATAGATAGTATAGTCTATTTTGTTCCCTGTGAAATCATATGTAGGCAAGTTAACACCCACTCCCAGACCAACTTTTAAGGATTTTGTGAGTCTGAATTTTCGCTTTACTTTGAGTATTGTATCTTGCATACCAGAATCATCATCAGTAGCAGTATAGTATCCTGTACGTAGTGTATAACTCCAGTTGTTAAGGTAGTAAGAGAGTTGAAGTTTTGATGTATGTTGTGTTTCTCTGTCAATATCATCTTCATTGTTACTAAATCCATACCCAAAAGCTATGTCCAGACTGCCATCATCTCTCTCTTGAGGGAATAGTAAGGTATTGGTTGAACACCCTTTTTTATCTACGACATCAAGAAAAGGTGTGTCACTACATTGATCAACACTATCTGGTACACCATCCATATCTTGATCCTGATTTTTTTGAGCACTATGTAAAACTGTAAAAAGTGAAAGTAAAAGTAATAGCATCTTAGTCATCGTCATCATGTTCATCCTCAATATGATCTTCTACCTCATCTTCAATTTCAGTTTCGATATGATCTTCTGTTTCGTTCTCAATTTGCTCTTCGGTTTCATTTTGGATATGGTCTTCTAAATCGTTCTCCTGCTTAGCATGACGTTCTGTACGTTCCTGGGTCTTATGAATTCTGCGTATTTTTTTAGTATAGGTCGGACGAGAGTGATTTCGTAACTCTTTGAGTGCACGGTTACTGTGCTGACTACGTGTAATGGACTTAAGTTTATGTATAGCAGATATACGTTCTTCTTCCTGCATCTGAATCACTTCTTTTTTAAAAGCATTCATAAGTTTGAATCGTTCCCCAATAGGTGCTTTTTGAATCGCTTCAATTTGTGCATCGATGTTTGCACATAGAGATAGGGTAAGAAACCATAATAACAGTAAGTGTTGTAAGATATGTTTTTTGATCACTTCTCCCTTTCCAAATGTTTAAAATCCAGTACGATTGTTGTCCCCTCATTGATCTCACTAACTATGGTCATATCTATGTTGAGTTCATTACATAATTTTTTCACAATATGCAGTCCTAAACCAATGCCTCTGTCCTGTTCTTTATAATAACGTTGAAAGACTTTATGAATATCTTTGATACCTTTTCCAGTATCTTGTATGGAAACAGTATCATTTAAAATTTGTACGGTTACTTTTCCGTCTGCCTTATTGTATTTGGCAGCATTACTGAGAATATTATCCAAAATACGCATAAGTAACTCACGATTTGTATTTTTTTGTAAATCATTTTTCTTTTCAATGTGATACGTTAACTTAGGGTAGATATTTTGTATGTTAGCTAAACGTTCTTTTACTAAAGCAGCAATATCAACATTTTGGATTTGTGTAGGGGAATTATGTAAAAAGTTTTTTAAATTGTTTTGGAGAAGCAGTAGATTGTTTATACTTTTTGAAAGCATTGTAACATAAGGGTCTTCTCCTTTTTCATCTTTAAACATTTTAATGTTGAGTATCATTGAGGTAATAGGAGTGTTGAAGTCATGCAAAATATCTTTGATGAATTCATCATTTAAGCGTAGTGCATTTCTGATAGGACTTAAGCTATAGAATGTGAAAAAGAGAGCAACAATAAAGAGTAACAAGGTTGCAAGGAAAAATTTAATCCAGAGTGTATAGATAATATCTTGGAGATCTGTCTGAAGCTTTTGTTCAGAATAAGAAATTTTCATATAATATTTTTTTGATTTAGGAATTGTGAAGTATGCATAGGTTGTATTATTATCATAAAGGGTATTTAGTATATTGTCTTTTTGAGGGGCAAAATCAAAAGTAAACTGTTCACAAGCCAGAGAATAACTACATACACGCATATCTTGCAGAAGACTGTGCCGGTATTCACCTTTTTTTATATGATATAACTCAATAAAAAGTAATACAAGCAGAATTGCCAAAAGAGAGAAAAAAACCAGAAAGTTTTTAACAAGGGATTCTTTTTCATAGTTTTTCAAGTATGTAGCCTTTGCCTCTGATATTTTTAATATCGATATCTAACTTTTGCTTGATCTTGGTAATGGCTACACGCAAAGCTGTATTTGAGACATTTTCAAGACACTCATACAACTCCTCTTTCGTAATGAGTGAACCAGATTGGGATAAAAGCTTGTCGAAGATCTTAAGTTGTACATTACCCAGATCAATAATCTCACTGTTTATTCTTATGATCTTAGATTGCGGATCATATTCCAAATGTTTATAGTGGATAGTGTCTGTAGTAAATTTTGCAGCAATACGGATAAGCAGTTCCTGAGGATCAAAAGGTTTTTTAATATAGTCAATAGCCCCTAACTGAAACCCTTCAGAGATGGAATGCATGTCTGTAAGTGCTGTGATAAATATGGTAGGTGTGTCATCTTCGGCATATCGAAGAGATTTAAGCAGATCAATACCGTTACCCTGGGGAAGATTGATGTCAAGTAAATAAAGATCATATTTGTTATGAAAGGTTAATTCTTCTGCTGTTTCTACACTGAGTGCCGTGTCTACCGCATAACCCTCTTTAGAAAGAAAAAGTTGCAGTGTCTCGGAGAGTATATGATCATCTTCAAGTAGTAAAAGTTTCATAGATTCCTTACCTTATATGTGCCAATAAATTACATTTTAGCATAAGAGTGTACTAAATGAAGTGTTAATTGAGTGTTATTATGTATATATTTGGTGTTTAAGCAGAGCAATATGAACCCTTTTAAGGGTTCATAGAGTATTAAGAAAAAGTATCAGAAAATAGATTCTCTGACCATAAAAACATTTTACTGTAATTTTCAGTTGCAGACTCTCCAGACGCTATATTGGATAGCACCATAGTTTGCGTACTGCTATCATATTTAAATACACCTGATAACCAAGAGGCTTCTGTGGACGATGTCGGGCTGTAACACGCTGAATTGGTCTTAGGTGAAGCATACAAGGCAACACCATTTAACGTTCTTAAAATTGCATCAGCACACACTTTAGCTTCAGAGTTGCCAATGTGTCCGGCTTTAGGCTGACCTGTTCCCTGGGAATCACCGATGATATAAATACCACTTGTCAGTACCGATTCATAACTCAAAGGATTGATAGGTGCCCAGTTTCCAGAGTTAACGCCTGCTGTAAAGACTATAGGGGCTGCTTTTTGCTTTGGTATCACATTTAAAACGGTTGCACTTAATGTTTTTGATACATCATTCTCTGTGTAAGTCAAGGTGTTAGAACTGTCATCAACAGCGGTCACTATTGTACTTGGTTTGTACTCTACCCCATACTCTGTAAATTTTGCACCAAATGTATCTGCTTCTACCGTAATATTTGCATTGGCATCCAATACCTGCACCTTACAGTTATTAAATCCTTTGGTGTTTTTGAGATAATCAGCTACGACACACGCTCTTTCATAAGGACCGGGAGGGCAGCGGTAAGGTGCAGGTGGAATGGTCATGGTAAAGGTATCGCCATCAACCATTGCATCGATCTGTGCTTTTAGCAGATTGCTCTGCTCCCCTGCTTTCCAAGCATGTGTTACTTTGCTAATGTCGTAGTCATTTACTTTTATGAAGTCCATACCTGCTGCCAAGACCAATTTATCATACTTGACACTCATTCCATTTTCCAAAATAAGACTTTGATTGCTTTTATCAACACTGTTTACCATGCTGTGAATCATGTTGATCTCATATTTACGGTTCAAGTCTCCATAGGTAAATGACAGATCAGAAGTTGTTTTCTGTCCATTAAGTACCAAATTACTCAATATAGGTGATACATACGTTGGGTTTGCCTCGATGATGGTCACATTCACACTGCTTCCACCCCACATCTTTAGATATTTTGCACAGGTTGCACCTGAAAATCCACCACCAACTACCACAACATGTGGAATGGTTGTATCTTCTGCCATACCTGGAGTCACTGCAACGAGTGAACTTGCTCCTAGAAACTTCATAAAATTACGTCTTGAATTTGAATGGGTTGTTTTCATCTACTGTCCTTTTCTTAATCGTTTGTGCTAAGTGTTTTTAGCCAATTACCAATGAGCAATATCTCTTCACTGGTATATCCGTGTGCCTGAGCAGTCATAATCGGTTCATCATCTTCAAAGATCTCATCTGCTAGGTTATCTTCACCTGCAATCGAATCCCACTCATTTATGGAGATACCATTGGTACCGTGACACTGAGCACATTGCGAGCCTAAAAGTCTTCCTGCATCGGCTTTATATGCAGTAGGTAAAATTATCTCAACAGGGGTATTATCATGATCATCATCTGAATCTTCATCATCAATGCCGTTATTATCGTCATCTGAATCTAAATAATCATCAGTACCATCATTGTCATCATCTGAATCTATATCATCATCAAGACCATCGTTGTCATCATCAACGTCACTGCCATTATCAATACCGTCATCATCATGGTCATTATCGTTACCCTCTATATCATCCCTATCATTGTCCGTATCATAGTTATCATCAATCCCATCATTATCATCATCGTCATCATAATAATTACTGATACCATCTTCGTCATTATCTTCATACACATTTAATAATCCATCGTTATCATCATCTAAAGGATTTTCAAGTTGAACCACAATCGAAGTACCGTCAACTTGAATACTCAATATGTCATCTGATACATGGTCTCCATTGGCATCAGTGATATTTGAAGGATCCATTGCAAGAGGAATATTTCCAAGGTCTACATCTGTTACTGCTGTAAAAAGTGTACCGCTTGCATTAGGTGTTACCATCCCGATTTGTGTAACTACTCTGCTTGCATTGTCATCTTCATTGGTTGTCATGACTAAAGAACAGTTCACTGTACTGGGAATCTCAATCTCAAATGGGTGCTCAGCAGTATTGTTATCCGTAGATTTTACAGCATAGTAACTGCCATCCTCACAAAATGCTTCAATCAGTGTTCCCGGAACTGTACCACTTATTTTTGATAGGGTATTGGTTGTCGTTGTGTCTGTCTCTGCGATAGCTGTTTCCGTTGTAGACGATCCGCCACATCCTGCTAAAATGAGTGCAGAAGCTAGAGCCGAAAGTTTCCATGAAGTTGTTTTCATATCTGTCCTTTTAAATTTGTTTATGAAGAAGTGTAACGTGAACAGTGTTACTCAAGTGTTATAGAAGTGTTAGCGGAGTGTTAAATTTTAAGATCTGTTTATAAGTCTTCTAGACGGGAAAATGAGTGATATCAAACTAATAAAAATATTACTCTGCTAAAATTAGACAAAAAGTTTACTTCTACCGTGGTTTCAATATTTGAACAGCATGTAGAGGTATTCTGAGACTATAAATGGAGACTAAAATGTCAGAAAAAAAAGATCTTTTTCAACACAAATCAAAATCATGGGACATGAGCTCAAACAGGGTGCAAAATGCGCGGAGTATTGCTGAATTAATCGTAAAAAATATTCATTTAGAAGAGAACATGGAAGTGATGGATTTTGGTGCCGGTACGGGATTGCTCAGCTATTTTGTAGCCCAAAAGGTAGCAAAGATCGTTGCGGTGGATAATTCCCCTTCTATGTTAGTCGAGTTTCAAAACAAATCACACGAGTTTGCTGCCCAAACAGAGGTCTTGGAAAAGGACTTAAGTATAGAGACGATAGAGAGAAAATTTGATGGTATCATCTCCTCCATGACAATACATCATTTAGAAGATACCACTGCCCTATTTTCCAAATTTTATGCCATGCTCGACAGAGATGGATTTATCGCTATTGCAGATTTAGATACGGAAGATGGCTCGTTTCATTCAGACAATGCAGGGGTATTTCACCATGGATTCGACAGAGAGCGTTTAGAAAAGATAGCCAAAAATGTAGGATTTAGAGAGATTCAGTTTGAATTGGCAAGTACCATAACCAAGCCACACTCTACTTTCACACTGTTTTTAATGACTGCTGTAAAATGATGAAATTTCTATGGTTCCCAAAATATTCATAAGAAGCCGATCAACACGGTAGTAGAAAAAACACTAAATAGCGTTGTGATGAAAACCAACTTAGAAGCGAGTTGTGCATCACATCCATACTTTTGAGCCAAAACAACACTCAGCATTGCCGATGGCATAGCAGCTTCTAGCAATATGATCTCTAGTTGCCAACTTGTTAAGTTTATGCTTGCTACACACATCCATAAAAGGATTGGAGAGAGAACCAACTTCAATAGTATGACGATAAATACTAAAGATAAGATGGAACGGATATCTTTAAACTCTAGCAATACGCCAACCGTTAATGCTATAAAAAACGTATTTGATTTAGCGATGAGATCCAGTGCTTCAAAAAGCTCTTGTATCACTGGGATCTGTGTTGGCAAGTGTAAAGCAGAGTACCCAAGTCCCACAAAGGTTGCCATAAAGATTGGTGATTTTATAAATAAAATTATGCTTTGTAGCGGTGATTGTTTTTCTAATGTGCCCGAACCAAAGTAGATAGCTACCATGGTACCAAGTGTAAAGATGCCCATTCCAACACCAAGCTCTGAGATTAAAACAGCTTCAGATAAAGCTTTTATATTGGAAGGAAATAGTTGACCTATGATGGCATATCCGAGTAGTGCTGAGCTACCAAAGGCAGAGACGAGCATCAAAACACCAAGTTTAGCTCTCTCTATTCCCATGTGTTTTCCAATGACCCAAGCGATAAAAAGGAGGATGCTTTCTACTGCCAAAACCAATACAACGACCAAAACATACTCCCACTCTAATGCTTTAGATTGCGAAAGAACCGTAAAGATCACAGCGGGTAAAGTTATATGTGTCACTATTTTTGAAAAAAGTACACCATCTTCTTTTTTTAGTAGTTTAAAGTACCTCAGTGTAGAAATCAGTAAAATCAGGATCACAATTACCGAGATGGATGAAAGAGCATTGATGTACGAATTCATATTTGACCTCTTTTAGAATTAGATGGGCTATAAAAAGAAAAAAATCAATACGCCAGCGACTGCGAGTATCCGCATTGCAGGAGAAATTTCTTTTGCTTTTCCTAAAAATATATTTACCAACAGATAGACGAGTGCTCCAAGTAATAGACCATTGGTGATAGAATAGGTTAAAGGCATTCCCATAACAATAAAAAATGTTGCATATTTTGTAGCTTGATCTGCATAATCTATATGCTGTAGTTCGCCAAACATCATAATGCCGATCACAATTAAGATAGGATAGATGGCATTTGGAGGAATTGCTTTAAAGAGTGGAAGAAAAAACAGAGTGAGCATAAATAAAGCACCGACAGTGATGGCACTTAGACCTGTTCTTCCACCCTCTTCCACACCCGCAGCACTCTCTATAAATGAAGTGGTACTGGTGACACCTGCCAAACCACTCACCGTTGTAGCAACCGCATCTGCCTCGATTGTTTTTTGGAGTGCTATGGAGCCTTCTTTGTTTTCAAAGAGCTTTGCCCTCATCCCAACACCTGCCAAAGTTCCAAGCGTATCAAATAAATCTGTAAGTAAAAAGATGAAAATAACAGGTATAAAAGAGAGGCTTAAAGCTGAGGCGATATCTAACTCAAATGCGATGGGAGCCATTGAAGCCGGCATAGAGATAAACGCTGTTGGAAACGGTGACAATCCTAGAGCCCATGCAGTAAGCGTTGTTAAAAGTATGGAGAGTATAAATGCACCTTTGTACTTTTTGAGACTAAAATAGATCGCTAAAACCAAACCAAAAAGGGCAAGCAAAACTTCGCTCTCTTTAAAGTCTCCAAGCGACACTAAAGTGGATTGGTTTGCCACGATTATTTTAGTCTGTTCGAGTGCTATCAATGCAATGAATGCACCGATACCTGCACTTACAGCTCTTTTTATATCTATAGGTATAGTCTCAATAAGCCATTTTCTCACAGGGGTTATACTAATCAGCACATATAATACACCCGATATAAAAACAATACCCAAAGCACTCTGCCATGGTATGCCCATACCCTTGACAAGCCCAAAACTAAAGTAGGCATTTAAACCCATACCAACACTCATGGCTATGGGAGTATTTGACCATAGACCATTGAGAATAGATGCAAACACAGTCATTGCAATCGTGGCAGTGACAAGTGCTCCATAAGGCATGCCGCTCATACTTAATATAAATGCATTTACAGGAATAATATAGAGCATTGCCAAAAATGTAGTCAGTCCCGAAACCACTTCTGTTTTCATAGTTGTATGGTTCTCTTTGAGTCTAAATAGATCCATGTTCTTCACTCCTCATTTAATGATTCATAACGTTAATTATATCCAATAAAATAGGTGCCAGATACATAACAATGGAGGACAGTCGCTGATGGTAAAGCCAGAAAAGAAATGTTGAGTGGAGAGAATTTTAACTTAGCGTTATTACCTCACTAAATAAATACGAAACCGTCAAAATGATAAAGCTCCAAGATAAAGTACATTATTAATGATTATATTACTTTGTATATATACGTCATGTCTATTAGTTTGACTATTTTCACCATTATTGGAATATTTTTGATATACTCTTAATACTAAAATAATGCAATGAAGGGACAAAGTGTTCCTTGAATGAATAGTTGCACGCGCCCGCTATACATAATAAAGGACACTATATGGAACTACCAAAATATCATGAAACATTTATTCCAATATTAGAAATTCTAAATACGGTAGAATCTATAAATAGCAGGGACTTGGCAAATCAAGTTCTTAAGAATTATTATTCTGATTTACCACAAGAACTACTTACTCAAAAGACAAGTACTGGAGCCAATGTCTTGATTGATAGAATTCTTTGGGGCAAATCCTATCTTAAAATGGCAAAATTTGTTTCTTACCCCAAAAGAGGAATGGTACAAATTTCAGATAAAGGAAAACAAGTTTTAAAAAAGGGAAGCCTATTATTACAAGACCTTCAAAACGACCAGGATTTTAAAAATCATAGAGAATCTGTCAAAAGTAAAAAAGAAAATGAAACAGACCTTGATACTGTTAGTGTAGAAAATGCTTCTCCTCAAGACTTAATAGACTCAGGTTTTTCAACAATTGAGACCGAAGTTAAAAGCGAGCTATTAGAAAAACTCAAAGAAATCGACCCTTATTATTTTGAAAAAGTAATTCTCATTCTTCTTAAAAGTATGGGGTATGGAGATTTTATTGAAACTTCTAAATCAGGAGATGGTGGGATTGACGGAATTATAAATGAAGATAAACTAGGACTTGAAAAAATTTATACTCAAGCAAAACGCTACAATGAAAATAAGGTTCGTGAAAAGGATATAAGAAATTTTATTGGCGCAATGAGTGGAGATACTAGTAAAGGTGTTTTTATTACAACATCAACTTTTGATGATACTGCAGTTAAAAAAGCAAGAGAGGCACACCATTCAATAATTTTAATTGATGGCGTTAAACTGGTAGATTTAATGTATCAATATAAAGTTGGAGTTCAAGTAAAAACTATTTATGAAATAAAAGAACTTGATAATGACTTTTTTGAGTGAAGATGCTTTTTAGCAACATGTATAACAAATCAGAGGAATAAACATTGAATATTGAAGTAGAATATTTAGATCAACACGGAGTAATATCAAATAGAAATTATTATATATCAAAACTCGGTTTAGTTAAACATATGGCAATTGCAGGACAGAGATATGCTCCAACTTCAAAAAAAATATTTAAAACAATTGGAATGTTTTTGCAATATAGTTATTTTTTACAATCTAATTCTTTAAATAAAGACAAATTTTCGTTACCACCTCATAATTTATATGACCCTACAGAAAAAGGACAGTTTTCCAATATTGCAGGTAAAGGTATATCTGATTTTTTATCAAAAAAAATAGACAACGCACTTCATACAGTTAATTATGAAGCTGCTATGAGAATAAAAAAGATACCAATAGTTGGAGGTCGTCCTGACTTGTTAGCTTTTACAAATAATGAGACTTTCGCAATTGAAGCAAAAGGTTATACAAAAAACTCTGTAAATGATATGTTCAAGCATAAAACCCAGTCTCAAACTGGTGCTATCCCAGTGAATTTTACTGTAGCAAGTGTGTCTTATAATTTATATGATAAAGTAAAATGTAAATATCATGACCCATATAATGCAAATATCCCACTTGATGAAAAATTACTCTCTGAAATAACCAAGAAATATTACTCTGGAATTATAGATTTTCTAGATTTTGCAGACCATAAGGAAGTAGAATATAAAGATGAAAGTTTTTATGAAATAGATATTTTATCTTCAAATTTTATCAATACATCTTATAATAGAATTTTTAAATATTTTTTTCATGATTTACTTCATCATAATCAATTTAAATTGATTGTGCCAAAAAAGATTACAGAATACTCAGAAAAAGGTTTAGATAGTCATACAGAACCTTTTTTATATGATAGTAATGAAAAAATATATATCGATAACGATAGAATAGGATTAAAAATTACATAATTGTGTATAGCAAAGCGTGCTCGTTCCCATCGTCCCCGATGGGAACGAGGAAAACATACGGAGATAGAATAATGCAAAAACAAGATATTTTACACTATTTAAAATCAAATCAAGAATACTATCATAATCAATTTGGAATACAATTTATCGGTCTGTTTGGGTCGTTTGCTAGAGATGAAGCAAATGATAATAGCGATATAGATATTTTGTATAAAATTGAAAAAGATAAAAAACTATCAATGTTTAAGTATTTAAAATTAACAAAACAACTTGAAGATTTTTTTCACAAAAAAATTGACCTAGTAAGAGACGAAACATTAAAACCAGAAGTAAAAAGCTATATTCAAAAGGATATTAGCTATGTATAAAAGCAATAGAGCCTATAATCTCTATATTGAAGATATAGCTAATGAGTGTAAAAATATTAAAAAATTTGTTGAAAATATAACTTACGATGAATTTACGGAAAATCTTGAAAAAATTTATGCTTAAGTACCATTGAAAAACTTACACAGGTTTTAGGTTTGGACTTTGCAGGTAATGAGGTTATGGATACCAAAACACTAAAAGATGAAAGAGCTACACAAAGAGCGATCTATATCGTCTCATTAGTACAAGATACATCCGCTCTAGAAATGCAAGGTTTAAATAAAGATGTCATGGAATTACTTTACGGTGACTACAGAGATAAATTATGGGCAAGTTAATCACTAAATTATGAAAAAAGACAACACACAAATTAAAGGGGCTACTCCCTTAGATGATATACACGCTTTAAAGCTTGCTTATCAACTTACACAACTTTATGCTTGATTTTAGGAATTATTTTATGAAAAAATGGAGATTTTATAACAATTTGACATAAAATGGTGGTTTTAGTACTTTTTAGTACTATACTTTTATTATGAAAACTATTATAGATAATCTACTTCCCTCTACTGCTACGGATGAGACAATATATGCCGTAGCAATACTCATATTTTTTGCATTCTACTTTGGGATAAAGACAAAAAGAATGTTATCAAGGAGAAGAGGCAGACTCCTTAAGCGCAATACAACTATCAGCAGAATTAAGAAGCTTCCATGGGAAGATTTTGAACGTTTATGTGTTGAGCTATTTGAATCTCAAGGATGGAAAGCACGAGGGAACAGTAAAAAAGGGAGTGATGGTGGGGTTGATATATGGCTATCAAAAAGAAGGAAACGTGCAATTGTTCAATGTAAGAGATATGGTCAAACAAGAGTGACAGTAAAGGTTCTTCGTGAATTATGGGGCTTAAAATGTGAGCATGAAGTGGATAAAGTTTTTGTAGTCACCTCAAGTGTATTCACAAAAGAGTGTTTTAAATTTATACACAATAAAAACATTGAACTAATCGATGGTGAAACCCTGGTCAAACTGATTAAAAATTAGTTTTTTTATTTTATGATAAAATCAATAGAAAAAATGACTACACATTTGAAGGAATTTACCTATGATTGAAAATGGATTTACCTATATCTCTGTGCTGATGATGACAGGTGCATCTATCGTCTATATAGAAAAAAGAAGCCGTCATAGACTCTTTGAGTACCTTCCCTCTATTGTGATTCTCTACTTTGTTGTGATGCTCTTTTCAACCTTTGGAGTGTGGGAGAAGAACGAATCTGTTACCACGGCATACCAAACTGTTAAATCAAACCTTTTGCCCGCTATGATTTTTCTTATGCTGCTACTTGCCGATATGCGTCAAATAGTTAAACTAGGCAGTAAAATGCTACTTACCTTTCTGCTCGCATCACTGAGTATAGCACTGGGGTTCATAGGTATGTTCACACTTTTTCAGAGTGCTTTGGGTTCAGAATCCTGGAAAGCCTTTGCGGCACTTTCAGGCTCATGGATGGGAGGTACTGCGAACATGGTAGCCATTCAGGGTGCCCTAAATCTACCTGACTCTGCGATGGGTTATACCCTACTCATAGACTCCATAGATTACGCAATCTGGGTCATGATACTCCTTGCTCTCGTCCCTTTTGCCAAACGCTTTAACCACTGGAGCAGAGCCGATACTTCTCTTATAGATGAAGTAGGAGAAAAACTGGCACAAAAAGAAGAAGATAAAAAAGCGATTGATCTTGCTTCTCTTTTTCTTTTACTAGGTGTTTCACTCTTTGTGGCTGCATTGGCACAGCAAGGGGCTTCTTATCTGCCAACTTCAGATTTTCTTACCTCTACGACTTGGGTTGTCATCATATCAACACTTTTAGGTATGCTCCTCGCCATGACACCCTTGGCAAAAATATCTGGGAGTTCAGAGTTGGCGAACATCATGCTCTATCTGATTGTTGCACTGATTGCCTCACGTGCCAACTTTACAGAACTCACCCAAGCCCCACTCTACATCTTTGCAGGGTTTGTCATCATTGCTATCCACTCCATTGTTATGGTCATATTTGCGAAATGGTTCAAACTTGACCTTTTCACTTTAGGAGTAGCTTCTTTAGCCAATATAGGCGGTGTGGCATCCGCACCTATTCTTGCCTCTGCCTACTCCAAATCACTTATCCCCATAGGTGTACTGATGGCTATGATGGGGTACATCGTAGGTACTTTTGGTGGCTTGATGGTTGGAAAGGTTTTAGAGATGATGACATAAAAAGTACCCTAATCTTATTTATCTCAAATATACTTAAGTCAATTTTATATATTATCTAGGATACGAGCAACTCTCATAAAGGAGCAATATATGGCTACTGAAGTTCGGGTACTTTCTATAGAGGAAATTCAAACACTGATTGATTGGGCGCAACAAGAGGGATGGAATCCAGGGTTGCATGACAGTGGCATATTTCATAGTGTTGACCCCTCAGGCTACTTCGGTGCCTTTGTTAATGGTGAACTTGTAGGGGGTATCTCTGCGGTTAGATATGACGACACCTTTGGGTTTATAGGTTTTTTTATCGTGAAACCGGGGTATAGAGGAGGTCACTTTGGACCGGAGGTTGCTATGAGTGCTTCGGCACATTTAGGAGAAAGAAATATCGGTATTGACGGTGTTGAAGCGAAACTTAAAAATTATGCCAATATCTACGGATTTAAACTCGCCTACAGAAACATACGATTTGAAGGTACTGTTTCCTCATTAACATCTACCCATCAAACGCACTCTAGCGATAAAGCACTTTTTGCTGCATCCGAGATTCCCTTTGATGCGCTTGAAGCCTATGACCGTCAATGTTTTCCTGCACAGCGTTCATCTTTTCTTTCACAATGGTTTAATGCACCCGACTCTGTTACACTTGTTTCAAGAAAGGCTTCAAAGGTAGAAGGCATGGGTACCATCCGTCAATGTGTGAATGGATATAAAATAGGTCCTCTTTTTGCTGATTCCTATGAGATTGCCGAGAATATCATGTTAGGTCTGCTTACAACTGTTCCTGAAGGTGAGAAGTTTTACCTTGATATCCCTGAAACCAATACAATGGCTCAAAAACTCGTCAATACCTATGCTATGAAATCCGTCTTCCTCACTGCTAGAATGTACTCTAAAAATGCTCCGGATATCAACGTAAATAAAATTTTTGGTGTTACAACATTTGAGTTGGGGTAGTTTTGTAGCTATGGAGCATTTTAGCAAAAATATGTATAATCACTTAAAATAATATAGATAAGCTATATGTAAAAATGATTTAAGGTTTTACTTTGAAATTAAAAAATAAAAAACTTCTTATCTTCGATCTCGACGGTACACTCATTAACTCTTCAATGGATTTAGCCAAAGCTATTAATCATATGCTCAAAGCCTTAGAAAGAGAAACATTCACGGAAGAGATGATACACGAATGGGTCGGTAACGGTGCTTTAACACTTGTAAAACGGGCACTTTCCGGCAGTAGAACTATAGATGAAAATTTGGATGATGCCTTAACTAAAGATGCTTTGGATATTTTTTTAACATACTATGCAAAGAACCTATGTAATGCGACGGTGCCCTACCCACATGTACCACAAACCCTGCAGACTCTCAAAGAAAAGGGCTACACCTTAGCCATAGTCACCAACAAACCTATTGCTTTTGTAGCACCCATCTTGGAAGGATTGAAGCTTGACGGTCTGTTTGAACTGATTTTGGGGGGTGACTCACTGCCTCAGAAAAAGCCACACCCTGCTCCTTTATTACATGTATGTCAACAACTTGCTAGCACAATAGAAGCCTCTCTTATGATTGGAGATTCTAAAAATGACATACAAGCTGCTAATGCCTGTGCTATGCAGAGTGTGGGTGTCACCTATGGCTATAACTATGGTGAAGATATCGGGATATATAAGCCCACAGTCATACTCAATGATTTTTCAGGATTGCTGGAACTGTTATGAAACATAGAAACGAACAGGTAAGAATAGCCATCATCGGTGGCGGTGTAGCAGGCACAAGTAGTGCATTATACTTTGGTCAAATGGGTCTTAACGTAACACTGTTTGAAAAAGAGGCAAGCCTAATAAGCGGACCTCCATGGTGTCATCTTCACGCAGGGGGGAACCTCTACCGTGAAATTTCGGATGTACAATGTGTCACACTGCTTAAACAATCTATAGACTTCTTACGCTTTTATCCTTTTGTTGTGGATTACCGTCCTACGGTCATTGTACTGCCTAAAACGGACAGCTCCACACCCCAAGCGCTTCTTCCCCGTCTTAAGTTATTGAGCCAAGAGTATCTATCTTATATTAAGTTAGATAGCCAAAATGAAGTTTTAGGTAAACCTGAGAATTACTATCAAATCTACACTAAAGAGAAAATAGTAGCGTTGAAGATGCAGCAAAGTGTCAATAGTCCTAAAACATCAGATGAGTGGATGATACCCGTAGCCAAGAACATTGACATGGACAAAGTACAGTTTCCCCTCATCATGGTTCAAGAGTATGGATTGAATCTCTTTAGACTTGCCGCTGGTTCAGTCATGACACTTGAAAACTTAGATACGGTAACGCTGCATACACAAAGCATTGTACATAATGTACAAAAAAATTTCAAGACGGAGGGGTGGGATATCTCTTATGTCAAAGAAGATCTCAGCCATACCCAATCATTTGACTATCTCATCAATGCGGCAGGTTTTAGAACAGGAAAAATAGATGATTTACTCGGTGCCCCCTGTAAATCTATGGTTGAGTTTAAGGCTGCTTATGTAAGTCACTGGGATAGATATGAAAAGAGAAAGTTCCCAGAGATTGTTTTTCACGGAGAACGCGGTACACCTCAGGGGATGGGACAATTCACCCCTTATCCTGAGGGATATTTTCAACTGCATGGTATGACCCATGACATTACACTCTATGAAGATGGTCTTGTGGCAAACTCACTTGTAAGTTGCCAGCCTAGGCTGGGCCAGGAGTTTATAGATAAAATAGAAAAATCCTGGACCAAAGAAGAGATTAAAGCACGTACAGAGGCTGCCATAAAGCATCTTTCACAATACATTCCCTCTTTTGCATCAGCCACAGTAGGCGCTAAACCCCTTTTTGGAGCACAGCAGATTCCCGGTGATGACCCTACTTTACGTGTAGCGGAAGTCTCTTTCCCTCGTGAACAATATGCACGATGTGAAATCGTGAAGGTCTCCTCTGTGTTAGACATGATAGATGCTATAGCGGAAAAATTTGTAGCATTGGGCTACTTAGATAAATATCATTTAGGTCAGCGTACCTTTGCTCATCCCATACATTTAAATGAAAACGAACTCACGCAAAGAGCCCAAGAAATCGCCGTAGCACGCGAGTATCCTGCTGTAATGGCAAAGAGAACGACACCGGACAGTGCCTAAGATGAAAAAAATACTTTTACTTAAAATTTGATGATGGTGAAGATATTAGTCAAAATCTATAAAATTGAATGACTTTGAAAAGAAAGTCAATAAAACTAAAAAAGTTAATGTTGATTTTCCAGAAAACATATTACTATTATTAGATCAAGAAGCTCAAAAAATTGGAGTTTGAATTATACCTTATTTCTGACCAATACTCTCAATATACCACTCAATAGCCTCTTCCATCCCCTGATAAATATCATGTGTTGGTACATAACCTACAATATTTTTCGCCTTAGAGATGTTGGCATTAGAGTGACGAATATCTCCTGCTCTAAAATCACGATAAATAGCTTCTTTTTTATTAAATGTCCTTATATGCTTGCTTAATCCATGATTAATAAGTGCATAGAGCTCATTTAAAGTGTTTCTACCACCCACAGCAACATTATAGGCTTGACCAAAAGCGTTTATATTATCTGTGGTTCCTGCTAGAAGGTTCATCTGAATAACATTGTCTATATAGGTGAAATCTCGGCTTGTTTCACCATCCCCGTTAATATATACATCTTCATTATGAAGAAGTGACCCAATCCATTTTGGAATTACCGCAGCATATGCACCATTGGGGTCTTGACGGCGACCAAATACGTTAAAGTAGCGTAACCCCAGCGTCTCCATCCCATATGTCTTTTGAAAAACACCTGCATAGAGTTCATTGCTCATCTTCATTGCTGCATAAGGTGAGAGTAGATTACCCGTACGTTCTTCAACTTTAGGAAGCTCTTGGGAATCACCATACACTGAACTAGAACTGGCATAGACAAAACGTTTAATACCCGCATCCTTAGCGGCTGTTAACATATTGACAAACCCCGTAATATTGGAACGATTAGATGTCACAGGGTCTGCAATAGATCTAGGGACAGATCCAAGCGCAGCCTGATGTAAAACAATATCTACCCCTTTACATGCACTCACACACGTTTCAAAATCAGCAATATCCCCTTCAATGAAAGTGAAATTTTTTGCAGCTTCTTCACCTACTTGTGCCAATACATCATCGATGTTATGTTGATACCCTGTAGAGAAATTATCTAAACCCACAACTTTTTGATTGTGCTTTAATAGAAACTCGGTTAAATTTGAACCGATAAAACCAGCATTTCCTGTCACCAACCACGTTTTTTGTTCAGTTTTAAAGCGTTTTAAAAGTTGTTCAAATGCTGTCATTACAGTTTTCCATCGGCATTGTCAAGTATAGATTTAATGTCATACACAACTTGTTTTTTATTGTCCAATTGAACAGATCTGTATTGATCATGTGAAACAGCCATGACAACTGCATCATAATCATCATAATTGATATCTTCTTGAAGAGCTAAATTATATTCATGCTTTACTTCATCTTTATCTGCCCAATAATCAGTCACATCAATGTTACACCCAAATTCTTGTAATTCTCTAATGACATCTATCACCCTTGAATTTCTAATATCAGGACAGTTCTCTTTAAACGTAATACCTAATACTAAAACCTTTGAACCTTCAATTTTGTGACCTTTTTTAATCATCAGTTTAATCACTTGATTGGCAACATAGATACCCATATTGTCATTCAAACGGCGCCCTGCAAGAATAATCTCAGGGTTGTAACCTACTTGTTGTGCTTTATGGGTGAGGTAATAGGGATCTACTCCAATACAGTGTCCCCCAACAAGCCCTGGACGAAAAGGAAGAAAGTTCCATTTTGTTCCTGCTGCTTCAAGGACTGCTTCCGTATCGATACCAAGTTTATTGAAAATAATTGCCAGTTCATTGACAAAAGCAATATTAATGTCACGTTGAGAGTTTTCAATCACTTTGGCTGCTTCAGCTACTTTAATACTAGGTGCAAGATGTGTACCTGCTGTAATGACAGATGCATAGAGGGCATTGACTTTTTCACCAATCTCAGGGGTAGAACCTGCAGTTACTTTTAAAATCTTAGTCACCGTATGCTCTTTGTCCCCGGGATTAATTCGTTCAGGAGAATAGCCACAAAAAAAGTCTTTATTAAATTCAAGCCCGGAAAAATTTTCAAGAACAGGTACACAATCCTCTTCTGTTGCTCCTGGATATACCGTCGATTCATAGATGACAATATCATCTTTTTTTAACACTTTTCCAATAGATTCACTCGCCTTAATAAGTGGTGTAAGATCAGGTCGTTTATGTTCATCTATTGGCGTAGGTACCGTGACGATATAGATATTACACCCCGAAATTGCATCAAGAGTTGCTGTAAACACCATACCGTTTGCTAATGCTTCTTTAACCTGTGGCTCACTAAGTTCAAGTGTACGGTCTATACCTAAATTGAGTTCATCTATACGCCATTGTGCTATATCAAAACCAACTACATCATACTTTTTTGAAAATGCATGTGCCAAGGGTAAACCTACGTATCCTAAACCGATTACTGCTATTTTTATATTATCCAACTCTACCCTCTTTACTATAAAATAATGTTTTAACTGTCACACCCAAAAATATCACGCGTGTAAATCTTCTCTTGCACATCTTGTAAATTTTCAGACATTCTATTGACTACAATTATATCTGAGTAGCTCTTAAACGCGTCCAAATCTTTCATCACTTTTGAATTAAAAAAGAGCTCATCTTCAAGTACAGGTTCATAAATAACCACTTCAATCCCTTTAGCCTTGATTCTCTTCATGATACCCTGAATCGAAGAAGCCCTAAAGTTATCTGATCCGCTTTTCATAATCAATCTATAAATACCGACAACCTTTGGGTTTTTGGCAATGATACTCTCAGCTATAAAATCTTTTCTCGTACTATTAGCTTCTACAATGGCACCAATGAGATTATTTGGTACATCCTTATAGTTCGCTTGTAACTGCTTTGTATCTTTAGGTAAACAATAGCCTCCATATCCAAATGAAGGATTATTATAGTGCTTTCCTATCCTTGGGTCTAGCCCAACCCCTTCTATGATCTGTTTGGTATCGAGCCCATGCACCTCGGCATAAGAATCTAATTCATTAAAATAAGCCACTCTCATAGCTAAATAAGTGTTTGAAAATAATTTTACAGCCTCAGCCTCAGTGGAGTTTGTTAATAAAATATCAATATCTTTTTTAATGGCACCTTGTACCAAAAGATCTGCAAAAATTTGAGCCCTCTTCGATTTCTCACCTACAATAATTCGTGATGGATAAAGATTATCATAAAGTGCAGAACCTTCTCGTAAAAACTCGGGAGAAAAGAGGATATTCTCAGTGTCGAACTTTTCATTTATAGCTACAGTATATCCTACGGGTACAGTTGATTTAATGATCATCGTTGCATCAGGGTTGATTGCTAAGATATCTTTAATAACGATCTCTACAAGAGATGTATTAAAATAGTTTGTTTCAGGATCATAATCAGTAGGTGTTGCAATAATGACATAATCTGCATTTTTATATGCTTCATATTTATCAAGCGTGGCTTTGAAATGTAATTCTTTTCTCTGTAGATATTCTATAATTTCTTTATCATCTATAGGAGAGTGTTTATTATTTAACATTTCAACTTTTTCAGGTATCACATCTAAAGCGATGACTTCATTGTGTTGCGCCAAAAGTAAGCCGTTTGATAAACCTACATATCCTGTTCCTGCTATAGCTATCTTTCTACTTGTCATTGTTAAAGTCCCTTTATCTTCTCTTTAAAATTTGAGCAAATGCCCAAAAAACCCCTAGGGTTACAAATATATAAGCACCTACACTCCAAAGCTGTACAATAATATGATCTTTCTCAAGACTTAAAAAACCAATAATAGTCATATCTGCGTATGTATAAAATAGAGCATAGGCAATTGAGAAACCTACAAAATAGGGTAAGAGTAAAACACCAATAAATGAAGCAAACTCAATATTTTTATCAAACATTTTGCTCAATTTTTTTTGTATTTCAAAATCAGAAATACTTCTAAAGAGTCTTTTTTTATTTTTTATTTTTTTATTTTTCAATGGAGGAACATTAAGATTTTCACGCTGACCAAGGGTATTTTCAACTAAGTGAGTATTTTTTTCTCCCCAATCTAAGTTTTCTTCTTCAATTTTCTCTACTCGTTTATACATTATCGTCCTTGCCCAAAGGTTTAAATGATTATATCAAAGAATTATAAATATTTAATATATCACTATTGAATCTTCTCTTAAGAATAAACAGTAACGCTATACTATTACCTCTTAACGACGTCCCCCTCCGCCTTGACTACCGCTGCCACCACCAATTCCGCCTCCGCTCATACCGGATGAGACACCATACTGCCCACCCATCATATTACTCTGAGGTGAACCATCATTGATTTTAAATTTAAATCTGGACTTATTGGCATATTCATAACTCTCTGCTCTCTTTGTACCCTCCTCTTTAGCCCCTATATTCTGTTCATTATAGGTATCTTTAAAAATAAAACGCGATTTTTTTTTAGGTACTGCCTTTTTAGTCTCAGGCTTTATAAGAGGTTGCTTCTCACCCAAACCCTTCAAGACTCCACCTAAACTCTCCTCTTTAGCATAAAGAGAAATCGCACCCAATGTATAAAGTATAATAAGATTGAATATATGTCTCACACTCACACCTTTCGAAAGAAAACCTCTAAAAATTTGCTCTTATTATAGTAAAAAAGTATGAAAAATGTATGAAGCCCTTATTCATTCAATATGTTATAATAATCATAGTAAAGGAGTTGTAATGAAAATTTTATTATTGGAAGATGATATTGCTTTATCTGATATCATCTCTGAATATTTAGAAGATAATCACTTTAAATTAGATCTTGTATATGATGGTGAAGAGGCATTAGAGCGTGCCTATGAATCTCAATACGACCTCTATATATTTGATGTCAATGTTCCTGCGATAAAAGGCTTTGATCTATTACAAACATTGCGGGAAAAAGGAGACACTACCCCTACCATCTTTGTCACTTCACTCAATGATATTGAAGATATATCAAAAGGGTTTGAAAGTGGTGCGGATGATTATTTGAAAAAACCCTTTGAGCTTGCGGAATTGCTTTTACGTATCAAAAATATTCAAAAACGCTCTTTTACACAACAACGTTCCACATTGATACATATAGATAAAAATATTACTTTTAACATAGAGACAGAGTTACTCAATACAGGAAATAAAAATATTTCTTTACCGCAAAAAGAGCTTAAACTTCTAAAACACTTTTTACAGCATCCCAATGAAATTATCACATTTGATACGCTTTATGAAGTACTTTGGGACTATGATGAAACCCCCTCACCCGAATCACTGCGTGCACATATTAAAAATCTCAGAAAACATCTTAGTAAAGATATGATTGATAATCTCAGAGGTTTAGGGTACCGGTTTAAAATGGAAGCTTCCAACGAATGAGAGCAAGTACCAAAAGTATTATCTTTTTTATGGTGGTCTATTTAGGCTCTCTTAGTCTTTTAGGATTAGGTATGGCATATCTGTACTACATGGATCAAAAAAAATCACTGATTGATCAACTAAGACTTGAAATGCGTTACAAAGTAAAAAGTATCAATGCGAAACTAGAATACTATCATTTAAACCAAACTGAAGTGTTTACCTTTTATGAAGAGGGGTATGATATTGCACTTTTTGATAACAAAAGAGAATTGATAGTGACTACTTTTGAAGATCAGGATATTGATTTTACTCAATTCTTTTACGTCTTAGATGAGGATTATTATCTTGTTGAGTCACTTCATAAAGAGTATTTGGGCGTCAAATATATCGTTGTTAGAAAAGCACTTAATCCTTATAAACTGGAAAATATAAGAGAGCAAATCCTGCTCATAGCATTTTACGGTTTTAGCTTTTTAATCTTTATTGCCCTGCTTTTATCAAAGATTATGTTATACCCTATCAACAGAACTATCGCAGCATTAAGAACATTTATGAAAGATGCTACGCATGAAATGAATACCCCAATTAGCACGATTCTTATGAGTTTTGAACATATAGATAAAGATAATCTTACATCAAAACAAATCCGCTCACTTGAACGTATAGACATAGCAACCAAAACCCTCTCGGGACTTTATAATGATCTCTCCTTTGCCGCTTTTCATGAGTACATTGAGTATGAGGATAAGCCCATTCATGTTAAAGAGGTATTGGAAGAGAGAATCAAATATGTCGATACACTCATACATTTTAAAGCACTGCATATCAAATGCCAAATAGAAGAGAAAATCATCCATATGGATAAAAGAAAACTGATACTCCTTATAGACAACCTTCTCTCAAACGCCATCAAATTTACAAAGAAACATGGACTTATAGAAGTGACCCTGACTAAGGAGTATCTCTCCGTCAAAGACAATGGCATAGGAATTTCAAAAGAGGATCAACAGAGTATCTTCAAACGCTTTAAATCCAAACATAGTTTAGAGGGAGGATTTGGCGTGGGTCTAGATATCGTATCGGAGATATGTAAAGAGTATCATATTAAAATTCTTCTAAACTCAGAACTCTCCAAAGGAAGTGAATTTAAACTCATCTGGGCTAAATAGTACCATATCATCCTTTTAGGTGAAGATAATATCTAATAATTATGATATACTTAATGATATTAAATTATTGGAGGTTTTAAATGAATATAGGGAAAATACTACTACCTGTATTGAGTAGCGGTCTTCTTATGGCAGGATCGGCAGAATCAATTTATCAGAGTAAATGTGCAAGTTGTCATGGAAAAAATGCTGAAAAGAAAGCTTTGGGACATTCAAATGTGATTAAAGGAATGCCTGTAGATCAATTTATCAGCCTTACAAAAGCATTTGCAACAGGTGAAAAAAAAGGTATGCCTATTGCGAAGATTGTTAAAAAACAATTTATAGACGGATATAGTGATGAAGAGATAAAAGCCGTTGCGGAGTATGTCAATAAGCTTTAATAGTGGTTAAGACCACTATTAAGTATATCAGCACGTGCTAATACTATCATACAGACTTATGATGCACGTGAAATAGCCGTTTGAAACGCATCTAAATGACTTAAACTACCTTCTAAAAGATTATTATACACTTTCACTACATCATCCGGCATACCTACAGAAGCATGTTCAAGATCATCAATATCCGTAAGCTCTATAAGTTCACCGACTTTTAATGCATTAAGGAGTGATTTGTGACCTTCGGATACACAGGTATCATACAGCTCTTGAAGTACAGGCAATACAAAACTACCCACACTCTCTTCATCCACACCCTCTGTGCTCACACCATATTTTTCGCATAATTCTTTTGCAGCATCCATATGTCTCTGTTCCGAAATTTGGATAGAGGCAAAAGTATTTTCCTTGGTATATCTCTTACCTAAGGTAATATAGACATCTCTAGCGACTTTCTCTTCTTGGTAAATGTAAAAAAGATGATCTTTTTGTTCTTCTGTCAATGCAGGTGTTTTACGTCTACCTCCCTTTGCATATGAAGAAGTTGAAAGCAATGCGATTCCACCTGCCCCTGTCATTAACATTTTAGATAAAAAATTTCTACGGTTGTTTTGATGTCTGTTTTGGTTCATTATTATCCTTTTTTCTTATATAATTTTAATTACGCCGTGAGTTTAATACTGAAGTGTGAAGTAAGTGTGAAGTGGCGTTTCTACTACATACTAAAACTATCAGAAGAGACACATCGCTTTATTTAAATGAGGGAATAATAGATTTAATCCAGCTTTTTACGGAAGAAAAATAACTTTTAGGCTGGGGAGGCGTCGGACGGCCGGCAAAATAATTGATATACCAATCACCGCCCTCTTTAGAGAAATAAAGTTTTTTGTTTTTCCCATCTTTGCTATAATGCACAGTTCTTCTTTCCAAGCCGATTGCTTCTATCTCTTTAATCTCTATTTGTGGTGACAACTTACGAGAGAGCAGTTCTTTAGAGATTTTCTTTTCCACTTCGTGTAATGCCTCTTTACGCTCTTCTCTCTGATCCCACTCTGTTTTGAATGTAGAATCGTTAAAAGATAATTTGATGCCAAAAGGCTCCAGTGTCATCATATAAGACGCTTCTGTCATCATCTCTCTCACACTTTCCAAGTCACCTTTATAGAGTGCATCATAATACCTGCCTACTATCTCTTCAGGCTGTAGAACATCATTGTTTTTTATATTTTTATCTCTTATCATCGTACTATTTTATCTTAATTCTCTTGCAATCGATGCTTCATACGACTCAAGGTGGTTATAACTGCCTTCTCTTAAAACTTCATACGTTCTAATAATATCGTCAGGCATATCCATAGATTCTATCGACTCGGTTAATGTACCTATATCCGTCTCTTCTATCAGTTTACCGACTTTTAGTGCCTCCACTAACTCAACTTCTCCTAACGCAATACACTCATTATAAAGCGTTTGTAAATAATCAACTTCAAACTCTCCACAAGCACCTTCACTCTCATCAATCATAGAAACATCAATACCATAATTGATACACAATTTTTGTGCAGCATCCATATGTCTTTGTTCTGAGAGTTGAATACTTGCAAACGTACTTTCATCAGGGTATAACTCACCTAAATAGATATAGACGTCACGTGCCACTTTTTCTTCCTGATAGATAAAAAATAGTCTATCTTTTTGCTCTTCAGTCAGTGTAGTACTTATGTTATTGTTAGAACTTGCATAACTTGAAGTTGAAAAAAGTGCGATACCACCGGCTCCGGCTATTAACATTTTTGATAAAAACCCTCTACGATTGTTTTGATCCACTCTATTATTTTGATTTATTTCTTTGTTCATAAGTTATCCTTTTATATATTATAATTACAAGAGAAGTATAAAAGAAGAGTGTGAAAAATGTGTGAAGATTAAAACAACCTACATTATCTTACTTATCACCAATCATTCATCCGAACATACTTTTACTTACAATTAACGTAAAAAGTGAAACCATCATAAAAAGAGCAAAGAACCTTTGATAAAAAGTATTGTTAATAATCGTAGAGATAATCGTACCTGCCACTAGAGCCACACTAAGCAGTCCGTAAAGTATAAACATCAAAAGCACAACATCTTGTGAAAAATGTAGAGGCTTTTCATCAGGAAGAACAAAGGTTTGAACACCTACAGTGACTATCCACAGATAAATCACTACAGAAAAAAAAGCTGTCCAAAATAAAAACTGGATTTTTCCACTACGAATAAGCATCTTTCTCCTTGTGTACCATTATAAAAATGCCAATAACGATGCAGTCACGGCAACATTCAGAGACTCCACTCCTCTTTGCATGGGTATAACTATACTCTCATTACAGATAGCTTCAATCTCTTTACTTACACCCTCACTCTCATTACCAAGTACAAAAATGCTCTTCGTGCTGTAATTTGCTTCTCTATAGTTCAATGACGCATGAGACGAGAGAGTATAGAGATCTGCACCCTCGGATTTGAATGATTCAAGTGTTTTTTTCAGATGAGTGGTTTTAATGATAGGCATTTTAAACAGTGTACCCACAGACGCTTTAATCACCAATGGGCTTATCTGCGCTACGCCTTTGGTAGGAAGCAAGAGGGCATCTACATTACCCGCTGCACAGGAGCGAATGATCATGCCTAAATTTTGGGGGTTTGTTACACCGTCTAGCGCAATGATACGATAGTTTTTATGACTGGCTTTAAAATGCGCTTCATCACCAAAGTATTCAAGTACAATATCAAGTGCTACCCCTTGGTCTTGTTTGGCGTTTTTAGAGATACGTGACAGAGACTGCTTGTCATGATATGCGACTTCAATATTTCGTTCTTTTGCAATATCTTTCATCGCTTCAAGTACTGCAGCATCTTTGTTTGACTTTGAGAAGTGAAGTTTGTGAATGGTCACAGCATTGTCTTCAAGCGCTTCCATGACGGCATTACGCCCGTAAATAGTCAGTACCTTATCGAAAAATGCTTTTTTTGCCAAGTAGGCTTTTGAATCTTCCATCCCTCAAACCTTTAAAAAATACACTATTTTGCTTCACCGTTCCAGGCAATCTTAGGTTTTTGATTTTCATCAAACTCTACGGCAGGCATACCCATAATATTATACCCTGCATCCACATAATGCACTTCACCCGTCACACCTGAACTTAAATCAGAAAGCAAGTACATACCCGAATTTCCTACTTGAGCAATGGTGACATTCTCTTTGAGCGGTGCATGTGCTGCATTCCATTTAAGCATAAACGAAAAATCTCCGATTCCTGCGGCTGCTAGTGTTTTAATAGGACCGGCAGAAATAGCATTGACACGAATACCATCTTGACCAAGATCTTCTGCCAAATATTTTGTTGTCATCTCCAAGGCCGCTTTTGCCACGCCCATCAGATTATAGTTTGGTATATATTTTACCCCTCCATAGTAGGAGAGTGTCAATACAGAAGAGCTTGTAGAGAGTATCGGTTTTAATTCACGTACAATTTCAATAAGTGAATAGACAGAGATATCCATGGCTACATCAAATGCTTCTTTACTCATGTCGTAAAAACGACCCGAAAGTCCCTCTTTAGGTGCAAATGCAATAGAGTGAACAATAAAGTCTATCTCTCCCATATCTTTTTCAAGAGAGGCTTTTAAGTCTTGTATCTCTTCTGGCTTAGAGACATCACAAGGGTAGAGACGTGAACCACACTCCAACTCTTCGGCAATAGGTGCCAGTTTTTGTTCAAATCTTTCATTCAGAAAAGTGATTGCCATCTGAGCACCCTGCTCCTGACATGCTTTTGCAATACCGTATGCAATAGACTTTTTATTGGCGATACCTAAAATAACACCTTTTTTACCTTTCATTACCATAAAACTTCCTCTAATATTAATTACATGATTTTATCATCATTATTGTAAAATACAAGACGAAATATTTAAAATGAAAGAATCATATGGAAAAAATAGTGATAATCAACACCGGTGGCACGTTCAATAAAAGGTATGACCCGCTCAATGGTAGCCTCTATATAGACACCTCATCTAAAGCACTTGAAACCATCGCCTCAAAATGGCTGTGTCAATTTGAAATCATCAATATCATAGGAAAAGACAGTCTTGAGATCACAAACCGTGACAGGCTTGAACTGCTTGCCAAAATCATCGAGTTGGAGTATGATCACATTATCATCGTACACGGTACGGATACCATGCATCTCACAGCAGAATATCTTGCAGATGGAGAGTTGGAAAAAACGATTGTACTGACGGGTGCAATGGTACCATACAGTATTGACCCTATAGAAGCTACCGCAAACCTATCCTCGGCCTATGGATACCTCAATGCCCTTAACAAAGAAGGGGTTTATATCGCGATGAATGGTGTGATGGGTCACTATCAACAAGTACTAAAAGAGAGGAGTCAAGGAAAATTTATTCTCTCTTAAAAACACCCGATTTTAATTTAACCTTCATTAAAGTTCAACTGCTAAACTAGTCTTAAAAACGCAAAGGTTGATTATGGACAATAATACGCAAGACTACACGTTCATGCGCAGTATACGTATCTTACTTCTTGCATTAGTAAGTCTATTTATCCTCTTTCTCCTCCTGCCAAGAGTAGAGTTACTATGGATATCCATGCACAGTGAGCCAAGAGCAGTCACCCCAAGAGGAGATCTGGGCTCCATGGAAAAAACAAATATAGAGATTTTTCAACAAGCAAGTCCGTCGGTTGTCTACATCACTACTCTTGTCAATAGACTAAACTATTGGACACGTGATATTACCCGCATTCCCAAAGGTACGGGCTCAGGCTTTATTTGGGATGCATATGGACATATTATTACCAATTATCATGTATTAAAAGGCGCTTCCGAGATCAAAGTACGCTTAAGTGATTCACGTACTATTAATGCCCTCTTTATAGGTGCAAGCCCGGACCATGATCTTGCCGTGTTACGCATACCCCTAGGTATGCAAATGCCAAAGCCGCTTTCTATCGGAAGCAGTGACGATCTGAAAGTCGGACAGATCACCTATGCCATCGGCAACCCTTTCGGACTCGATCAAACACTCACAACAGGTGTTGTCTCTGCTCTTAATCGCAGTCTGCATAATGATAACGGTTCAGTCATAAAAGGACTCATCCAAACCGATGCCGCCATCAATCCGGGTAATTCGGGTGGACCTCTTATTGACAGTGCCGGACGCTTGGTCGGTATCAATACCGCTATCTACAGTCCATCAGGGGCTTATGCAGGTATTGGATTTGCCGTCCCTGTAGATACGGTCAATCGCATCGTACCAAAAATTATTGCACATGGCAACTATCAAAGACCCAAACTTGGCATTACTATCAATGAAGATTTCAATAAAGTGATTACACAACAACTTGGCACTTTAGGTGTCGCAGTCATTGATGTACAAGAGAACTCTTCTGCCTCTTTTGCAGGTCTTGAAGGCATCCGTATAATCAATAACACCATCGTTTCAAGCGATCTCATCATAGGCATTGACCATACTCCTGTAAAGAGTATAAAAACACTGCTTGAGACGCTAGAAAAATATACTATCGGAGATACGGTGACATTAAAAGTCATAAGAGATAAAAAAGAACTTGCAATACCTGTTGTCCTGCAATAACAGGGGATTTTTTACTCTTTAATCTCCTTTATTTTTATATATTACAGTTAATTTTATCTCCTTTTGATAAAATACTTTCAGAAACAAATCATGCATCACAAAAGGAAGAAAATGACACGATATATCACTATTACCCTATTGGCTGCTTTAGGTTTTTCAGGATGTACAAGCTCCATGAACATGAGTCATCCAGCCCAAACAGCAACAAAAAAAGCACCTAAACCCGCACAATACCAACAACCGACACCTGAAAAAATGTATGCATACCAAAACACAATGAGGCGTGTGGCATCAGGTATTCAAAATGACCCCAATTACCATAGACTTGCACTGGACAGTACGGAAAAGAAAGAGTGGTTTAAAGATCTAACCTACAGACTTTGGGACAGGCAAATCACCAAAAACCAATTTATGTCAGAAGGCTTATCAAGATACCCCGAACGACGATATGAATTTAACTTTGTCATCAAAGGTTTTCAAAAACACTGCTAATCAAGCATAAGGAATGGGGTCTTCAAACCCTGCTTCTTTAAACCCTTTTAAGCGTAGCCTACAACTGTCACACACACCACAAGCCAATGTTTCAGACTGATAGCAGCTCCATGTATCTTTAAGAGGAACATTTAAATCCAAAGCCTTTTGTACAATCTGACTTTTTTTCAAAGCAACCAAAGGCATTTTAATCTCTAATTGCGTCTCTTCTCTAGTCCCAAGATTAATGGCATCTTGCATCTGTGCAATATAACTTTCCCGACAATCAGGATACCCTGAACTATCCTCTTCAACTACACCGATATATAAAGCCTCTGCCCCATGTTTTTCAGCTATCGCCGCAGCAATGGAGAGGAAAATACCATTTCTAAACGGTACATAAGTTACAGGTACACCTGCTTCAACACCCCCTATAGGTACATCAATGTTTTTATCTGTCAATGCAGATGCCCCTATCTGTTCAAAAAAAGGCATATCAATCTCATACGTCTTTAGTGCATTTACAGCGTCTGCCACTTTAAAAAAACACGCCCTCTCCTTCTCCTGTGTGCGCTGTCCGTAGTTAAAGTGCACTGCAACAATCTCATAACCCTCATTTTGAGCAATTCTAGCAGACAAAGCGCTATCCATACCGCCGGAGATAATACACACTGCGATTTTTTTCATAAAACAGACCCTTTAAACAATCTTTACTGCCATTTTACCAAGATTAGGGTAAACTTTGAGCATGATAGATTTGGATAATCAAACAACACTTGAGATCAATGTGGAGCAGCTTGAAACAATAGCACAAACACTCTGTAAAAAAGAGCTAGAGCTTATCATCACCGATGACCAAACCATGCAGGAGCTCAACAGAGAACACCGGGGGAAAGAGGGTATCACGGATGTACTCTCCTTTCCTATGGATGCACCTTTTACGCAGCACTCTACCTTTGGAATGCCTTTAGGGTCCATTATCATAGCAGCATCATGCGTCAAAGAGAAAGCAGCAGCGTTTGGCCATACCCATCAAGATGAGCTTAGTTTACTTTTTATACACGGCATGCTGCATCTGCTGGGCTTTGATCATGAGGTTGATCACGGTGAGATGCGTAGAAGAGAAGAAGAGGTCATCAAGCAGTTTAATCTACCCAAAAGTCTCATTGTAAGAACCCAACAATAAAATAGATACGGAGCAGTAATATGGATTTTGTTATTTTTGTGATTGCCATGGGCATATTGATCTGGGGTGCCGATCTGATGATACATCAGAGTGAACGCATCGCCCTTAAATTTAAGATACCGGAATTTATCATTGGAGCGACGCTGATAGCACTTGGTACTTCCCTACCTGAAATGGCAGCCAGTATCGCTGCGAGTTTAGGCGGAAAATCGGATATTGCAATTGCCAATGTCATCGGGAGTAATACCCTCAATATTACACTGGTTCTTGCATCGGTATTTATTATTGCGAAGAATATCAATCCAAACAGAGACTTCTTTGCAAAAGACAGCATCTGGGCACTTGTACCCGTACTGGTCTTCATTTTGATGATACTTGATGGTGTCATTGACAGGTTTGATGCCTCTCTTTTACTCCTCCTCATGGGTGCTTACCTGATGTTTCTACTTCAAGATGCAAAGAATATCCCAGAAGAGACCTTAGAAGAGATTTATGAAGGTGATTTTTCATGGATTAAAACCATCCCTCTTCTTTTAAGCGGTACTTTTTTAGTGATAATCGGTGCACATTTTAGTATTGAGAGTGCCTCAACCATTGCAAAAAGTTTTGGAATCTCGGAATGGATTATAGGGATTATTATGATCTCACTAGGCACATCACTTCCCGAACTTGTAGTGAGTATCTCAGCTGCAATCAAAGGAAAAGTCGATATGGTAATAGGAAATATCATTGGCTCAAACATGGCAAATACCACGGTGGTACTTGCTGCTGCTGCTATGACAAACCCTATGCAGATTAATGCATCTGCATACCTCTTTGATATCGCAACTATGATCGTAGCAACACTGCTTCTTGTCTTTATTACAGCAAACAAACTCTATACCAAATCAGCGGGTATCAGCCTTATTATTATTCTCGGACTCTTTTTAAATAACACCTTACAAAACATGTAAGTGTTGTGGGTATCACCTATGATTAGAGGTGCTGCCCTTATTAAAATACCCTTTTTGATAGAGCCACTTATAAATATCTGCCGCTATGGGACCGGATGTACTCCCGCCATGACCCCCATGTTCTACAAGTACCGTAACAATATACTGAGGATCTTGAGAAGGGGCATAGGTCGTGATCCATGCATGTGAACGATGAAAATAGGCCAACTCTGACTCTTTTAAACGTACTTTGGTTGATTGGGGGATAGAGGTAACCTGCGATGTACCTGTTTTTCCCGAAACCTTAATGGGCATCTTGCTCAATGCTTTATATGCCGTACCCTTGCGGGTATTACATACATCATACATTCCTTTTCTAATCTCATCAAGGTTATGTTGATCAAACTTCATATACTTCATCTGGGGCAGGATTTTTTTACCATCCACCTCTTTGGCTATCTGTGGGGTAGCAAGATAAGAAGTGGCTAGCATACCCGTATATCGTGCAACCTGTAGCGGTGTTACGAGATCATACCCCTGTCCAATGGCGGCAATGACGGTTTCTCCCATATACCATGGCTGATTAAAACGTTTTCTTTTCCATGCTTTATCCGGCATCACCCCTGCATATTCACGTGGCAGGTCAACCCCTGTTTTCACACCTAAACCAAAAGTACGAAGATGTTTTGCCATAGCATCAATTCCTACTTTTAGGCTTTTATTATAGAAGTAGACATCACAACTTTCGCGTATCGCTTTTCGTAATTCTACTTTACCATGACCATACCTTGACCAACATCTAAATTTATGTGAACTCTTACCCAATGTAATGTGTCCCGAACAATATTCAGCCTTATCAAGTATGCCCGGCGATACTTGGGAAAAAGCCAAAGCCATTCCCATCTTAATCGCTGAACCCGGCGGATAGGTTCCATGAATAAACTTGTTGGTAAAAGGTGTTGCCAGATCTTCTTGTAGTGCTTTCCAGTTCTTGGTACTGATCCCCCCTACAAACATATTGGGATCATAAGAGGGGTAACTCACAGCAGCCATCACTTCACCATTGGTCCTCATGACGATAGCAACCCCCGTCTGATTACCAAAACGCTCATAAATCATCTGCTGAAGTTCTATATCAATATTTAAAATCAAATTTTTGTTGTCATTGGGTAAAACTTTTTCAAAGGTATCAATCGCTTTGTTCGTTGCCGTTACCTTAGAGATTTTATACCCTAATTCACCCTGCAATACATCATTATATTGACGCTCCAAACCACTTTTCCCTACCTTACCCACCTCTTTGACTACAGGATCTTTTTCATTCTCTTTTGTGTTTGATCGCCCTGTATATCCAACAATATGTGCGGAAAACTTTCCATAAGGGTAATAGCGTTTTGTCTCTGCTTCTATTTTAAGATTATCCACCAAACTCAATTTGGGATATGCACCCATCATACTTGAATACTGAATAAAATCAACCACTTGAATGTAGTTATGATTATAAGGTGAATTATATTTTTTATATACCTTTAACATCACTGTTTTGTTGAGATTGGGAAAGGTCTCAATCAAAGCATCAATGACCTTATTTAACTGTTTACTCTCTGCTTTAAGATGTGGTGCAATAGAGAGAGAGAAACCTATTCTGTTCATGGCCAATAGATGTCCATTCAAATCACTTATCTCCCCTCTCACGGGCTTTATAAACTCTTTTCTTTCAATATTCTCTTTAGATAACCCTTCATAATAATAGTTTGACTTGATACTGATATGGTATAAACGGGTGATCATTACCCCCCAGAAAAGAAGAAATATAACGATAATCAATTTATATCTCATAAAATCACCGCCACAAGCATATCAACAATAAGAGAATAGAGTAAGATCGTGTCTAAAAAAATACTTTGCGTCTGAAAAATAAAATCATAGGCAAAAATACTCCCCAAATAACAAAAATCTAAAAACACAACAGACAACAATGGCTTACAGACCCTACATCTTCTAAAGTGCATAAAAGAGGGGTAAATGAGAACATAAAAAAGCAGTGTAACAATCAAAATAAAGAAAATTGGTAAAGAGAGATTGACTTCCAGATTAATCATATAGACTATGGCAATTAAAACGGCTGCGATATTACCTTTTTCAATCCCTTGAATTAAAACATATGCCATTGCACCTATAAAAAGAGGTAAAAAGACATAAATTGATATGAGTATCGGATAAAACGCAATAAAGAGAAGAATAAACAACCAAAAGAACAATTTGGATAATATCGATAATTTGAAATTCATATCAGGTCAATTTATAAACCAGTGCCACTTCATTACAGACAGGAAAATGGATACATTTAATACAGTCTGCCCAAATTTTATGTTCAGGTATGACCTCTTTATTGATCTCTTTAAAATCAAGTTTTTGGAAAAAAGTAGGAAGATAAGTCAAAACCAAAACATCTTCTTCTACCCCTAACTCTTTTGCTTCATCCAAAGTAAATGCAATCATACGCTGCCCTACTTTTTGTCCACGATACGATTCATCTACGATAAGACTTCGAATCTCTGCCAATCTACTAGAGTGAATATGCAAGGCGGTATATCCAAGCAGTCTCTCCCCCTCTTTTGCCAAAACGTACGAGCGGATATTGGTTGCCACTTCATCTTCCGTACGATTCAGGATGATACCCTCTTGTACCTCACGTATCACTAAGGCCTGCATCGCAGGAATATCACTTAGTTTTGCTTTCACAAGTTCTATCACCCATTCACCTCTTTATCTACACCAAAAATCGTTTGCAAAATGTTCTGATGCACGCTCTCATGACCGCTCTTTTTTAAATTGCTTAAGGTAATAGAATGAGGAAAGTCTTTTTTAAGTTTACTACGCTCTTTTTGATTGAGTTTATCTATTTTTGTAAAAACCGTAAGGTATTTCTGATCGGGACGGATAAACTCTGAAATGTAGGCTTCTACATCATCATCAATTTTGGCATGAGGATGACGTGCATCACGAAGATGAATAAAAAGTCTAATGGAGATACGTTGCTGAATAAACTCAACAAGGTTTTTCTGCCATACCTCTTTGAGTGTTTTAGAGACCTTGGCATACCCAAACCCAGGCAGATCGACAAAACGTACCGGATAGCTCTCCTCGTTATAGAGATACCTTGTTTCAAAAAAGTTTATCAATTGTGTTTTACCCGGCGTTGCCGAAGACTTTGCCAGATTTTTTCTCTGTGTCAATCCGTTAAGCGTCGAACTTTTACCTACATTGGAGCGACCTAAAAAAACCACCTCACTCATATCTTCAGGTAGAGAATCAGCAATGCTCTGTGCCGATTTGATAAACTCGGCTTCTACGATACGAGGGATACTCATCTCTTATCCTCCATTTCAATAATAAATTTAACAGGTTTCTTCTTATTACTCTTTACCGTAGCATTACCCGTCACCATATCAAGCGTAATCTCATCTCCTGCTACATGACTTTTGTTAACCCTGTCATCTATCACGGCATCTCCCGATAAAACATAAAATGACTTTTGAGGATAATAGCTTGCTTTATCTGCACTGCCTGTATAGTGACCTGCTTCACTTTTAAACTCAAAGGTCACTGATCCGAGTGCTTCATACATTTTTGTTTCATTGTTCTCATCAAAATAGACAACAACTCTATCCGCATGGAGCCAATCATCTAATTTTTTTACCTTGGCATCACCGATAAAGTGTACTTCTTTTTTTACATTTTCTGCACGCATAGAGGTTGATGTAATTTCAACCTTTTGTGCAAAAAGAGCCTCTATCATCAGAAAAAAAAGTATTGTTTTTAAAAATGTCAATCCTAAACCTTTGTAACTATCTAATCTGATATTGTACCATTATATTACTTTTCAGTCGTATAAATAACAGCATCAACACAGGTACCGAAAGCCTCTTTACTCTGCATATTGTAACGCAGTGTTTTCCCTTGCATCACATCTTGACCTCTCACTGCGATAAAAGGTGCACTAATGTGAAACATTTCCGTTTTCTGGTTATAGTTTGCATGTTGGGTTTTATAGGTATATCCATCTTTCTCCTGCATGACAACATTACCATCAAGATAGAGTACATCTTTAACATATTTTCCCCGTTTAGCCATTAAAGAGTCAATAGCATCTGTATGAAACACGATATTATCAAAGGTCAATACCTCTTTGTCACGTACCCCATACGTACCAAAAAGCCAACCCTGCGTTTTATTTGTATCCACTTCTATGAAAGTTGTATTGGTAAACTCCAAATCTTTGGTAAATGCTCTGTTGTTCTTTAACGTACTGCTTAACTCTACAAGAAGCGATGCTGAAACAATCACTGCAATCATCACGCTTAATACAGGCTCTAATCTTAATCCCATAACTTCAAGTACTGCTCTTCCAACCCCTCTTTTTTTATAAGGTATTCAATCATTTCACGAACCGCTCCGTCTCCGCCTTTTTTACCCAGTATGACTGTGGCAATTTTATCTACATCACTACAGGCATCTCTTGGAACAAATGAAATTTTAGCCGCTTTAAGCATAGAGAGGTCATTGAGATCATCTCCAATGGCTGCTACATTTTCCATGCTGATATCAAGCTTTTCAAGAAGCGACTCTAAAACCTCTTTTTTATTATCTATCCCCTGATAAAAATGTTCTATGTGAAGCTCCTGGGCACGTCGTGCTACAATCTTGGAACTTCTTCCTGTAATAATTGCAACTTGTTTACCCAGTCTCCTCCATGAAGCAATAGCCAAACCATCTTTCACATTAAAAGACTTTACCTCATCTCCATTCTCAGTGTACGTAATACGACTGTCCGTCATGGTACCATCTACATCTAGAACGATTAACTCTATACTCATAAGACACCTTTGGTACTAGGGATACCGGCATTTTCATTGATAGTGACGGCACGGCGCAAAGCCACGGCAAGTGCTTTAAATGCACCTTCGATAATATGATGTTTATTTTTACCGCGATTATAGATAAGGTGCAGTGTCAAAGGGAGATTAAATGCAAATGCTTTAAAAAACTCTTCCACCAACTCCACATCAAAATTGCCTACTTTCCCGTCAATAGGAAGGTCAAAAACAAGATACCCTCTATTGGAAAGGTCAATATCACAGCTCACACTTGCTTCATCCATCACAACTGTGGCATTACCAAAACGCTCAATGCTCTGTACAGGGTAAATGGCCTTTTTCAATGCTTGCCCTATGACGATACCGACATCTTCGACCGTATGATGATCGTCAATATGTGTGTCTCCGCTGCAAGAGACTTCCATATCCATGTGGGAGTGTTTCGTAAATGCCTCTAACATATGGTCATAAAAACCGACCCCGGTATTGATATCGGCTTTCCCCGTACCGTAAAGGTTGAGTTTCACTGTAATTTGAGTCTCTTTGGTCTCTCTAGTTACTTCTATCATCTTTTTTCCTCAATTTGATCTAATTTCTCACAATAAATGCACCCTCTAGGTGATAATTGTCCTTAAAGTCCCGTGCTTCCTGTTCAGACCCAAATCCCATCAGCCATACTCTGTAAAGGGCTGCGCCATCCACATCTGAAAAACGTTTAATGACAGGCTTATAGTTTTCAAATATTCCCGTATATTGTCGTTTATAGACCTTGGCACCTTCATAACGCCTGAATGCACCTACCTGTACACCAAAGTTAGAGAGTGCTACACGTGTTTCTGTATGGTGTTTTTTATTTCTTGCAATGGTCTCAGCAGATTCAACTTTACCTGCAAACCCTAGAACCTCTATGGAAACTTTTGCGATTCCCATTCTATCTAGTCCTATCTCTTTTCCCGCCTTATACGAACAGTCAATGATACGCCCTCTTACAAAAGGTCCCCTGTCGTTAATACGTACGATTGTACTCTTTCCATTTTGCAGGTTATTGACTTTTACCATGGTATCCATCGGCCAAGTTTTGTGTGCAGCGGTACGCGCATGCATATTATACACCTCTCCGTTACTGGTATGTTTACCATGGAAATTTGGTCCATACCAACTTGAAATTCCCCTCTTCACCTCACCAACTTCCACATAGGTAGGATGATACCTCTTACCATGTACCGTATAAGAGCGCATGGTCGATTTATGCCTTGCAGCACTTGTATGTTTTGTTGCACCATACCCCTGACGTTTTTGAGAACAGCCGGTAAAAAATGTACTCAAAGTAAAAAATGTGATGAAAAATAGGGGAAAATAAAATTGCTTCATGATACCTCAGGTGTCCATTAATCTATAAGCAGTTATTATCACTTTATTTGACTTTGTTTTTGCTTGAGAAAAGAGAACGATGCCATCAATAAAAAGTTGAGGGAAAGATTCACCATAATGACGTCAATTTTGAAAAAATCTACCAATATATTCAAATGTCATAATTTATAAGTGCCCCTAGTCTGAATTAGTTAGAACCTAAACTGTGTTATACTTAAACTATATTTCTTAAATTCATGAGCCCTGCAATGTTAGTTTTAAAAAGTAAAACCAACTTAAGAGAAAAAATCATTTGAATCTTCGAGGTTTCTATATAAATGATAATGAACAATTTTATTCATAAGATGAGACAACCTATCATTTTACTCTTTTTTATTATCCTGGCAACAACAAAAATTTTTGCTTCAACTGCTGCCGAATACACAGGTATAAATGAAGAAAAATCACATCATGTAAAACATATTTCAGTTAGAACTTTTGAAAAAAACATTGACAAAATTTATAAAGAACTCAATCAAAAAAAGTTTTTTAATAGTAAAAACTGTGATGCATATATCACGCAAATTACTGAATTTCTGCTCTTTAAAGGCGGTAAAGCTTATCTTCCTTTCAATAAAAATGATTTCAATATACTTCAAAGAAGATCTTATATTATCGTTAATAAATTATTTTATCTTCGACTTCTACTTAGAAAAAAATTAAAAGAATTTCATCACCATGGAAATCTTTCCCAAACTTGTGTGAACAAAATAAGAAAGGCATTTAGATATACACGTTTTTTGGAGGAGTTTATAACTGAAATTGGGGTAAATATGCAGACCCATCCTCCAGTTGCTGATCCTCAGGACTTTTCACAACAAAAATATCAGTTTTATCTCAATCCAAAATTGAAAAATTTTAACTTTAAATCCGGTGATATTCTGCTTGTCCGTACTTCCAGTTTTGTCAGTGCGATCATTGCTAGAATAGGTGATGAAGATGGACAGTTCAGTCATGCTGCAATGGTATACGTGGATGAAAGTGGAGAGATTAAAGTAATGGAGTCACTCATCGAAGCTGGAACAATCATAACCCCCTATGAGAAATGGAGGAAAATTAATAATCACTCAAGAGCACTTCTTTTTAGACATGATGATGAAGCATTGGCAAAAAAGGCTGCTCTAAAACTCTACAACATTATTCAGAAACGACAAGCATCTAAGGACTTTATCCCGTATGATTTTACAATGAATGACTCTGATAACAATCAAATTTTTTGTGCTGAAATGGTTCAATACGCTTTTAAATTAGCAGGAGATAACCGATTACCTACTTTTCGTACAGGCTTTAAAACTTTTGGAAACCACACTTTTTTGAATGAGTTGACTGTTAGTGTAGAGGATACTTTTACCCCAGGTGACCTGGAAGTTGAGCCTTCCATAAATCTGGTTGCAGAATGGAGAAACTATGAGGCCACAAGACTATCTCGTCTGCAAGATGTCATACAGACTAAAATTCTCTACTGGATGAGCGAAAAACACTATTATCTGAAGAGAACATTTAGAAGTTTTATTGGTACTACTGTTGGATTGGCAGGAAGAACACTCTTTGGATTGAATAGCGATAAAATTCCAGCCAACATGCCCTTTGGGTTTATGGAAAATATTATTAAACTTAACGACCTTAGTAATATACTTGAAAAATATCTTTCAGACCTGGAAACAGAATATTTTAAAAGGTATGGCCATTCAATGGGTTACTTTAGAATGATGAAAGAGATGGAAGCTCTTCGTATAGAAGACTGTCAATCATATATTAATAGGAGCAAAGAGATGATCCAAAAACTACATGATATCGATACATTGTCAGAGCCATATGAATCACCAAAACCCATTTTTCATAATCTTTTCAATACAGAGAACGGACTTAACTGCAAGCTATAGTTAGATACTCATTGCGAAAAGCTATAAGTTGTCTAATCTAAATTTCCAATATGCCATCTGCTTCTTTATTTTTTCAATAAGAGAATCTCTTTTTGATGGAGGAAGGCTCTTGTGTATTACATCTTTTAGATCTTTAACAAGAATCTTTTTTTCAGCAAAATAAGAATGTCCAAGAAGACTAGTATCAATTCCTGTCGCATCGATAGTATCCAAACCTTTAAAGACTATTATATCATCTCCTCCTTGCCCGATTCTCTCTCCACCATGAAGTGTTTTTGAAAGTTTTAGGGCAGCATCATCGGAACTTGCATAGAGTGTAATTTTATCCGTTGTTTTTATAATATAGGGAAATAAACTTACTGCAAATACATCTTTATCTATATCTGAAGCAGCCAATATAATATTTTTAAATGGTTGTTTTCCACTATAGATATAAGAGATCTCTTTTAGTGCATTGGTCAAAGCCCTGGTTCCCATACTGTGTCCAATTACATGTAAATTAGCTTCACCCTTGTTATCAATTACTTCTTTTAGAAATGCTACTAAGTGAGGAACCGTATATTGGACGGAAGATTCATCTTTCATATATTCACTCGTACTTCCTTGACTTGGCCATGAATATGTCATAGGAACGCCTTTAAAGTTAAGATCATAAGATATCTGAGCCGTCCTTCTTATGGCTGAAGCAAAAGTGACATTAAATCCATGAATAAAAACCAATATATCTTTTTCATCAACATAATCTAGTTTACTTTTAAGAAATTTATGAAAAGCTTCCCTATTAATATTTTCCAGTTTTGTAACAATAACATGTTCTCCTATTTTTTCCTTTTGGTTAAAAAACTTATTAGGCCTCTCTATCTCTCCGAATTCATGCTTTTTAGGAATACTGACTTGAGCTACACCAAATTTTAGTTTTCCCCTTTCTCCAGTATAATACTCTTCTAAATCAGTTTGTTTATTCTTGGTTTTCCTGTCAGTACCATATAAAATATCTACAATAGTATGATTCCCTTTTTCATAGAAAACTTGACCATGCTCCTCCATTTTATAGCTGTGTGCCACCCCCACTTTTTTATCTAACAATTTATCACCAAAAGCATTGGTAACTTCTATTTTTGAACCATTATCCAGATATCCTGCCGGTATTCTAAAGAATGTTTTGGCACTATCTTCATTTACTATGTCCTTCATAGTTGTACCATCTGACTTTTTGATGCTGAGTGTGACCGGCAGTGGCCCGTAGCTCTCATCATAAATAATCACTTCTTTAGATGAAGACGAAATAATGACTTCTTCTTCAGACCCAGTTGATAAAGAAGTATTAACACCTCGCGTACCGCTTGTACTTTCTTTCTTTGATGTGACCATTACATCATCTTCGGAAGATAAAGCAAGTTTCTTAATGTTAAAGTCATCACCTACAGGAATCTGATAACAGCCCTTTTCCTTATTGCTTAACTGCAATTTTTTATCGATAAAAACTTTTCCGGACCCTTTTAAAAAACAAACCATTGTACCGGGATTTAAAGTAAGGTTATGGTCCTTTGGAACATTGACCTCATTGTTATTGATCAATAAGGTTACATCACCCTCTTTTACGATCAGGTGATTAGCAAAAAGTATATTTATACTCAATAGTATCAGCCATAGTATTTTCATTTTCTACTCCCTTTTGTATATCTTTTATTATAACACTATTTTTTTGAGATGCATTTCAGTAATAATCAAATAATTTATTTTTTACTGAGACTATTGTCCTATAATATACATTAATCAATTGTTTCCCCCTACAGTCCACTAACGACAAAAGCAGCCCAGTAAAAAGGATGCCTGCCCTCTTCTATCATCTTAAGCTTCGCGGACTTAAGTGCTTTAGCATAATTCTTGTTCTGGTTCATCTCCTGATAGAAAGATGTCATAAGATTCTTGGTTGCCTGATCATCCACAGACCATAGACTCATCACGATATCTTTTGCTCCTGCCTGTATAAAGGCTTTACTCAGTCCGGAAACACTATCCGTAGAGTTAATATCCACTACACCTGTCTGGCAGGCCGAGAGCACTACAAGGTCTGTACCTTTCAGATTAAGCCCTGAAAGTTTCAGTGCAGTCACGATTCCATCACTTTTCCCTTTGATGGCAGAAGCATTGGCTCCTGCCAATGCAATGCCTGACTTGAGCATAGGATTTGGAATTGTATTGTCATTAATAAAAAACCCGTGTGTTGCGATATGAAGAATCTTTGGTTCTTTCACTTGCATCAGAGTTGATTCTGTTGCTTTGTTCATTTGATACTCCAAGATACTTTTTTGATCGAGTGTAGCTTTGATTGCTTTGGCTTCTTCTTCTGTCCCAGGTAGAGGATCAAATCGCATTCTGAAGAGAGACTTGATGATACCCGAACGGTTGGTATTTGGGGTAATTGCGATTTGCTCTTTATTGAGTGAAGCTATTTTAGTATTAAAATTTGGATTGGCGAAGATCACCGAAGTACTTTTAGCTACTTTATCTTTGGAGTATCTATAGAGTCTTACCAACTCTTTACCGCTAGGGATATAGCGTATCTCTTTCTCTTCTATGATGTATTTGTTATTTACTTTATCGTAGAGTGCTTCAAAAGGAAGTAATCGCAATGCTCCATCAGGAGAGATAATCAGGGAGGTCTTATCCTTAATCGTATCTCCTAATGGTTTTTGAATCACTAGTTCATAGAGTTTGGAAAGTTTACCTTTGGAGCTTTGGGTTAATGCTTCGAGTTTTGTATCTGTTGTATTACTATCATTAAGGATAGTATTTACATCTTCCCTAAATTCTTTTACGAGATTATCTATTCTCTTTGTACTATTTTTATCTATCTGTATAAACTCTATATGTTCTTTATTATCAAGGCTAAAGAGATAGTAGTTCTCTGCTGTTTTTGCGTAATCAATATAAAGTTCATTGTCTTTAAGTTGGGAAGTAATGTCTTTATGGTCACTACTCTTTAGTCCCTGTTGTTCTTTGAAACTGGTAGCTTTGGAAGCTATCTCATTGGTTAGTTTTCCTATCTTCTTTTCTGTGTTTTTGATATTGTTTTGCCAAGCTTCTTTTTCTGCTGATTTAGGGAGGGATTGGTAGAGTTTAGCGAGGTATCGTTTAGAAGACACAAGCTCATCTATTCTTTCTTTGAGTCTTGTATCTTTAGTGGAAGCATAGAGCATTGCGATGGCATTTTCACTATCAAAGACAGAACCTTTGTAATTGAGCCAGGCATTGATAGTGGATCGAAGAAGCTCTTGTGCTTGAGTAAGATTATTTTGATTATTGAGTTGTTGAATGTATTGATATGAACTCTCAAGAAGAAGTGTGATGTAGACAGTATTGCTCTTAAGGTATTTCTCTTTTTGTTCACTCTTGAGAATTGTGAAAATATTGTCACGATTCTTTATAAATATGTTGAAAGCTTCTTTGGCATAATGGTAAGCTTTTTTATGACGACCTGTTGCAAGAAAAACTGAGCCCAGATTATTATAGATAGATGAAAATTTGGAATTATTTTTACCATGTTTTTTCTCTTGAATCAGTAAAGCCTGACGATAATACTTCTCAGCCTGAGGGTAATCTTTTGTTAACATATAAACTGAAGCCAACTGATTACTTGTATCAGATGCACTATAATAGATCTTTTGCCTTAGAGGATTATATTCTACGGACAAAGCTTTGAGATAGTATTTGATCGATTTTTGATATCTTTCTTCAGATCTATAGAAAGAACCAAGGCTTTTGTAACTCTGTGCTGTCAGGATATTATATTCCCCATAAACCTTTTCTCTGATGCTGAAGGCTTTTAGATAATACTGTTCTGCTTTAGGGAAATCTTTTAAATTTTGATATATTTTACCTAATGCATCATAGTTTTCTGCCGTATCTGCATGTTCCTTTCCAAAAATATTTTCTCTGATCTTTAAAGCTTTTTGCATAAGCCCTAAAGCCTTATCCAGATCACCTGTTTCTATATAAAGAAGACCAAGATTATAAAAAATAGATGCTCTCTCTGCTCCTTCTCTGTATGCACGATATGGTGTATTCTCTATAATATTCAGTGCATCTTGATAGTGTATTATTGCACCTGACAGATCTCCTCTTTTATACTTAAAAGCACCTAGTTTGCTCAAAGTCAAGACAGCTTCCCGATTATTTTTTGCATGTATATCTAGAATATCTGAAGTTTGCTGATGGTGTCTATCTGCATTTGAAGAGTCACCCACCTTCTTATATAAAAAAGATAATTTTTGATTGATCTTAGCAAAATCTATATCTTTTTCTACCTCTTTTTCATAAAGTGTTTCTTTGTGTTTGAGTGCTTTTTCGAAATAAGTTATTGCTCTATTGTAGTCACCTAATGCTATATAGTTCTCTCCCAGCCATTGAAAAAGCTCAACATAATTAATAAAAAAGTTTTTAATATTTTGTTTATCTAAACTTTCCATTTCATGCATTATAAATAGAGATTTTTTATATTCTTTATCGTAATAGTAAAGTTTACTTAATAAAAATTTCTTATCCCATATATCCATATTATCATTGTTTTGAAATTGTTTCTGCAACTCAATAATCTGAGTCAGGGAGTCAATAGACTTTTTGTATTGCTTCAATTTCAGTGCTTCTCGAAATTGCTGGTAAAGACTTTTAAATGGCGTATATATTGTCTTCCATTTGTTTAACCCTACTCCTAGATTTGTTTTCTGTTCTGGATAAAGTTTAACTAGAAGTTCATAATCTCGATTTATTTTACCGTCTGCCCAGGGGATTGATACATTTTTCAAAAACTTCTTATAAAATACTTCAGCTTCTTCTATTTTGTTACTCAATGCATAACTATATGCAATGGTACTATAAGCTGAACCACTGTTTAGCTCAGTTTCCATATTGATAAGGTTTTTTTCAAATTCACCGGAAAAAAGGTAGTATCGTGAAGCATCTGAAAAATTGTTTTTAGCTTGATGATATTCTGCTGCTTTAATACAGTACTTATGAAGATTATTTCTATCTGGATAATCCTTTTTAGCCTCTGCTTCACAAAGATTTTGTGCCTGTGTATTTTTAGACTCTGTACAACCATTTAGTAAAAATACTACACTTGTAACTACAACTGAAAATAGTTTTTTAATATCAACCTCACCCTTCATTATCATTTACCTTCCAGCTTCTTTTCAAGAGCTTGAAAACGTTCTGTAAAAACTTCATCACTTTCAAGATAATTTGCCATTACTCTGATCTTCTTCTCTCTATTCGTAGTTAATTCCATACCCACCTCTGGAGCAGCTGTGGCCGTTAGTATCCCCACTCCCGTTGCTCCCGGATGTCCCCTGCCAAAAAGTATGATTAATGGAGCAATCCACTTCGGAAGTTGTCGTGTATATGGCTTAACGGAGATGATATCATTTACAGTGATACTTCCTCTCCCATCCTTATCTGACCATTGAAACAGATCTTCTGTAAAAAGATACCAATTGACAACATATTTCAGAGTACTAAATACAATAGCAAGAGCAAAAATAGCAAAAAAGATCAAAAGAAAATAACGTACTCCTGCTGGTACAGAATCATCAGGAAGGAAAAAG
>JAYEJF010000071.1:0-29478 GCA_034660455.1 Campylobacterota bacterium | reverse complement strand
TCTCTTGAAGGGAGGGAGCATATCTCTGTTATCATTGATAAAGAATCCTGCTTTCTCAAAGGCAGCCTCTATCGTTTTTGTTGTAATCTTTCCCTCTGTGTTATTGGCTGTGAGGATGGTGACGTTCGCAGGAACGGATTCAACACCCTCCTCGGACTGAACAGATTCTATAGTCACCCGTTCCTCTACTATCTCTTCAGCACCACCTAATGCAGCAGAACTTCTTATTTGGCTCAGTAAGTCATCCTCCGCTTGATCCATCTGTGCAAAATCATCTTTTAACGATGCATTCACATTTACGAATAATAGTGCGAGGACTACCCATAGATATCGTTTCATATTTTTACTCCTTAGGCTCTAACTGTTTTAATTCAAAATACTCTTTTTGGAGTTTTTGATTTTCTATTTTTAACGCTTTATCTTCAAGGGATAAACGATATTTTTTCTCCTTCAACTGATTTAACACAGTGAGTGAGTTCTCTCCATACATTAAAACACCTACATACATACCAAAAAGAAGAATACCTATAGCCGTTATGAAAAACGCTTTTAATGAAAACCCGGCTATTCCTCTCTTCTCTTGCATGGCTTAAGACTTTTTATTTTGTAAAAAGTGAGGTACCCAAGTACTCAAATTGACCCAATTCAGCTTCTATCTCGAGTAACCTGTTATATTTAGCAATTCTATCGGATCTAGCCGTTGAACCTGTTTTGATTTCTCCCGTATTCAACGCTACGGCAAAATCTGCAATGAAGGTATCTTCACTCTCTCCTGAACGATGAGACATTACACAAGTGTATCCGCTTCTTTGTGCGAGTCTCACTGTCTGCATCGTTTCTGAAACAGTTCCAATTTGATTTGGCTTGATTAAAATAGAGTTCCCGATATCTTTTTCAATACCCTCTGCAAGAATAGCAACATTCGTTACAAATAAGTCATCGCCTACCAGTTGTACTTTATCTCCAAGTACTTCCGTCAACTCTTTCCATCCGCTCCAGTCATCTTCACTTAAACCATCTTCAATCGAGACAATCGGATACTTCTCACACATATCTGCATAATAGGCAGTAAGCTCTGAACTCGTAATCTCCCTATTCTCCGACTTCAATACATACAAACCTTCATCATTAATCAGTTCAGACGCAGCAACATCCAATGCAATAGAAATCTGCTCTCCGGGTTTATATCCTGCTTTTTCAATGGCTTGCATAATCACCTGAATAGGCTCTTCATTACTTTTAAGATTTGGTGCAAAACCACCCTCATCGCCAACCGCTGTACTCTCACCCATCTCATCAATGATCTTTTTAAGGTTATGATAGACTTCAGCACAGGCGCGAAGCCCTTCGCTAAATTGATCAAATCCTATAGGCATCACCATATACTCTTGAAAGTCAACAGAGTTGTTTGCATGTTCCCCACCATTAATAATGTTCAGCATTGGTACTGGCATGACAACGGCATTGGCACCGCCAAGGTAACGATAGAGTGGCATACCCATACTTACCGCTGCAGCACGTGCAACAGCCATAGAGACACCAAGGACTGCATTGGCACCAAGGTTTCCGTAATTGTTCGTGCCGTCTACCTCTTTCATGGTAAGGTCAATCTCTGCTTGATTAAACGGGCTCAAACCGACAAGTGCATCTGAAATTGTACCATTCACATTTTCGCACGCTTGAAGTACACCTTTACCCATATACCGTGTACCGCCGTCACGAAGTTCTAATGCTTCACGTTTCCCCGTACTTGCTCCACTAGGAACAATCGCATTTTCCACCGTACCGTCACTAAGGCTTACGGTTACTTTTACGGTAGGGTTTCCTCTACTGTCCATTACTTCTGTTGCCACAATTTCATCAATAAAAATCATTTTCTTCCTTTTGTATCTATATTTATCTATATTTATCTATATATTCTATCAAATATTACTTATGATATACTCTCCCTTACTAACTATATTTCAAATTAAGGTCTATTATGTTGAAAAAACTAATCATACTTCTCTTGATACTGCTTGGACTTGCCGCTGTCGGATACTATCTGCTTTATACGCAAGGGGCATTTCAAACAAAAGAAGATATCTACAGTCAAACGGATGCCTCTACGCATGAGATGAAATGTGCTCCGGGGAAATGTGGGGCAAGCATGGAAAAATTTGACAATAACAAAACACCTTCAAAAAAATGCGTGGCTGGAGGAAAATGTGCTGAGGGGAAATGTGGCAATGGTTAAACACCGCGTTTCGCCTTAGAACAAATCTTCATTTAATACACAAATAGTACACGACTTTCATACTATACTTCACTTGTAAAAACAAAAACAGTTAAATAGGAGAATAACCAATGAAAAAATTACTTATAGTACTCGCTGCAACAGCCCTCTCTTTAACCCTCGCAACTGCTGAAGGCAAATGTGGTGAGGGGAAGTGCGGTGAAGGTAAAAAGGTAGAAAAAAAGTGTAATGGTGCAAAATGTGACAGTGGCAAAAAAGAGTCAAAAAAATGTAATGGTGCAAAGTGTGACAGTGGCAAAAAAAGTGAACAAAAAATGAAATGCGGACAAGGAAAATGTGGACAATAACTTAATGTAGAGTAACGACTCACCCTCTCCCCTTCTATACCTTCCGTACCCTAGGAGTCGGGAGCTTTTATCTTTCTTTCAGAAATCATGGTATAATCTACGCTATTAAACCGCCTGATTAGGTCTAGAAAACAGATAGTTCACTCTATTCTAGGAGTAATCAACCGGTTTTAACTATAAGGATACCTACGATGCAATACCTTTTTATGACCATCATACTTCTGCTCTCTCTGAACGGATGTCAAGAGAAAGAGCAAGTCGATCAGGATGCTCAGGCAAAGCATGATGCCAAAATAGTCGCACAAACTAGAGCAGAAGTACTTTCTGAATTTCAAGCTGAAAAAAATCAGGAAAATAAAAAGAGTGTGATAGCATCTTCGGAGAACCACAATGATAATGTAACAACACAGAAAACCATACCTAAACAAGAGGAGAATCCTAAACAGTCGCTTGAACAAATGGGAATTGATATGAAAGAAGATAGTATCACTATCGATACCAATAAAACAAAAAAGTTTTTAAATGATTTCTCTAGTGCCATGGAGATTCAAATGAAAAAAATCTCTGATGACCTCAAGCAAGGTATTGTAGAAACGAAGCAAGCAGGGATAGATATCAATAAAGAGCATATTCATATAGACCTTAATAAAACGCAAAACATGCTTGAGGCGTGGGGAAAAAAGATAGAGCTTTTTGTACAAGAATTTGATACGATAGCAAAAGATTTAGAAAACAATACTACAAATAAAGGAAAATAATGCAACAAATTGATATGAACTCAGATGAGTTTCAAGCAGAGCTAGAAAAGACGTGGGACTTTGTAGGAAAAGTCAATAACCAATTTGGTTGGGTACAAAACCCCAATGAGGAAGTCAATGAAGGTGTTGCAATGGGACTTGCACGCAATAGACTCATCTACGGAAAACGTTTTTGCCCCTGTTTCATGGTGATAGGTGAGACCAAAGAGGAACAAAAGGCAGCAGATAACCGTATCTGTCCATGTAAACCGGCGATTGAAAAAGAGATTCCCGAAGATGGACTTTGCCATTGTGGTATCTTCTGTACTCCCGAGTACGCTACTGCAAAAGCACAACATGATGAGATAGAAGAGATTGTACATACCCACTCAAAAGGGCTCACGAAAGAACAAGCTGCCATACTTCTAAAAGAGGAACAGCTTGATGGAGATGAGTTAGAAGCCCTTATAGAAGCCCGCACAATCGGAATGATACACTTCACGCTTGTTGACACGAGAGAGCATATGGAGTTTCAAATGGGACATATTGTCGGTACCGATACGCTCATTCCTACTTCACAGTTTTATGCAAAAATAGAAGAACTTTCCGGAAAGAAAGCTGAAAATATTATTGTCTATTGCCACTCAGGAAGTAGAAGTTATCAAGTACAACATGCCATGAAAGGAATGGGGTTCCAAAATGTTTGTAACCTAAGACCTGGCATCATAGGATTCTCAGGAGAGACACAAAGAGGCTAAAATAGCCGATAGTCGGGAGTTACTTTCCGACTCTTTTTCATCCCTGCTACACTAAAAACAATCTCCTAAAATAACGCTTTACACAATAACTCTAATTTTAATAAAGGTGTAATATATAAAAATAATAGGTTAAGGGGAAAATAATGAGGGGAAACCCCTCAAAAAAATAATCAAAAAAGATTATTTGGCAAGTGCTGCTTTAGAAGCCTCTGCTACTTTTGTAAATGACTCAGGTGCATTCATCGCCATATCGGCAAGTACTTTTCTGTCAAGTTCAACGTTCGCAAGCTTTAAACCATGCATAAAAGTAGAGTAGTTCATACCGTTAAGTCTTGTAGCCGCATTAATACGCGTAATCCACAATCTTCTGAAATCTCTTTTCTTTTGTCTTCTGTCTCTGTAAGCATATACCAATGAACGCTCGAGTTGCTCTTTGGCTTTTCTAAAGTGTTTTCTTCTACCGCTGTAGAACCCTCTAGCTTGTTTCAATAATTTTTTATGGCGTCTATGTCTGACTATACCTGTTTTTACTCTCATGGTTATCCTTTACCTTATCTCTGTAAGAATCGGTGCTAAGCATTCTCTCTGCTTAAACTTGCCCCTAATCGGGGGTTAATCGCTTTAGAAAGATGTAACTAATTTCTTAGTTAATCATCTCTTTAATGTTTTTAGCGTCAACAGGGTCAACATGCTTCGGACTTCTCATGCTTCTGTGATGTTTTCCATCAACTTTAGAAAGAATGTGAGATCTGTATGCAGTTCCTCTTTTGATCTTGCCGCTTTTTTTTACTTTAAAACGCTTTACCGCGCCTTTTACACTTTTCATTTTTGGCATAGGCTTACTCCTTTTACAAATTTTTCATCCAATAGCCATGTAATCATTCACATAAACCATTGAGATAAAATGGGACGGTATTATAGCTAAAATTTCTGAAGTAAATATAAAGGAAATCTCTAATACGATTTATGATAAAATCCTCACACTACACTCAAGGGCTTCGATACGTGGAAAAAATCGCTGAAATACTTTCTCAAAAAAAAAGACTTCTCACTGAAATTTACTTTGACTTGCAACTTTATTTTGAAGAGAAGTATGGTAAAGACTCCCTTGTCCTGATGGAGATAGGTACATTTTTTGAAGTCTATGAGGTCAACAATGATGCAATGAAAGTAGGTAAAGCAAAAGAGATAGCCCAATTGCTCAATATTCAGCTCACCAGAAAGAGTAAAGCTATTTTAGAGAACTCCATCTCAAACCCTCTGCTTGCCGGTGTGCCTGCCGTATCTTTAGACCGCTATCTCTCCCGCCTCATTGCAAGCAAAAAATATACGATTATTATCGTGAAACAAAAAGGTAAAATGCCCAACATCAAACGTTATGTCTCAAATATCATCTCACCGGGGACAAACTTTGAATACTTAAGCGAACCTTCTGAAAATAACATTGTATCCCTGCTTATCGATGAAAACTCCGGAATCTATTCAGTGGGATATGCTGCCATAGATGTCTCAACAGGAAAAACAATCTGCAATGAAATACACTCCAGCCGTGATGACAAAACATATGCACTGGATGAAGCATTTAACCTTCTGCAAACCTACAGTACCTCCGAAGTGATTATCACCTTACATAACAAACACATAGAGCGTGAATGGATTATACATTACCTAGAACTTGAATCACTTCACTACTCTATCAATGACAAACGTTTTAGAATAGAGTTCCAAAATGCACTCTTTACAAGAATCTTTAACATCAACTCTTTTTTATCCGCCATTGAATTTTTAGACCTTGAAAGATACCCTTATACCACAGAATCATTAACCGTACTCATAGACTTCATCATTGAACACGATGAGAGTATCATTGAGAAGATGAATAGACCTCAATTTCTAGGTAATAAGCGCTATATGTACATTGGTAACAATGCCATGGAGCAGCTCTCCGTCATCTCTCGTGATCCCTCTGACATCACCCTGCTTGACCTCATCGACAAAACATCCACTGCCTTTGGTAAACGTCTGCTTAAAGAGCGTCTTCTCAACCCTATCTGTGACAAAGCCTTGCTTGAAGAGCGATATAATCTTAGTGAACGCCTACAACCCAATATCAATCGTTTTGAAACACATCTCAAGCAGATATATGATCTTGAGCGTATTAGCAGGCGTATTAAATTACGTAAACTCCATCCTGTGGAGCTTACCTATATTGCCATGTCACTTGAAGCAATTCTCAATCTGCTCACAGATGCACAACAACACGGTTTGGCCTTAGATGAGACACTTAATGATGAGACAAAAGAGATGCTCAAGGTTTTACATGACACCTTTAAACTTGATACCTGTGCAAGATTCCGTATAGAGCAGATTAATAACAACCTTTTTAATACGGGTATCTATCCTGCGATAGACACAATTATCAAGACGCAGCAAAAAGAGATCAACAAAATGGACGATGTCGCCGCACATGTAGAGTCCCTTTTTGAAAAAGAGCAACGCTTTAGCAAAACAGCGAAATATACAAGCGTCTCCTATTTGGAGAGTGAGGGGTACTTCCTCAATCTTACGAAAAATCGTTTTACCTTGATAGAAAAATCTCTTAAAGACTCTTTTATCACGATTGACAATCAACATCATTTTTTTAAAGATTTTCACTATAAACAGTTGAAAAACATGGTCAAGGTACAAGCACCTCTCTTTGAAGAAATTACAAGAAACTATGAAACTTCACAGGTGAAATTGGTAGCACTTGTCAAACAACGCTATATCGAAAGCCTTGATCTCCTTGAAAACAGATTTTCTTTACTCCTTGACAAACTTATTGCTTTCATTGCCAACATTGATGTTGCCATCTCCAATGCAAAGTGCAGTGAAGTGATGAACCTCTCCCGTCCCATTCTTGAAGAAGAGAACTTTTATGAAGCCATAGCCCTGCGTCATCCTATCATAGAGTCAAATGATGAACGCGGTATTTACGTACCCAACGATGTTTTTCTAGGACACAATAATGGTACATCCCATAACCACATTACGCTCAATGCAAGTAACGGTGAAGATGTTTTAGGGACACTGCTTTACGGTATCAACTCTTCGGGGAAGTCATCATTAATGAAAAGTATTGGTCTCTCTGTCATCTTGGCACAGGCAGGTTTCTTTGTACCGGCAGTAGAGTTACGCCTTGGACTCTATGACAAACTCTTCACACGCATCGTTTCACAAGACAACCTCTACAAAGGACTTTCAACCTTTGCTGTAGAGATGATGGAACTCAAGAATATTTTTAACCGTGCCAATGCAAGCTCTTTAATCCTTGGCGATGAGATCAGTCAGGGAACAGAGACCAAATCTGCACTTGCCATCGTTGCTAGTGCTATTTTAAAATTAATCTCACTAAAGTCAACATTTATCTTTGCCACGCATTTACATCAACTAGAAAATATTCCTCAGCTGCAAAACCTCAAACATCTTATCTTTTTACATCTAGGCATTCAGTATGATGAAAACAGGGATACCCTTATCTATAACCGTGTGCTTCAGCTTGGCATGGGAGACACTCTTTATGGTCTGGAGTTTGCAAAATCACTGCATATGGACAAAGCGTTTTTAAGTACGGCACACACTATACGAGAGAACCTTAACCATGGCGGTTCGGAAATCAAAACACTGCGTAAACAAAAAAGCAGTAAATACAATAAAGAGCTTTATCTTAGCAGATGTGCTTTATGTAACGAAAATGTCGAAGACGTACATCATATAGCTGCACAGAAAGAGGCAAATAAAAGTGGACATATAGAACACTTTCACAAAAATCATAAGTACAATCTTATCCCTCTATGCAAAAAACACCACCAATTGGTACATGCAGGGAAGATACATATATCCGGATTTGTAATGACTTTGGAAGGCTTAAAACTGCATTATGAAATTAAAGAGTAATTTACATAAAATCCTAAAAGGAAATAAGGTATTAAATCCTATTTCTTAAGTGGTGTCACATACATATTGATATATCGACCCTCTTGAGATGCTTTGCTTTCCAAATTACCTATATCTTCAAGCATAGGCCATACACGGTTGAGTACATCTATACCCCATTCAGGGTTTGCCATTTCTCGTCCTCTAAGAAATACACGTAGTTTTACATGTTTTCCTTTTTCTAAGAAATCTCTGGCATGTTTCACCTTGTAGGCAATGTCATTCTCTGCAATTTTACAAGAGAACTTGACCTCTTTTACATCAATAATCTTTTGATTTTTTCTTGCTTCTTTTTTCTTCTTTTCAAGTTCATACTTATGTTTACCGTAGTCCATGATCTTTGCAACAGGAGGCTTTGCATCTGGTGACATTAATACAAGGTCTAAACCTTTTTCATTGGCAATATCCATTGCTTCATCACGAGAAATAATACCAAATTGTTCACCGTCATCGCCAAGAACTCTTAGTTCATTGATACGGATTGCATCATTCATGATGACATCATCAGCCTTTTTTCTACCTCTGTTGTTTCTATCGTTTTGTCTACTCAAATTTTACCTTCTTGAAGTTGTTGCGTTAATTTTACCATAAATTCGTCTTGTGTAAGATTATACTGCTCTTTGGCTCTTCTGTCCCTAATTGCCACTGTTCTATTTTCCACCTCTTCATCTCCGATGATCACAACATACGGTACACGCTGCTTTTCAGCATTACGTACACGTTTATTTAGGCTATCATTTTTATCATACACCTCTGCATCCATGCCCTCAAGGAGCAACCTTTTCTTAAGCCCGTATGCATGATCTGCATGTTTTTCAGAGATTGGTACAAAAATAACCTGTGTCGGTGCCAAAAAGAAAGGAAACTCTCCGGCATAATGTTCTGTTAAGATACCGATAAACCTTTCAAATGAACCCAATATCGCACGGTGGATCATCACTGGCTTTTTGCGGGTATTGTCATCTGCAACATACTCCACTTCAAAACGCTCAGGCAGGTTAAAATCTACCTGAATTGTACCACACTGCCATTTTCGCCCAATCGCATCTGTAATTTTAATGTCGATTTTAGGACCATAGAATGCACCACCGCCTTCATCTATGGTGTAAGGTAGATTATTGCCATCAAGCGCATCCTTAAGCCCCTGCGTTGCTACTTCCCACACGGCATCTTCACCAATTGCTTTTTCTGGCTTGGTTGCCACTTCCATGGTATATTCAAATCCAAAAAGTTTCATGACAGAATCGACAAACCCTACAACATCCAAGACTTCAGAAGCGATTTGTGACGGTTCACAAAAAATATGTGCATCATCCTGGGTAAATTCACGTACACGAAGCAGCCCGTGAAGCACTCCCGATTTTTCATGCCGATGTACTACGCCATACTCATAATAGCGCAAAGGCAGATCACGGTAACTTTTTGGTGTTTGCTTAAAGACCTGTATGTGTCCCAAACAGTTCATTGGCTTTATACCATACTCCTGCTCATCAATGGTTGTTAAATACATATTGTCACCATAACAGGCATAGTGCCCTGAAGTTCTCCACATATCGGCTTTGAGGATCTCGGGTCCGCGTACAGGCTCATAGCCTCGCGTGAGGTGTGCCTTATGAAGGATACTCTCTAATTTATAGCGTAGTTTAGCCCCTTTTGGCATCCAAAAAGGAAGCCCAGCACCTGCCCCTTCATTAAACATAAAGAGCTCCATTTCGCTGCCGATCTTTCTATGGTCACGTTTTTTAGCCTCTTCGAGCATAAAAAGATGTGCTTTAAGTGTTTCCTTATCTGCAAAGGCAACCCCATAAATCCGTGTCAGCATCTCTGCCTTTTCATCTCCACCCAAATATGCACCAGCTACACGGGTCAATTTAAAGTTATGTAAAAAACGAAGTGCAGGGACATGAGGCCCACGACAAAGATCTTCAAACTCCCCTTGTTTATAGATAGATAAGGTATCATCTTCAATACGAGACATTACTTTTTGTTTTAAGTCATCCTCTGCAAATTTTGCCAAAGCTTCCGCTTTTCTCATCTCGTATTTTTCAATCTTGTATTTTTTCTTAATGAGCTCTTTCATCTTCTTTTCAATTGCTTTGAGGTCACTCTCCCCGATCTGCATATCTACTCTAAAGTCATAATAAAACCCTTCATCCACCACAGGCCCGACAAAAAACTGTGAATTGGGATAAAGTTCGGTAATGGCCTGTGCCATCAAGTGTGCCGTAGAGTGGCGTATGATCTCTAAAGATGCCTCTGAGTTATCATACTCAATAGGTGTTGCCGTACAGTTTTCATCTGCACTCTGTGTATCTATAATATTCCCTTGGTCATCTATGTAACCGATAAGATTTTCGTTCAAATTAGCCCTTTGTATAAACGCAACTCACAGTGTCCGCGTTAAAAATGCCATGATTATAACTAAAAATCGGATAGAAAAAAATTAATCTGCTTAATCATTTAAAATTCGTATGAGTCCCATCGGTGCATACTCGGCCATAGGACCACCCGCTTTCCATTTTTTGATCGCAAGTCTGCCCCTTAAGGTATAGTTACTCACATCCTCTCCCAATCTTATCTTGTCACAATATTCCATGAGTTCCGTACACTTTTCTTCATCTTCATCCGCAAAGTTATGCAATATATAGTGTGTTTGTATCGTACGTTTCTCTTTTTCATTCAGTTTGTACACTTGAGCAGCATAATCGATTACACCCATAAAATAACCAAATATCATAGGATGTTTACGCTTGTCGTCAAGAAGAAAGGGATTATTCATTTTGGGCATGGCAAGTGAAGTTGCCGTAAAGATATCTAACTCTTTATATATCTTTTCATACGGTACAACATCTTTTGTCTTAAAGAAATCAAATAGTCCCAAAATAAATCCTCTCCACAAGGGGTTTTATATTCATACTATAACATAAAAAAGCTAGAACAAAGATGTCAAAATAATTTAAACATATAAAATAAGCAGTGCTGAAAAAGGGTGTGGTGACCACAAGCAGACTCGAACTGCTGACTTCTTCCATGTCAAGGAAGTACTCTACCAACTGAGTTATGCGGTCAAGGGTTGGAAGTATAGCGAAGAGATACTTAAGAGCACCTCTAATAATAGATCTCCTTAAAGGTACTCCTTACTCTTGGCAAACCCAAGTACTCTCTTGACAAAGCTTATCTAGATACTCACTCGCCTCACTCTCTCCTGATTTCAATGCTTTCTTCAAATTTTCATAGGCTTTCATCTTATCATGCCTAATGCCCTCTCCCCAGGCATAGAGCGTAGCTGCATTCACCTGTGCCGCACTGTTCCCCAAGCTTGCAGCTTTTTCAAACAGTTCCAGCGCTTTTTTCTCATTTTTCTCTACCCCCAATCCTTGCAGATAGAGTGCTCCTAAATTGTTATACGCCTCTTTATTTTCATCTTCTGCTGCTTTTTCATACCAATACTTTGCTTTTTCATAGGCATGGGCATCACTCAGCGATGAGGCGTGATAGAGTGCTCCAAGATTATATTGTGCTGCACTGTTGCCTTGTTTGGCCGCTTTTTCATACCATTTTTGTGCTTCTGCCATATTCTGCTTCACACCATATCCATTTGCATAAATAAGTCCCACATTGTATTGTGCTTTGGCATTCTCTTTTTTTGCAAGTTCATAAAATGTATTGAGTGCTTTAATATATCCGCCATTCTTATAATCCTCAACCGCCTGTTCAAATTCACTTGCATACAGACCCAAAGTCAGAAAAATAAAAATAGCTATCGTTTTAAAAATTGGCATACATTTCTCCTATTTCATACTATACATCAAATGAGTGTCTCAGCCACAAATGTCTTGGTCACCTTACCACCAAAGCGATATACACCCTCTTCATAACTAACATACAGTTCATCCCCGCTTCTTGGATGCACTTTTACCTGAGTGGAAACCCTACCCTCTTTATGATTTCGAATAAAACATGCGACCATGCCGGTTCCACAAGCCAAAGTTTCATCTTCCACGCCACGCTCATAAGTTCGGACATACATTGTATCTTCATGCACCGCACAGATGTTGACATTACAGTTATATTTATGGCGCAAAAGTCTTGCCTCTTCAATATTAAATTGTTCCGTCTCTTCTCTTAGACATACAAGATGGGGCACACCCGAGTCTATCAGCCACCAGCGTTCTCCAAACTCGTTAATATCATCCCTAAGTATCTTTGGAGGAACCATATCACTGACGATGTACACTCCGTTTATTGTTGCACGTATAACCCCCGCACCCGTTAAAAATTCTGCAGTGTTACCTTTTGAAATACCTTTCTCCTGTGCAAAATGTGCAACTGCCCTACTGGCATTTCCACACATATCCGCGGAAGATCCATCAGAGTTATAAAACTCCCATTCAAAATCATATTCAGGGTGAGGTAACACAACAACCAATCCATCGGCCCCGACCCCATTCTGGCGATGACACAGTTTTTGTGCCAGAGCAGATCTATCTGCTTTGTGTTGTGCGGTAATCATCACAAAATCATTACCGTTTGCCGAATATTTTGTTACGGTCATGCAAAATCCTTTATTATCTCTTTATCTACCCGTGTACACTCTTCTTTAAGATGTGTAAGTGTAGCACTATTGTCTATAACATACGTAGCATTTTTTCTCTTCTCTTCTACAGGTATTTGTGTAGCGATACGATCGCGTGCCTCTTTCCGACTTAGCCCATCACGCATCATTAAGCGTTCAAGTTGTTTTTCAGGTGTGGTATAGACGACCAATGTGTGATCTATAGGGTAACGTCCTCCTTCAAAGAAAAGGGGAATATCTACCAAATATGGCTTAGCAAGACGGTCTTCATGGATAGAAAGCCGCTCAATCTCCAAAAAGATGAGAGGGTGAAGCATCGCCTCAAGTGCTCTACGTTTTTGCGGATCTGAAAAAACAATTGTGCCCAGTGCCTTCCTATCGACCCTGCCCTTTTTAACCAAATCCTCACCAAATATTTCAGCAACTTTTTCAGACTCTGCATCAAGTACTTGATGGGCTATACGGTCTGCATCTATAATAGTATATCCCAAAGAAGCAAATATTTTAGAGACCGTACTTTTCCCCGTAGCAATACTGCCTGTTAGAACCACTGCATACTCAAATGCCATACTATAGCCCCTCTATCCTACCATTTTCTAAATGATTTCAACTTCATCTTATCATACTCATAGATATCGTTTCTAAACTGTAATCCACCCTCATAGTCAACCCAGGCAGTAAGATAGATGATATCAACGGGTACGCGATTGTTTAGTGCCAAATACGCCTTTTTATTGCCTTCAAGTATATCTTGTGACTTTTCAAAATCCACGTTATCATTAAAAGTTGAGAACGTCTCCAATAACTCTCTTGGTTTTTGTAGCCGGATACAGCCGTGACTAAAGGCTCTTTTATCCCTACTAAAAAGATGTTTACTCGGCGTATCATGCATGTAGACAGAAAATTTATTGGGAAATAAAAATTTTACTTTTCCCAATGCATTATGGGTTCCCGATGTCTGTGCAAATCGAAAGGGAACATGTTTACTATAACGGTATTTACTCCAATTTACCGTACCAGGGTCGATCTTCTTTGCGTCACCTCCCCAGCCGTTAAAAATTTCTATTCTCTCTTTACGCATTGCATTGGAGTTACGCAGTAGTTTGGGAATCATCTCATTTTGGATAATACTTTTTGGTACATTCCATTGTGGGTTGAGTACGATGGTCTTTACCTGATTTGAAAAAATAGGCGTTGGGTTCTTCGGTGTTCCCACAACTGTGCGTATCGTTTGTATTAAATTTCCATCCTCTTCAAAATAGAGCATAAAGTCAGGAATATTAATGATAATGTGACGTTTGGAGTCAGGCTTTCTCAGCCACTTAATACGATCAAGGTTCAACAGCATTGTTTCAATACGCTCATCCACGGTTTTATTGAGTGCAGCAAGGGTGGCAGGTCCCACTTCCCCATCCACAGAGAGTCCGTTACGTTTTTGAAAATGTCTCACTGCCTGCTCTAAACAGGTATCATAAACGCGTTCATCAACACTTTCATCACAAGAGTCATGGTCCCCTGTAACACGAAGTCGTTCACGTAAAGAGACTACCCCGTCTACTTTTTGCCCCGGCTTAAGGGTTGATATCAAATCAACACGCTCCCAGCCGCCATTTGCTTTGATCTCTCTATACGCTGCTACTTTTTTCTGTAACGCTCTATAGTGATATTTTGTAGGTGTAGCCAATTCAAGTGCCTCACCTAAATCTCCACCAAGCGCAGCATTCTCAAGCATTGCAATGGCATCCACTTTTGGTCGATGCAACACCCACTCCGTACTGACATCATTAACTATCAGGTTAGAGATTCTCGCCTGAAAAGCACCCCAGTTGATACTTCCCAAATAGGCATAGTTCGTGTATGCTTTGTAAAGTTGTGAAACCTTAAACTCCAAATCGACCTTGTCCACCAATTTACCATAATTTGCATAGACATCTTCTATCTTCCCTTCCAATCGAAGGGTATCTAAATAGAGTTTCCCGTTTTTATTGAGCGTGTTATCATTTTTAATGTGATTAAACAATGCAGTGGCAGCAGCGGAAGGTTTCGACTCATTCATCCAGACGGGTACAAAAAAGAGCCGGGTATAGAGTTTTCTTAAAAAACTCTCTTTAGGCCGAGATTCCAAAGAGTTCATAATTACCGTTGATGCAACATCATGATATAACAAGTTTGTATTTGCAAGCATATTCTGAGGGAAGATGCAGAGGAAGAGAATCCCTAGAGTGGCGCATAAACGTTTTATTCTATTTTTTACTTTAATCATCTTTCCATCTCATAAGTTTTTTGTGTAAGAGTATATCAAAACATTTTATGATAATAACTTGTTTTCATACTAAAAGATACCTCTAAAAATTATAATTGGCAATTAGCCTAAGCTGATGATAGTCTTCCTTGTTGTATTCTTTAAAGTCAACAGAAGCATAGGCGACAGAGGCAGAAATCATATCATTGAAGTTGTACTCTAACACCGTATCAATCTCTTTTGATGCATAAGAAGCATCATCTGATTCAAAGCTACCGTAAGCAACACCGATAGTAAGTGCCTCAACACCCAAGTGTCTGAAATTATACCCTGCACCGATTATCCATGCACCTCCTGCTGTTCCCATCACATCGAGTGTCTGATCTTCCATTGAGGTAAACAGTGGTCCACCTCCCAGACTTAATCCTACGGCTCCTGAATCGCCCTTATCTTGATTCAATGCTGCCAAAACAGTTAAACCGATGTTTGTAAATTCTGTTTCAACAGAGATACCGTAGGTTCGTGAATCCTGCACACCCAATAGTGCATCTCCTGTTTCACGACTGCCGTCATACTGTGCTCCCAAGATGAAAGAGACATCTTTAGAAGGTGTGTACGCATACCCTGCTTGCGCATAGATAACATTGGCTATGTTATGGTAGTTATAGTACCAAAGATCCAAAGAAAGATCTTCAAATCCTTCATAAGAAGCAGAGGCACAATAAACGCCATCTATATTCTTGTCTAACCCCAGTGTTTTACCAACATTCACAAATTCGGAACTGTCCACACCATTTTCCCACCCTGCCATTTTAGTAATAAACCCTGCTGTGAGTGTCACATTCTCAATATCTCTATTAATCACCCTGTAGGCTTCAAAATAGTTTGGTATCATTCTTATGTCATCACTGTCTGCATGGGGTGTATCGAGTGATTGTCTCCCAAGTTTTATCTCTGTATTTCCCCATTTTCCATTCAGGTATGCCTGGGAGAAAAGTATAAAGCTCTCACCGTTGATATCAAAAAAATCACTATTGAGATCTGAGGACTTTTGATTATTTTGAAGATTAACTACCGTGTATGCTTCAACACCGACCATCAGACCGTTCCATCTTGGGGTATAGAGGTGGACATGCCCTGCTAACCCATATGCCATGCGGTTGGGAGAAGCATCTTCTGCTAAATGAATATACCCTGCCCTAAGTTGTCCCTTAGTATGCTCTAAAGGATCATAGGAGCTCAAAATACTTCTTACACTTTGAACCTCTATAGATTGCTGTAAATTTTCTTGTACCAAAGAGAGGTCAGATTCATTCTTTAATTCAGTGAAGTCCTCCCCATATATATTAATACTCATTATCATTAGTAAAACAAACCTTATACTACGCTTTTTCATCTTTAACTCCCCCTTCTCTAAGAATCAATCTGTATAATCTCTATCTTCTCTGCTTCATCTGCACGCAGTGCAATAAGTGTTGAACCTACCTCTATCTCCATCGTCTGTTTGGCAATAGAACACCCTTTTACAAACAATACCTCTCCACGCATCACCCCAAATGAATTCAATCTATCTTTAAGTGCTTTGTCTGCATGTATCTTTACAATTTCTGCACTGTCACCTTTTCGTATATCCGTCAAAACCATATTATACTCCTATCAATAATAGTGTCACACGATATGCAATAAAACTCAATACCCATGCAGTAGCCGAGGTCATCACAAAAAGATAGGCCAAATACTTCCACCCTCCTGCTTCTTTGGCAAAGACCATAGAGGCCGCCAAACAAGGTAAGTAGATCATTACAAATACAATAAATGCAATGGCTGAGGCAAAAGGAATATTGGCTTTAATTTGTGCAATAAGCCCCTCATTTCCCTCATCTACCTCATCACCGAGTGCATAGAGCACACCCAACGTAGAGACGACCACCTCTTTGGCGGCAAGCCCTGTTTCCAGTGCCACTGCCATTCTCCAGTCAAATCCAAGAGGTGCAAAAAATGGTTCTGAGGCGTGTCCGATGATGCCTAAATAACTCTGTTCCAAAAGAGCCAAAGCACGTTCATTTTCCAACTGACTCTTCTCTTCATCGCCCAAGACCTGTGTTATCTTTGTTTCAAACTCAGATTCAAGATGGGCATTTTTAGGGTAATTGGAGGCAAACCATATCAATATCGAAGCGGCCAAAATAAATGTTCCTGCTTTTTTAAGATACGATTTTGCCTGACCGTACACCGTATGCCAGATAAGTTTTAATGAAGGCATACGGTATTTTGGCATCTCCATAACAAAAGGCTCATCTTCCCCTTTAAAGACAAAGACCTTGAGTACTTTTGCAGCAAAAAGTCCAAGTATCGCCCCTGAAATATAGATAATAAACAAAATATTCCCTGCTTGTTCTGCCCCAAAAAATGCTCCGGCAAAGAGTACATAGATAGGTAAGCGTGCCCCGCAAGACATAAAACCGATGATAAAAAGTGTGATCAGCCTATCTTTTTCATTTTTAAGTGTACGTGCTGCCATATAGGCAGGTACCGAACAACCAAAACCTGTAACCAAAGGAATAAAACTTTTACCGTGTAAGCCGAATTTATGAAAAAAGCCATCTAATAAAAATGCAACGCGGCTCATATACCCTGTTGTCTCAAGGAGTGCAATTCCCACAAATAGAATAATAATATTAGGAAGGAACATTACAACTGCCCCCACCCCGGCAATCATTCCATCTGCAACCAGTGAACCCAGCTCCCCTTCACCCATCGCAGCTTTTGATTGATTACCCAGCCATCCAAACGCAGCATCAATGTAATCCATTGGCACAGAACCCAATTCAAAGGTGAGCTGAAACAGACCCCACATAAAAAATAAAAAGAGAGGAATACCTAAAAATTTATTGATCAAAAGGTTATCTATTTTTTGTGTAAGATTTTTAGCTTTCATCCCGGAGAGAGACATCACTTCCATTTTTGCACCTTTTGAAAAGGCAAAATGCTCATCTGCAAAAATCTCGGTAAGATCTTTTGTGTTGGTATGAAGATAGATATGATTGAGTGCTTCTCTTACGATAGGGAGCATCTCTATCCAAATAGGCTCATCATGCATCTTTTTATAGACATCCGTATCTTCTTGCAGTAAACGTACTGCCAATTGACGATAGGGCAAAGTACTTTGATACTTTTTCTCTTCCAAAAACCGTGTTATCGCAGTGATCTCTTCTTCAATATGATCAGAGTAGATTACTTTTGCCGAAGTCTCCTCTTTTTCATGCACTGCAATGATTGCAGCTTTAAGTGCATCAATCCCTGTTTTGTCTGAAGCAGAGGTTTTGACACACGGCACCCCAAGTATGGCAGAGAGTTGTTTTTCATTGATACGTATACCCTCTTTTTTTGCCTCGTCATCCATATTGAGTGCGACCACCATTTTTTTACCCGTCTCAAGCAGTTGTGTCGTAAAAAGCAGGTTTCTTTGCAAGTTGGTAGAGTCAATGACGTTGACGATCACATCATATTCATGGCTTTGCAAAAAACTTTTGGTTACTTTTTCCTCTATAGTATATTCGGTTAAAGAGTAAGCACCAGGCAAATCAATAATATGAACTTCATACTCTTTGCCGGTAACCTCATCACAAATGGTGAACTCTACCTCTGTTTTATCTACCGTCACACCTGAAAAGTTACCCACCTTAAGCGTGGCATTTGAGATAGCATTAATCAGTGAACTTTTTCCGACATTGGGTTGTCCCGCTAATGCAATGGTGATCTTTTCCAAAATTCTTCCTTATTAGTGCAGTATTATTATACTAAGTGATAACTATTATCATCATTCTTAAATTAAGTGGGAGTATAGTCCAACTTATCTTAAAAAACAATAAAAATAAGAGTTATTATCAATAAACTCTCATTCTAAAGGACATCTCTAAAAAGAGAGACCTCTTAAAAGTTTTCCTGCCGTGCCGCCAAGTGCTTTTTCAAGTTTCTCCTGTAGTTTTCCTCCGGAGAGTTGTTCTTTGAGAAGCGTTTGGGTATCAAAAGTGACTTCAGGGTTTTTGGCACTGCCTTTTATGGTACCGTGCAGGGTGTACTTCTCATACACCAAAGTAAACCGAGCATGATGTTGCTTTGTCGATCTGTTGAACGTCCCGTCGCGAATGCTAATCGTACTGCTTGTGCCACTCGCCAAAAGTGTATAGGTAAGAACCTTGTCATCTATCACGGCATGCAGTTTTGTAGAGGAAAAAATGATACGTGTCGGGTCCGTACCCAGAAGCATCGTAATGGTCTCCGTCAAACGCGTAGGTTTTATTTGAAAAGAGTGAATATCAAGGTCTAGTACACCATATTTTTGCTTTACATCATACCAGCCTTTTCCGTATGTCTCCCCCAAAAAGCTCTCTTTATACTCCAGTAGGCGTAAAATATTCACAAGGGGTACATCGGTAAGCACCGTGTAGAGTACATTCTCTTGAAACTTATACGCTACCTCTCCTCCTAAAGAACTGCTCGAACCTCTGAAGTTTATTTGTTTCTTTTCACTAAAGATATTTCCAAGCATCGCAATACCCTCATCACTTAGGGCATCCAGCGTGATACGGTTATCCAATAAGAGTGTCAGATTTACCTCATGCAGTGCCATTTTAAAGGCTTTAATCTCTACGGCTAACCCCGTCCTCTCTTCTAATCGCTGTTTTAAGTGAGGTTCTAAAAGGCTATTTCCTGTTGGAGTAAAGGCAAAAAGCAGCGCAATGCCCAATATCAAAGCCACAAACAATAAAACCGAAAATAGTATCTTCAATAACTTTTGCATTCTTTATTATACTAAAATAACGATATAAGTGCTAAAATACTTTTATGCATTTTTCATTAGGTTCACCAATTTGGCTGGTTCTATTGTTACTTTTACCCTGTTTTCTCTGGTGTAAACAGGTTAATAAACCCTATTATTTTCCTATGTTGTCATGGATTAGCCCACAAAGCCCTCTACTCTCCTGGGAACCCTGGTTAAAAATAGTACTCTTTTCACTGATGATCTTTGCCCTCTGTCAACCTTTTGTCTATGATGCCAAAGCCAATCAACATAAAAAAGGACGGGACCTCATCTTAGCCATTGATGCCAGTGGTTCTATGGCACAAAGTGGTTTTGATGGAGAGAACCGATTTAAAACAAAATATGAAACAACCCTCTCCCTCTCTCAAGATTTTATTCAAAAACGCCTGGATGATAATATGGGCGTGGTGCTGTTTGGCACATTTGCCTACACGGCTTCACCCCTCACGTATGACTTACCCTCACTCTCTTACTTGCTTAAGATGACCAACGTTGGCATTGCAGGAGAGAGTACCGCCCTAGGAGATGCCCTCATGCAATCTGTGAAAACACTCTCTTTCGGAGAAGCCGAGAACAAAGCAATTATCCTACTGACTGACGGATACCATAATGCAGGGAAAACCTCTCCCAAAGAGGCTGTAAACAAAGTAAAAGCGTTGGGCATTAAAGTCTATACTATTGGTATAGGTAAAAAATCTGACTATGATAGTGCACTATTAGAGACTATCTCCAAAGAGAGTGGTGCAAAAAGTTATGCTGCTTCCTCTTCCAAAGAACTTAAAAAAATTTATGAAGCCATCGACACCTTAGAACCCAGTCCCATACGAAGTGAAAGCTATCTTAATCAAAGACTCCTTATTATCTACCCTCTGCTCCTTGCCTTTTTCTTACTGCTTGGATGGGTATTTATGGAAAAAAGAGAGCGATGATGACACTTTTATATCCTCATTTTTTATGGCTCATACTTCCATTGCTCTTACTCTTATGGAGAGTACAATTGGATTTCATACAACGCATACACATTATTGTACTGATACTTCTTACACTCTCGCTCTCACGTCCTGTAGAAGAAAAAGTCCTCCAAGAAGCTACTGTTCAAGCCAAAGATATTATCATTGCACTGGATGTCTCCTACTCTATGAAAGCGACAGATATCACACCTACACGTTACGATTTTGCTAAAGAGACCATTGCGCTACTTCTTGATGAAAACCCTAACGATAATGTCATGCTTTTAGCATTTACCACAAATCCGCTCCTGCTCTCTCCCCCCACAACCGATCACAGACTCATCAAAATTGCAATCAAAGCACTTAACCCAGAATTTATCCTGACAAAAGGAACCTCTTTGGAAACACTGTTTCAACAACTTTTGAACATAAATTCGCATCATAAAAATATGATACTTATAACAGATGGAGGAGAAGAAAAAAATGTTGAAATACTCAAAACATTAGTGCAGAGATCCGGTGTTTCACTGACTATTTTAGCACTAGGTACGACAGAAGGTACCACTATTGTAAAAAATAACGCAGAGATGCTCAAAGATAAAGAGGGAAACCTTGTCATTTCAAGGATCAACCCGCTCTTAAAAGATTTGGCCTCCTCTGTTTTGGGAAACTACATCGAAGCTTCCCATACAGCTGCTTCAACGGCACAAGAGATCACGAAAGCACTGCAGAATCTAAATGCACATACTGAGCTTATTCAAAAAAAACAACACCTCTACCTTGAACGTTATCAAATCCCTCTATCTATCGCTGCTTTACTCTTTTTAATGCTGCATACCAGAGCCGTCAAATATCTCTTGTTCCTTTTTACATTTATGGGTATTCAGACACACGCCTCCGTCTTTGACGGTCATACCCTTCACCTAGCCTACCAAAGTTATCAACACGGGGACTTCAACGATACGATGCTCTATTTAAAGCGAATCAAAGTGCCTTCATTACAGAGCCAGATTGCTTTGGGAAACACCTACTACAAACAAAACAAGTTTAAAAAAGCGATACAGACCTACACATCTATACAATCAACTTCTACTTCCGTCAAACAACAACTTTATTATAATATAGCCAATGCCTATGCCTTGCAAGAAGCATATGATAAAGCCAAGATCTACTATACTAAAGCATTACAATTGAAAGAAGATGAAGATACCCGACATAACTTAAATGCTATTGTATTTTTAAATGATAAAAAAGATGCGCAGCTTGGTATTGCTCATCCAAAGTCACAAAATTCCACCTCAAGTAAAAGTGACTCCCAAGGGGAGGGTAAAAAGGAAGCAAAAAGTGAAGATCAACCCAGTTCAGGAAGCGGAGGAGAAAGCAAAACGACAAAAGAACAAAAGAAAAACAAACTCATTGCTGATGATACAGAGGAGCGTCACCCTCTAAGCTCAAAAGTCTACGAACTTATCAACAAAGGATACATACGTGAAAAACAACCTTGGTAAATATGCTTTTCTTTCTATCTACTTTTGTATTTTAGGCAGTACACTTCTTCACTCTGAAGACTTTAACTACACCTTTCATGCAGACAAGAAAAACCCTTATGTAAAAGAAGCCGTCCTCCTCACACTGGATATAAATCAGACAAATCCTAATAAAGTTTTACTTTTTAACTTTGACCTTGTAAAAAGTGATGACTACGTATTTCAAAGAGTCGATACAAAAGAGACAGATACCTACCATAATGTACAAATACGATATATCTATCTCATCTATCCCTTGCGCTCAGGTGAAATAGATCTCAACTTTACACTACTCAAAAAAGCAACCACTGATGAGAGTGTAAGCTACAGTTTTTCAGGAGATAGGGATAATGTCAAAGGTCTTGTAACTGTTGATACGCCTATAGCTTTACCTCCCTTACGGTTACAAGTACAAACACTGCCTGAACACACCCGTTTAGTAGGAGACTTTTCCCTCACATACACCATAAAAAAACATCAGGGAGAAGCCCACGAACCACTTCCCCTGCAAATTAGAATTACGGGAAAGGGTTACCCTCCATTGCTCAATACACTCCTACCCCATGAAGGAAACTTTACACGCTTTACCGAAAGTCCTGTTGTAAGCTCTCTGGCAAGTACAAAAGGATCACAAAGCACTGTAACATACGCTATGGCACTCTCTGCTAAGCAGAGTTTTACCCTTGCTCCCATACAGATCAAAGCATTTAACCCTACTACAGAGAAAAGTTACCTTCTTGAGGTTCCCGAACAATATTTTAATATACATGAGATACCTACTGCTCAATTGGTAGATACCATAGACTCTCCCGATATCTTAAAAGAAGAGTGGTCATGGTTACGCAATACTTTAGGCTATCTTATGGTATTCATTGCGGGGTACCTCACAGCTGTGAGTGTGAAGTGGTCCCCAAAAACCAGAAAGGAAAAATATAATCCCCTCAAAGAGAAAATCGAAAAATGTAACAGTGAGAAAGCTTTACTTCAACTCCTTATCTCTAGAGAGCAAAAAGATTTTACTCACACCATTGAAAAACTGGAGTCATCTTTATACGGAGATGGTAAAATAAACTTTAAGCACGTAAAAGAAGATTTACTGGAGCAGATAGCATGAATGAAGAGATGAATATACTGAAAAAAGAACTGAGCAAAGCGGTAATAGGGCAAGAGTCTATGATAGAAGGATTACTCATAGGATTGCTCTGTGACGGGCATATACTCGTTGAGGGTGTTCCCGGTCTAGCCAAGACAACAACGATTAATGCCCTTTCAAAAGCCCTTGACCTCAGCACGAAGCGTATACAGTTTACCCCCGATCTCTTACCTTCTGATATTATCGGTGCTCAAATCTATAATCCTCAAGATCACACGTTTAGCATTAAAAAAGGACCTCTATTTACAAATCTTCTTCTAGCAGATGAGATTAACCGTGCGCCGGCAAAAGTTCAATCTGCCCTGCTTGAAGTGATGCAGGAGAGACAAGTCACCATAGGAGAAGAGACCTTTACACTTGAGCGCCCTTTTCTTGTCATGGCGACACAAAACCCCATAGAACAAGAGGGCGTCTATGCACTCCCTGAAGCACAACTTGATAGGTTTATGATGAAACTCATCGTACACCATAACAGTGAAGCAGAGGAGCTAAGCATCATGCGTAAAGCAGCCAGTAAAAGTTTTGGCAAAATAAACGCCGTCCTCACGAGAGAAGCACTTGGAAAACTGCAAGAGACACTGAGTGACATTCATATCGATGAAGAGCTCGAACGCTATATGGTACAATTGGTCTCAGCCACAAGAAACCCTTTAAAATTTGAGTTGGATGATATAGCGGACAGTATCATGTTTGGAGCCAGTCCACGCGCCTCAATAGACCTCTACAAAGCAGCCAAAGCCAAAGCCTTTTTAAGAGGTAAGTCCTTTGTAAGTCCTTCTGATATAGGAGAGGTTATTCACAATGTTTTACGCCACCGTATTGTTCTCTCTTACGAAGCACGGGCAAAAGGTATGACTACAGATCAGATTATCACTCGTATTGTTGAGACTTTACCTATACCTTGATGCAGCAATCTTTTAAAGCACTTCAACTCAAAGCTAGACATCAGGTTTATACCCTGCTGAGTGGACATAACCTCTCCAAACTGCATGGAGAGGGGTATGACTTTTCTCAATTACGAGAGTATCAAACAGGTGATGATATCCGTAAAATCAACTGGACCATCAGTGCAAAACTCGGTAAGCCCTACATCAAAGAACTGCATGCCAACCGTGAGCTCTCCATTGTTGTCACTACTCTCATGGATGGGAGTCTCTATTTTGGAAAAGGAAATCTCAAACAAGAGAAACTGACAGAGGCTGCCACACTCTTAGGCTATGCAGCCCAACAAAACGGTGATCTATTTACCGGCATTAGTTACACACAAAACCACACAGAATATACTCCGCCTACCAAACAACTCTACCCTATTGAACAATTTTCTAAACTGCTCTATGAGACTTCCTTACTCAATACAACACTTAATCACACTGCTGCCATAGACGATCTCTTCAAAAAAGTGCATAAACCTTCACTTATTTTTATCATTGGCGACTTTTTAAAAGCAGTAGATTTATCTCTCTTGGCACAAAAACACGAAGTCATTGTAGTCATCATAAGGGACACAGCGGAAGAGTCGCTTAAAAAGATGGGCGAAGTCACGCTTAAAAGCCCTCAAGACGGGAGAAACATGGAAACCTACTTCGGTAAGCATTCTATACACAAATATCTTGCAAAACTACATGAACATGATGCAAAACTGCTAGAACACTTTTCTCACTATGACATACGCTATAGTAAGATATTGACAGATGATGAGATTGTAAGTAAATTACTTTCATTATTTGCGTAAATCACATACGCCACATGCCTCTTTATTTTAGTATATCCTTATACGATTTACGGCTGTTTACTTTTATTTTTCCTTTTTCCTCTATCACTCTCTTATCTCCCAATTTAGCCACTTTTTTTAAACGTTTTTGAATCTTCTCTTGTTGCTTCTCTTTAGTGATTTTATGCTGTTTAAAAAACTTTTTAATATTAATCCACTCGTCGGGTACCATATCTTTTTTTTCAGGATTCTCTTGCTTTACATGCTCATTTTTTGGATGTGAATCTTCCATCATCACATCAATTGCTTCCTCTTCTACCTTTGTTTCCTCTAAGTGGGAAGGTTTTTTCTGTTCAAGCTGCCGCACATAGAGCGTACGCATCTCATAAAAAGCTTCTTTAAGCAAGTCTATTTCACCTTTAAGTGTAGAAGAGATCTGTTTATTGGATTTTTTGAGATCCTTGACAGTGCCTTTGAGTACGGCAATGGTCTCATCTTTCGCCTCTAACAGAGTTTTATAGTCTGTTGTGTCTATTCTCTTTGGAGGTAAATCGGTTTTTACAGGGGCAGTTGATACAGGCTTTACTGCAAGCTCTTTTTCATGGTTTTGCATCTCTACTTGTGTTTTATTGTCAACAACAACGTAAAGCTTTCCCTCTACTTTTCTTGCTGTCAATATCCCCCGCTTAATCTTTGCATAAACGGCTTGTCGTGAAATCCCAAGCTCTTGGGCATACTCTGCAGGTTTCATCAATTTTTCCATATTTGCCCCTGTTCAGTTTACAATAGAGTCAATCATAACATAAATTTAATGAAAAGTTGACAGAAAACATTTATCTGTCAAGATTATACAGAGGTGTGTATTTTCGTATTAAGTTACACTAAGTTTGAAAAACAGATTTACTTCTTAGTCCCATCAAGCACAGGAACAAAAAGACACTGTTCAATGGTCTCTGAAGTAATACGTCCATGTTTTTTATAGTATCTGGTAATAATATGATAATTTTCAGCCTCTTCAACCGGTGCTAACAATATACCCCCTTCAGCTAACTGGTCAAAAAGAACTTGGGGTATCTCTTTGGCGGTTGCCGAGAGCAAAATACGTTCAAAAGGGGCATACTGTTTCCACCCTCTTTGACCATCATCAAAACGGGTAAAAATATTGTTCATTTCAAGTGCAGAAAAACGATTTTTCGCCCCTTTAAGGAGTTCATCTATACGTTCTATGGTAAATACACGGCGACATATCTGTCCAAGTATCGCCGCTTGATACCCTGAACCGCAGCCAACCTCAAGTACAGAATCCACACCTTTAAGCTCCAAATACTGTGTCATTTTAGCAACGGTAAGAGGAGAAGAAATCCATTGACTTGCTGCCATAGGGAGAGCATCGAGATTATAAGAGAGGTGTTTAAACTGATGGGGGACAAAAGCTTCACGGTCAACAGCTAACAATGCATCTTTGACATAATCCTCCATTGAAAAGTATTTTTCAATCTCTTCAACAAGGTTTTGTCGCTGTCTGGCTTTTATCATCTACTTTTAATCCCTCATACAAATACTGACGAAATTCTATCTAAAATCTAATTAAATAGGCTTTTTAGCTTCTCTAAGAACCCCGGTTCTTCGATGCCCTTGTCTTTATTATCCATCTTTGTGTAAGCATCACAACCTGCCTTGCTCCCTGCATCACACGCTTTTTTATAGTAGTTTTTTTCCTCTGCCCTATTGTGCTGTACACCAAATCCACCCCGATATATAATCGCAACGTTGATACAAGCATCGGCACTTTGTAATGCACAGGCTTTTTCATAAAACTCTCGTGCAAGTAGATCATTCTGTCTAATATCATGTCCGTCCCTATAGATGGTTCCCATCGCTTCACATGCCGTCTTAATCCCCCTGCTGCATGATGTTTCAAGATAGGGTTTCGCCGCTTGATAGTGATGATTTCTAAAATAGTTATCTCCCAAAATATCACAGGCTTTCTCTTCACCATACTTACATGCTTTTCTGATCAGCTCCAAACCTAAGTTATTTTTCTCCTGATTTTCTGCATTCTCACCGGTAGTCAAGATGATTCCCACTTCCAAACAACGCTTGATATCTCCCTGTTTACATGCATCAATTCCTGCATCAACCTCCGTGGCATGCACCCACAGTAAACTTAGAAACAGTGTCCATATTAATTTCATTTTGACTCCTACTCTTTATGTTTTACTTAGCATGAAAATCATGCAGCTTCTCAATTCAATCCATGACAATATAACGACGCATTTTCTTTATCTCTCTAAAATCTACACTTCCCTCTATGACTTCTGCCCAATCATCCATCTTGACCATCCCCGTAGGGGAAATAATAGAAGATGATCTTGCCATATCAGGATCAGATGAGTTTGAAACAACGACATAACACTGATTCATCACTGCGAGTGCCTGAGACAAAATCTCTAAATGCCTTTTTCTCAATTTTCCCCATCTAGCAGGAATCAATACCACATCCACACCTTCTACCTGCTTCCATAAATCTTTAAAACGTAACTCAAAACAGATGAGTATGGCATAACTTACCCCATCAATCTCAAAAGGTTTAATCTTCTTTTTTCTGCCTGCTTTTAAATAGAGATCCTCATCTCCTAGTTTAAAAAGCTTCACCTTCTCCTGCTTGTGAATGATTTTATGCCGATGTATCACAACAGCCTGATTGATAAAGGTATCTCCCTCTTCCAATATGAGGGTTAAGACAACAATCTGCGCTTCAACTTCCCGTTTCAGTATTTTCAATGCATTTGCAGAGAACTTCGCCGCTGTTGTCATATGTTCATAATCATAAGAGGTCAAAAAGACTTCAGGGGCTACGACAATATGCTTGTCTTGATGTGCTTTTAAATAAAAAAGCAGTGTCTCTAAATTTGCCTGATAGCGTTTATGAGAGGGAAGCTGTAGTGTTGCCACTTCCATTTTTACAGGCATACGTAACATCATAAATCCTAAAAATCGTCAAGATCCAAACTTCCTTTGGAGTAGTTTGTCACATTCCCCTCAAAGAAGTTTGTTTTTTGATCATTGAACTGTGAAAAATTATCTACCCATTTAATCGGGTGTTCCACATTATACAACTTCTTCATCCCCACGGCATGAAGCCTTTTATCTGCAAGATGCTGAATGTATTGCTTAATGATTGCATCGGTTAATCCCAATATTTGACCTTGAGTAATATAGGCACCCCACTCACTTTCAAGGGTAACGGCATCTCTAAACATTTGATAGACTTCCTCTTCAAGTGCTTTAGTAAAGAGTTCCGGTCTCTCTTTTTTAGTCGTATTGATCATGTTTTGAAAAAGCAGCAGGTGGGTTACCTCATCTCTTTGGATAAAACGTATCATTTGAGCCGTACCAAGCATTTTATCTGAACGCGCAAGCGTATAAAGATAAGCAAACCCGCTATAGAAATAGATACCTTCAAGAATTTGATTGGCAAACATCGCTTTGACTATATTTGTATCAGATGGATTGGTTGAAAGTTCCTCATACACCCTTGCTATGGCATCATTTTTAGTTTTGAGCTGCATATCTCTTCGCCATAGCTCATAAATCTCTTTGGAGTTTGTAGAGATACTGTCCACCATCACTGCATAACTTTGAGAATGTAGCGCTTCTTCAAATGCCTGTCTCACCAAAATGAGATTGACCTCTGGAGAAGTGATAAATGGATTGAGGTTATCAATAATATTATTGGTCTGTAGCGAGTCCATAAATATAAGCTGTGCCAGGACTTTATCATACGCTGACTTTTCTGCATCGGTTAAATGTTTGTAGTCATTGACGTCACGCGTCATATCGACCTCTTTTGGATACCATGAATTATTTAACATCATCTCCCAAAGATTATATGCCCACTGGTATTTAATATCATTGAGTTCAAATATTCCGGTAGGATTACCCCCAAAGATTTTACGCTGGCTTGTTTTCTCTTCAGATTCTGGGTTATATATCTTTTTACGTTCCATGTGCATACCTTCTCATAATGAAAAAACATTATACACATTTTGGCTGATTTTTTAATAAGAATAAAGTCATGAGAAGATAAGTGAAGATAACTTTTTAAAACATAATATTGTATTTAAAGGAGAACATCTCATTAGGGAAGCTGAGATGCAGTGAATAAAAAGTTATCTAGAAAGACATAGAGGCAAAACGAGGAGGGAAAGGAGCCTCATCTGTCTTTCATACGTGTATTATAGTTTTTTTCTGTGTAGTATTTGTGAACTCTGTAATATTTTGAAAATACACATGGATTCTACACACAATATACTATAGGGCACCTCTAAAAATACACCCAAAAAACACATCCTTTCCAAAAAAGCCAAAAACACTCTCCCAAACAAGCTATAAATATCTAATTAAATCCCCAATACAAAGGCATTAAATGTACCATTTAG
>JAYEJF010000070.1:0-7924 GCA_034660455.1 Campylobacterota bacterium | reverse complement strand
AGCTAAATGGTACATTTAATGCCTTTGTATTGGGGATTTAATTAGATATTTATAGCTTGTTTGGGAGAGTGTTTTTGGCTTTTTTGGAAAGGATGTGTTTTTTGGGTGTATTTTTAGAGGTGCCCTAGAGAATAATTTTGATTGATAATTGTACCTAAAATCCAATATGATATAATAGATATGGACAAAGGTGTAGCTGTAGGGGTCTGCTCTCGTAGCTTCACCTGAATTGCTGCCTTTGTCTCTTGCACCATCTTAGGTCTTTAACTAACAGATTTTTTCAATCAATTGTTTTAATTCCATCTGATCTTTTTTGCTTAGAGTTCCCAATCTTGTAATTATATAATCATTTTCAATTGTAGCAACAGATGCTTTCAAAATAGACTTTTTTAAAAGTCCTGCGCTATGCCAGTCTTGTATCATTGGTTCTAAATCTAATTTCGTTTCTATCTGGCTTGATATTGCCATAATAATTGAAGTATTTCTACTATTTGAATTGTATTCTTCAGATGAGATCAAGACTGCGGGTCTGGCCTTATATTTTAAGCTGCTTGCAAAAGGAAACTTCACAACAAGAACATCAAACTTACTTAAGGTACTTATCATAAACGCTATCTTCCTTATTATCCCATACTCTTTCCATAGCATTATTGGAAAGTTTCATAAAATCATTACTCTCTTGACTGTCTCGATTCAAATGGTATCCCTCAATCACATCATCTTTTAGATTTTTTATGATCGTCAATACTATATCCATTTTATTATCTTTCACATCAATTGTTATAGTTTCCATCATTCACTCCTTTAGATCTTTACTTCTAGTATGATTATTATATCATAACTTTAAATGTCATTTCATACTAAAATATGAAGAATTTTCGATCAGATATCATGTAGGTTTGGCAGTGCCAAACGTCATAGCAAAATTCAATCTTTTCATACAATACCAAACCTCCATGCAAATCCGATTGGGATTAATTCACCTTATTAATGACTATAGATGGATTTTGATTACATATATATGCGAGTCATCAATTTTAAAAAGTCATTTTCCAACGTAAATAATAGCTGTTCTCCTCTATGCTTCCAAACTCACTTTGGGCACTTCCTGTATAAAGCAGTGCACCTAAAGCCAAAGAAGCATCGTCTCCCAGACTGTACTCAACAAGCGGTGAGATGAAACTGCTTTGGTCATCTACACTATATATTGTACTTAAGGCACCATTGATGAGTAGATTAAAGTCATAATAGGCAGATAGACCCAGATAGTCTGATGAGAGATGACGGTTATTGGAGAGTGTAGAGTTTTGTGTGAGAAGGATTTCACTACTTTTATAGGTTTTTGATGAGTGTAGCCACTCCGCCATAACAGTAAGTCCATTGATAAAGCCATAATCAATACCTAGTATAGTCTGTAGGGAGGAGGTGGTGTTATCTGTTCAATTAGTTCTTTTAATTCAAAATCTAAAATATTTTCTTTTTCAGATTTTGAATAAATTGTCACCAAAAACACTTCATTGTGTTCATTTATGCAGTACGTAATAATTCTGTAACCTGCACTTTTACCTTTATTATTATCACTGTTTTTTATTCTGACTTTAAAAGTGTTATTACCTAATTCAGTACCAATTGTTGGATTTTTTTCAAGTTCATTTGCTAGTTCTAAAACATCATTTTTAATATTTTTATATTTCTTTTTTAAGATTTTGAGATTTTTTATAAATTCTGGAGTTGGTATAACTTTATAATTCATCTAAGATATGCTTCAATTCTCTTTTTTCTAATTGTCCATTATTTTGAAGTTTTACTTCTTCTAAACCTTTTTTAACACTTTGTTTAATATTATAAGTTTCAATATATTGCATAATATTATCTATAAATTTATTTTCATCATTATTGCACTCTTTGTGAAAAAAATTTTCAACAGTAGGATTGTTTATATTTAATGATAACATTAAAAACTCCTTATTTTTTTATCTATTTTAGCATAAAATATTATAAACTTTGTTTTTTGTTAAACTATATCCTATCAATAACTCTATAAAACAATGATAGACCCTTATTTTTTTATTGTTGTATCTATTTTATAACTTTACAGTATTGTTTATAAGTATTAAATATAATCTCATTTTGACTCGGATTAAGGGATTGTACAGTAATAAATTCTGTGTCAATTAGATAAAGTTACACTTCGGATTTAAATTCGGGTAAAGTGGTGAATTCACCTTATTAATGACTATAGATGGATTTTGATTACATATATATGCGAGTCATCAATTTTAAAAAGTCATTTTCCAACGTAAATAATAGCTGTTCTCCTCTATGCTTCCAAACTCACTTTGGGCACTTCCTGTATAAAGCAGTGCACCTAAAGCCAAAGAAGCATCGTCTCCCAGACTGTACTCAACAAGCGGTGAGATGAAACTGCTTTGGTCATCTACACTATATATTGTACTTAAGGCACCATTGATGAGTAGATTAAAGTCATAATAGGCAGATAGACCCAGATAGTCTGATGAGAGATGACGGTTATTGGAGAGTGTAGAGTTTTGTGTGAGAAGGATTTCACTACTTTTATAGGTTTTTGATGAGTGTAGCCACTCCGCCATAACAGTAAGTCCATTGATAAAGCCATAATCAATACCTAGTATAGTCTGATAAAATGATCTATCCAAAAGTTTATCTTTATAATAGCCACCTTCACTACGCCACTCTACTCCTGTATCAAAAAGGTTGGCTTCTATTTCGTATGCAATCATTTGTGCATCATTACTGCTAAAGAGATCTATTGCAATATCTGCTACGTTCACATTGGTTTTCACCCTTCCTGCATATTTATAGCTTTTATCATGACGTTTGGCAATCACACCCATCACTTCGCTGAGTTCACCCGTTGCATAGGTGTAGGAGAGGGCATAGTTTCCATAAATTTGGTCCGGTTCAAGTGCAAGAGGATTTCTGGGATTAAAGAGATCGGTGGGTGTCCAGATACGACCCACACCCATACTGACTTTTTGTAAACCAAAGAGTATATGATGTTTTTCATCCATATATCCAACATTAAAACGGTGAATACGTGCAAAGAGTTCACCCTCACCATAATTTTTTACGTTTGTCTCAATGCTAAAAGGTGTATCTGCTTTGATGTTACGTAAAAATTGATATTCAAAACTCGCCACATAGTCTGCACCATAGTAGTTATCTATATCTGCAATAATGGTCATAAAGAAGTTTTCTTCTTTAATTTTGTCACTCAGGCGTAATCGATTATAGTTGTAGTGTACTCTCTCTTGATCTAATAATGGTACTTTTGAGAGGGTATAGTTGGTGTTTTCTATGGTGATATCATGATCTATTGCCATCAAGGGAAGGCTAAGGCATATCCACAATAGTGTTTTACTTCTCTTCAATGACCACTCCATCATCCAAAACAATGATACGCTTGGACTGCTCTAAGACATATTTGTCATGTGAAGCAAAGATGACAGTAACATGCTCTTTTTCATTCAGTGTTCGGAGCATATTCATTAGGCGCTCACTGTTTTTTGAGTCTAAATTTGCTGTAGGTTCATCAGCCAGTATAAGCTTGGGACGTGAAGCAACGGCACGTGCTACAGCGACACGCTGCTGTTGACCGCCACTAATCTCACTAGGGAGTTTATCTAGGATATCCTCTATCTGTAAGACGGCGGCAAGCTCTAAAATACGAGCATCTATCTCTTTGTCATCAAACTTGAGCAGCTTCATAATAAATCCGATATTTTCACGAACACTCAGTACTTGTATAAGATTATAGGCTTGAAAAATAAAGCCAATCTCATGAAGTCTCAGTTTAGCCATCTGTGCTTCACTGTATGCAGATATCTCTTCATTATCCAGAAAGATTTGCCCGCTTGATGCCGAATCGAGTCCACCAATAATGTTCAAAAGTGTTGTTTTTCCCGAACCTGATTCACCACTAAGCGTGGTGAACTCTCCTTTTTCGAAGGTAAGATTAATATCTGTCAGGGCCTTGACCTCTTTTGGGGTATCGGGGTAGAATGTTTTGTAGAGATGTATGAGTTTCATAACATTTTTCCTTGTATCACTTGTATGGGTTTTACTTTTTTAAGTATGCGTAGAGGCCAGATGACTGAGAGGAGGATTGCAAAAAAGAGTGCTAAAAAAGCTTGAAAAAAATAGTAAATATCTATATTTGCATACATGACTGCACTATAACCATACATTTCCAATCCCGCTTCAAAAGAGCGCATATCAATACCTGCTGTTGACATATAGAAAAGAAAAATCCACCCTAGAAAAGAGCCTGCTGAAAAACCGATACTACCCAAATAAAAAGCTTCAAGAAGGATTTGATTTTTTACAATATTATAGGGAGTACCAATAGCAAGCATGATGCTGAATTCACGCATTCTTTCTAAAACCGAGACAAGCATTACACCAAAGATACCCAGTGATGCAACAATAAAGACAATTAAATAAGAAGCAAAGTTAAAGATATTCATCCACTCTTTCATCTGTATAAGTAGTGGATAGAGCTCATCCCAGCGAAGTACATCACTATTGGGTAAGATTTTTTTCAGTGCATTTTGTACATTTTCGATATCTTCCGTATTGCCCACACGTAAAGCAATTTGTGTTGCAGTGCTTTTTAAATTGAGAAATTTTGACATAGGGTGCATAGATATAAATAGCGTGTTCTCATCTATTGAAGGATTACCGGTTTTTAGAATGCCCGAGATACGAAAAGAGATGGAGTTGATCTCTCCTAAACTATCTTGGGCAGTAAAGATCACACGGCTGTTGATCGTAAGATTAAATTTTTTAGCCAATGTCAAGCCAATTAAAGCACCTTTATCTTCTTTTCCAAAACTATATCTCCCTTGGGTTATAAAGGCACTGAGTTGACCGAAATTCTCTTCATCCTCCAAAGAGATACCTTTAAGGATTGCTCCGCGTGATTTATGGGCAGTAGCAATGAGTCCCTCTTGTTCTAAGCGTATTGCATAGGTGTCAATCTCTTTAATTTTAGAGAAGGCATTTTCAAATTTTGAGAGGGGAGTGAGTGTGTCGTCTAGACTTTTATTGAGCCTGTACTCCTTGGCGTAAAGAGAGATCTCTCCGCAATCACTTCGTATGGTTGTATTGATCAAGTGACTCACCATACCGTCGTAAAGCCCTTGTAACCCAAGTAGACCTGAGAGACTTAGTGCAATCATGCTTATTACCATAAGAGAACGTGTTTTACGTCTCCAAATACTGAGCCAGGCAAGATGTCGGGGTATCTTATACATATCGCATCGCCTCCATTGCCGTAAGCTTATTGATTTTTGTGACGGGATAGACAATGGCTGCTAGATTCAGTACAAAAATGGTTAACGCATTCCATATGATAGTAAAAAGGTCAAAACGCATAGGTATTTCATCACTGACAATACCATACTCTTTGTAGGTCTCGGCTATACCCGATATGATGATGGGATGAAGTGCATAATAATATGTAATTGAAGCACCGATTAGTGTACCTATAACTATACTGATACTTGCAAGAAGCAGTATCTCAAAAAAAAGCATTCCAAATATATTTTTGGAGGTGAACCCCAAAGCACGCAGAAGTCCAATCTCTCTCGCTCTTGTATAGATATTCACATAGGAAAATATCATAATGACAAAAAAGATCACTAGAAAAAAGATAGAGATAGAGATATATCCAAAGATTGAATCCACTAACATAGCTTGAACTAGAGCGCCGAGGAGTGTTTTCCAATTTACTGCCTCATAATTTGATGGAAGTAAACGTTGCAGATCAAGGGTTTTTTTATCAATATTGTCATTGTCATGAAAATAAAGGGTAAAATAACTTGCCATATTATCACTTAACATAATGGTGTCCAGATAAGATTTATTGACAAATGCCGATTGGGAGTCAAAATCAAAAAGCCCTGTTTTAAAGATACCTTTAACCTTGAAAAGATCCGCTGCAATCGAGTAGTCAATAGAAGAGCCAACCATTGCTATTTGACTACCTATATCAACATTCAAGCGTTTTGCAAGTGCAGCACCCATATAGATAGCATTTTTGTCATTATCATTAAGATACGCTCCTTTGATCAGAGAAGCTTCTAATTTACTTAATAGGGTTTCACGTGAGGGAATGATACCGACTATCATACCTCCTACAGATTTTTGATCTCCGGCAAGCAGGGCATAGGTTTCAAACCTTGGGCTATAGGCTTTGATTGTAATATCGTTTTTCAGTATTTTCTCTATACTCTCCACCTCTTCTATAAGATAGTCATAGCTACTCTCATCTCTATACCCTTTAAGATTGACATGGGCATAACCGGTATATATCTCTAGAGAACTTTTGATAATTTGATGATGTGAACCATCCATAAATGCCACATAGACAATAAAGAGTATGGTAGTGAAGGTACTTAAAAGTAGGGTAATGATACTTCTACCCTTCGATTTCACAATATTTTTAATTGCAAGTGAAAGAAGCATTGACTTATCTTGAGTAACGCTTTAAAGCTTGTTTTGTAAAGTAAGAACGGTCAATTTTGGCATCAAAGTTTATTTTTTCAAAAATGATCTTTGTGCTGTTTTTTTTCTTATCTGAATCAAGTGGTTTGAGTTCCATTACCATAGGGACTCTATGTGTGCCGTGTTGCTCTATGTGTGAAAAAGTGATTACCCTTATTTTTTTCATCATATCATCATAAAAGGTCTCTTTGATGGGTACGGCATTTTTTAGATCAACGTCGATAATAATCTTCCCCCATACCACAGCAGCACTCTTTTTTGGAACAAGTTCTAGTGTAGCACTGTTTGCTTCTCTTGAGAGAATTTTTGCATGATAGTCCTCTTCTAATGAACTCTCTTTGACCATGTCATCATTGGTAAAATCACTCCCCATCCAACTTTGAAGCATCATAGACGGCGGTATTTTAATTGTACGTTCTATCTTGGGGATATACTGCCACATTTGATTGTCCAGTTTTAGAAACGTGATGCCTTTATCTTTCTGCGGATAAAGGATTTTAATGAAACTGTCATCATTTCCTTTAGACCAACTCTCTATTTTTACCGTTCGTTTACCCCGTTTGGAAGTGACTATCATGCGCATAGTAGAGTACATATAGTCACCCCGAAGATTTTTTTCAAGTTTTTTGATGATTGTTTGTGCATCATTAGCCTCTAGTAAAGTAAAGATAAAGATAAAGATAAGTAAAGAGAGTAAGGTTTTCATGAGTGCTCCTTATTTAAATTATAGCAAAAAAAGTTACTTTAATCTTATACTTTGTAAAATTGTCATACGAGGAGATACTAATGCATAGATACTCATTTTCCAAGATATTGTTTTCTTTGTTTTTTGCTCTTTTTTTACTCTCTGCTTGCGGTAGTACAGATAAAAAATTAACCCTTGATGAAATTGCCCTCAATAGTTTTATGGACTCGATGCAGGAAGATGGCTCTAGCCCTACATTAGAAACCTATAATAGTATGGGAATATATGGTATCAGTGAAGAGGATATTGATGAGATTAATGCTGTTTTAGAAACATTTGATCTTGAAGAGATAGATTCTATTGAGGAGATTGAAGCGATTTTAGGGCATTTGGGATTTTTGGATCTTAACCCTCCTGTCATTACGATTCACGGAGACAACCCCCTCACATTAGGTCAATATGATGTTTATAATGTCGATTGTGCTACTGCGATGGATGAAGAAGATGGTGTTGTTACAGTGTATGTTCTAGGAGAGGTTAACAGTAGTAGGGTGGGAACCTATACTTTAAGGGCACCTCTAAAAATACACCCAAAAAACACATCCTTTCCAAAAAAGCCAAAAACACTCTCCCAAACAAGCTATAAATATCTAATTAAATCCCCAATACAAAGGCATTAAATGTACCATTTAG
>JAYEJF010000069.1:0-8103 GCA_034660455.1 Campylobacterota bacterium | reverse complement strand
TTTGAGTATGTACTCCGAAAAATTCGCAGTGAAACATCGCTGATTAGGACTCTTTGAGTCTTTTTTTCCACTCTTTTTCGAATTTCTTTCGTTTCATATAGGAGAGTTTTTCAATAAATACTTTTCCGTCTAAATGATCTATTTCATGTTGTATGGCTACGGCTAAAAAGTCATCATCTTCAATAGTATGTTGCTTTCCTTCTCTGTCAAAATAGGCTACTTTTACATGCTTTGCACGCTCTACCTCTTCATAGATACCGGGTACAGAGAGACAACCCTCTTGAAACTTTTCAGTACCATCCTGCTCTACAATCACGGGGTTAATCATCTCTAAAGTATTTTCTTTAGGCTGATCTTCTTCACCCTCCCCAACTTCCATAGGAATATTAATCACCAATACCCTCTGGTCAATTCCTATTTGTATAGCAGCTAAACCAACGCCGTTTTTTGCACGCATCGTGTCATACATGTCATCTAACAAATCATGTAATGCTCCATTAAAAGAGTCTACCTCTTTTGAGATACATTTCAATCTTTTATCGGGATATACCACTATTTCTCTAACCATTATATACCCTAGTTAAAACTTTTGGTAAGTACTTTATCGATTAGACCATACTCAAGCGCTTCTTGCGAAGACATAAAGTTATCGCGCTCTGTATCTTTTTCAAGACGTTTGGCTGTTTTGCCTGTCTGCTCTGCAAGGATTGTATTTAGTATATCTTTAAGTCTTTGAATCTCTTGTGCTTGTATCTGAATATCTGTTGACTGCCCTTGAGCACCACCTGAAGGCTGATGTATCATTATACGTGCATGAGGCAGGGCATATCGTTTACCCTTTGTACCCGAAGAGAGTAAAAATGCTCCCATTGAAGCTGCCTGCCCGATACATATGGTGACAATGTCAGGCTTAATATAATTCATGGTATCAAACATGGAGAGTCCGGAAGTAATCACGCCTCCGGGAGAATTAATATAAAAGTAAATATCTTTATCGGGGTCTTGTGCTTCAAGAAAAAGAAGCTGTGCAACAATCGTAGAAGCAACCTGATCATTCACTTCGCCACTTAGCATAATAATACGATCTTTTAGTAGTCGTGAATAGATATCGTATGATCTTTCCCCTCTACCCGTTTGTTCTACAACATATGGAATATAACTCATTCTCTGCCTTTATTACTATATAGTCAAATAGATTTTTTATCAACTTGAATATACACTAAGTTAGTTAACAGATAGCAAGCACGCGGCTATCTGCATAGAAAATTATTTGTCTAATCCTAACATTTTACCAAAGAGCTTATCTTCGATCATACCCATTTTTACAGCTGGTAGAAGATTGTTTTCTTGATAATATTTAATCACTTCCTGAGGATCTTGACCGCTCATCATTGCCTCATAGTAGATAGCTTGTGAAACTTCCTGATCATCTACGTTAATATCCTCTTTTTTAGCCAATGCATCTACAATAAATGTTGCTTTTACCGAAGCCATTGCATCTTCTCTTACCGAGTCACGAAGTTCATTGATTTTTGCATCATTATCTTTATAGCTTGCAAGTTCTTCTTCACTCATCTCACGTGCTTTTGCATTCACTTTTGCATCAATTTCCTGTTCAACAATGTTATTAGGTAGTGCAAAATTAAACTTTTCAACCAGTGCTTCAACCAATTTCGGCTTTAACTCTTCATTATAGATTTTTGAAATTTCAGTAGAGACTATCTGCTCTTTTACTTTTTCCGTTAACAGCTCAACTGTTGCATTCTCTTCACCTTGAAGAAGCTTCTGTGCCAGCTCATCATTCAGCTCAGCAGGTACTTGCTCTTGAATTTCATGAAGTGTTACTTTAAATTCTGCCTCTTTACCCGCAAGATCAGCCGACTGATACTCTGCAGGGAAAGTAACTGTAACCGTTTTCTCTTCTTCATATTCCATACCGATAATCTGCTCTTCAAATCCCGGTATAAATTGACCTGATCCGATTTTAAGGTTAAATTTCTCCGCTTTTCCGCCATCAAATGCAACACCATCAACAAACCCTTCAAAATCAATTAAAGTCATGTCACCGTCTCTTACCGTACGATTTGTTTCAATCTTTTCATATGGTGCATTTTGTGAAGTAAGCTCTGCGAGTTTTTCATCTATCTCTTCTTGTGATGCAGTCGGTCTCTCAAAAGCAGGAAGTACATCCATATGACCCTCTGTATCAAATTGCGGTCTAATAGAAATCTCTATTTCTACTTCAATACCTTCATCTTTTTTCTCATATTTTTTGAACGTAGGCTCTCCGAGTACATCTGACCCATTGATATCTCCCTCTTTCATACCTTCTGATAAGAGAGACTGAACTGCTTCAGTTTCTGCATCCTGTGCAAGTTTATCACCATGAAGTTTTTTTACCACATGCGCAGGTACTTTACCTTTTCTAAAACCATCTACCTTGATCTCTTTACCCGCCTTAACAGCCATCTTGTTAATTGTCGCTTCAATCTCACTGTTATCAAGTGTACCACCTACAAGTACATTTGCTTCGTCTACTTTATCTACTGTAACTTTCACTACAATCCTTTAATTATATAATTGCGTGATTTTATCTAAATAATGTTGAAATACTACTAAGGGGAAAATTTATAGGGATTTTACATATATAAATGTCGTGTAACAAAATGTTACACGACAAAGAAGAAACTACTGTTTAACGAGCTCGAAACCCATCTCTTTAAATGTTTCAACAACTTCGGCATCAATCGATTTCATATAATCAATTGTTTTTTGCTCTTTAAAGTTGAGTGCATTAATCCAATTGTCCACACTTGCGTATCCGACATGGAGTTCATTTGTACCTTTTGGAATATAAAAATAGACTGAACATGGTGCAAACATACCGGCTTCAGGGATACCTCTGTTAAAGATAGAGTTAGAGAATTCAAAATGGCATAAGAGTGAAACCCAATAGGCATCATATTTATCAAAATCAAGATCTAAATCATCATACTCAAATTTAAAATCTATAAACCCTGCAATAATAAAGTTATGTTGTGAAAAACGTCCATCATGATCTGATACAAAATCTTCTACAAACTCTTCAAGATCATCAGGTTTATCAAACTTTTTCACCATTTTGATTAAACCGTGCTCTGGTAGTGGTTTTGTATGCTCAAACTTTTTACTTTTTGTCGGTTTCATCTCTTTAGTTACATATGCATCCCATCCTGCAATCATATCTGTAAACTCTTTTCTCGTATCAGGATTTTTTTCACCGATAATGTCAAGCATTGTGTCCGGTGCCAAGTGTCCAAACCATGTATTATCATCTGTTTTGTTATCAAGTGTTTTATAGACCAAAAAGTTAAAAGGAGCATACGCACCAAAATCAGGATTTGCAAGGAAGAGTGTTCTTAATTTTTCTTTGTTCACCATACCAAAGAAAGAGATCATCTCTACACCTTTTTCTTTAAACTTCTCATAATAAAACTTTTCAATATGAGTATTCGCTGCGACCGTAGAGAATCCAACTGAACCCTTATTTTTAATCAGTGCCTCAATCTCTACCTCTTTATTCCCCTCTATACCTTGAAGCTCTGCCGTTAATTGTGTTTGAGCCATGTGTGATTGTACATCAGCCTTGGCAATTCCTATAAGCATTGCTAGTGCAACTATGATTTTACTTATTTTCATCTTCATCCTTTATATTGTTAAGCTCATATATGATAATTAAAATTGCTTTAATAAGTGTTGAACTATCAAATAAACTTCTAAATTACACTATATATTGTGCCTTTTATACCTGAAATAAGATACAATCGCACCATGAATAGACAAACCCATCTTACAATTAAAAAATGGTACAAAAGCTATGGTAGAAGAGATCTCCCCTGGCGTACGACAGAAGATCCTTATCATATTTACCTCTCTGAAGTCATGTTACAGCAAACACAGGTAAAAACCGTACTTGAACGTTATTATTTTCCTTTTTTAGAAACATTCCCTACCCTTCATGCATTGGGCAGTGCCAAACTCGATGATGTGTTAAAAATGTGGGAGGGTCTTGGATATTATACGCGTGCAAAGAATTTGCATAAAACAGCCACTATGACCAACACGCTACCCAGCACGATAGAGGAGCTTATCAAATTGCCGGGCATTGGTAAAAATACTGCACATGCCATTGCTACATTTGCATTCAAACAGCCTGTTCCCGTTATGGAAGCCAATGTAAAACGTATCCTCTGCCGTCTTCATCAATTGACTCAACCCAATGATAAAACCTTATGGGAGATTGCTTACCAACATATAGACACACAAAATCCCTTTGACTATAATCAAGCCATGATGGATATCGGTGCTACTGTTTGTTTACCCAAAAATCCTCAATGTAACCTCTGTCCTTTAATGAAGATTTGTGAAGGGAGAGATGAACCTACACTATATCCCACCAAGAAAAAGAGGGTTGTTCCCCAACGTCACACCAGTGTACTTATCTCTGTTTACGATGAGGCTCTCTCCCTCACACAAAGAAGAGGAAAGTTCTTGCATGGTTTATGGGGCTTTAATACCATAAATACCCCACCTTGTGCAGCCCAATATATTGGTGAAGTTACACATGCCTATACACATTTTAAATTGAGTTGTAAAGTCTATGTTTATTATGAGACAGAGCCTTTTCAAATAGCGTATTTTACACCAAAAGAGATAGATCAACTCGCTATCTCAAAAGTAGATGAAAAAATCGTTAAACTCTTTTTGGCTACAATGTCACAATTATAGTCTCAGGAAACCAACCATGAATAAAGAAGAAGAATTTGAACATGCTATTCGTAAAGTACTTGAACTTTTGGGAGAAGACCCTAAACGTGAAGGTTTACTCAAAACACCGAATCGTGTAGCAAAAGCGTTAAAATTTCTTACCGAAGGATATGAGCAAAACCCTGAAGAGATTCTCGGTGAAGCACTTTTTAGCACAAGTAACGATGAGATGGTCTTAGTTCGTGACATTGAATTCTACTCTATGTGTGAACATCATATGCTGCCTATTATCGGTCGTGCCCATGTAGCATATATACCTGACGGTAAAGTGGTTGGACTTTCCAAAATTCCCCGTATTGTCAATGTCTATGCAAGACGTTTACAAATACAAGAACAGATGACCGAACAGATCGCTGATGCCATTTTAAATACCATTAAACCAAAAGGTGTAGCCGTTGTTGTCCATGCACGACATATGTGTATGGAGATGAGAGGCGTTCAAAAGATTAATTCAACCACAGTAAGCTCTGCACTTCGCGGACTCTTTAAACGTGATGAACGCACCAGAAGTGAATTTTACAATCTTATCAATACCCCCGCACCATCTAATTTTTAGGGTACTTCTAATAATACTGTACCCCTTCAAGCCCTATAGCGTATAATTATTCTCTTTAAAGCGATTATTTTATGTTAGTTTAAGAATATATGCGTAATATGCAGAAAATCAATTAAGAGTAAATTTGTCTTAATTAAAATAACGATAAAACACCTCCATTGAAAATAGACTTTCAATGCTGGATAGAGAGAGTGATTTTTTTCCTTTCTCTAACGAACTTACGGGAGAACTTAACTATGAATGTTTATTTAGATAATAATGCAACTACAATTGTCGATCCACATGTGTATGAAGCAATGGAGCCCTATTTTGTACAAAAATACGGTAATCCAAATTCACTTCATGGATTTGCATCCGATACACATCCTGGGATTAAATCTGCTATGGAAAGAATCTATACTGCTATTAATGCCGACAGAGAAGACTCCGTTGTAATCACCTCCTGTGCAACAGAGAGTAATAACTGGGTACTAAAATCTATCTACTTTGAACAGATACTTACGGGTAAAAAAAACCATATTATGGTTTCTGAAGTTGAGCATCCCTCTATCATTGCCACTGCAAAATGGATAGAAAACATGGGTTGTAAAGTAACCTATCTTCCTATTAACCATGAAGGTATCGTTGATACACAAACTATAAGAGACAACATTACAGATAAAACGGCGTTGGTCTCTGTAATGTGGGCGAACAATGAAACAGGTGCAATCTTTCCTGTTGAAGAGATAGCTAAAATTTGTAAAGAACATGATGTACCTTTTCACACTGACGCTGTACAGGCGATAGGGAAACTTCCTGTCAATGTAGACTCCTTCGATGTTGACTATCTCACTTTTTCAGCACATAAGTTCCATGGGCCCAAAGGCGTGGGAGCGCTCTATATTAAAAAAGGTAAAGAGCTTATGCCACTGCTTCACGGTGGTGCACAAATGGGTGGGTATCGTTCAGGTACACTGAATGTTCCCGCTATTGTAGGTATGGGTAAAGCGATAGAAGCAGCCGTGGATGCACTGGACTTTGAAATGACAGAAATCAGAAAGATGAGAGATAGATTCGAAGATGAACTGCTCAAAATTGAAGATACATTTGTCGTAACACCTAGAGAAAAAAGAACACCCAATACCATCCTTATCTCTTTTAGAGGGATTGAGGGTGAGTCTATGTTATGGGACTTAAACCGTGCCGGTATAGGAGCGAGTACAGGATCTGCCTGTGCCTCTGAAGACTTGGAAGCGAACTCAGTGATGGAAGCCATTGGTGCAGCTGAAGATTTAGCCCATACTGCCATACGATTTTCACTCAGCCGTTATACGACCCAAGAAGAGTTGAACTACACGCTTAAAACAGTGCAAGCAGCTGTACAAAGACTAAGAGGTATCTCAAGTTCATACGCCTATGCACCCGAAGGTCATGAGTCTGGCTTGGATGCGCATCATTAGTGTTAGTGAAGAACAGATAGTGTTGCTAAGCTTTTGTAAAAAAGCTTCTAATAAATGCGAAACTGGTTTCGCAAGAAGCCTCTGCTGAAAAGAGGGCGTCAAAAGGGACTTTGTTCCATTAGAAATTAGTATAAAAAAGGAAAATTATGGGAATAGATAGTTTAATAGGCGGTACCATCTGGGATGAGTACAGTAATAAAGTAAGCGATTTAATGAATAACCCGCAAAATATGGGTGAGATTACACAAGAACAAGCAGATGAAATGGGTGCTAAACTCATTGTAGCTGACTTTGGTGCAGAGAGTTGTGGGGATGCAGTGCGTCTTTACTGGGCCGTTGATCCAGATACAGACAAAATCCTTTCATCTAAATTTAAAAGTTTTGGTTGTGGTACAGCCATTGCTTCTTCTGATACCATGGCTGAACTTTGTAAAGATAAAACCGTTGATGAAGCAGTTAAAATTACAAACATTGATGTTGAACTTGCGATGCGTGACACACCCGATACACCTGCCGTACCACCTCAAAAAATGCACTGTTCAGTGATGGCATACGATGTCATTAAAAAAGCAGCCGCTCAATATAAAGGTGTAGATATGGAAAGTTTTGAAGAAGAGGTGATTGTATGTGAATGTGCACGTGTAACACTCTCTACACTTCAAGAAGTTATCCGTCTTAATGACCTTACAACTGTGGAGCAAATTACAGACTACACCAAAGCAGGTGCATTTTGTAAATCATGTAGTCGTGCCGGTGGTCATGAAGAGAAAGATGTCTATCTTGTAGACCTTTTAGACGAATATGAAAAAGAGAGACTGGCAAGCAAAGCAAGTATTGGAAATGAGACTCCTGCAGCAGCGGGTGATTTTGCTACAATGACCATTGTGCAGCGTATAAAAGCGGTAGATGCTGTAGTAGATGAACACATCAGACAAATGCTTGTCATGGATGGTGGAGATATGGAGATATTGGATATCAAAGAAAATGGTGAAAACATTGACATTTACATCCGTTATTTAGGTGCTTGTTCTGGTTGTGCAAGCTCTAGTACAGGTACGCTCTTTGCCATTGAAAATATTTTAAAAGAAAAATTGAGTGATACTATTAGAGTGTTACCCATTTAAATTACTTTACCCTTTACCTTAAACTCAAGCCTTTTTGGCTTGAGACATCTCATTTAACAACATAAGATTCCCCGATAAAAAAATGTTACCATTATGTTTTTAATCTATGTCATACTATAGATTAAACTCACTCATATATACTGGAGATAACACTATGCCTGACACTTCTACCCTTGTT
>JAYEJF010000068.1:0-29846 GCA_034660455.1 Campylobacterota bacterium | reverse complement strand
CATAAGCTTAATTCAAGACCTAGAAAGTGTCTTGATTATGCTACACCTTATGAGGCATTTATGGAACTAACAGGTTTGGATGCTACAATTTTGGTTAAGGGTATTCGCTTATGAGTCGAATCCGCCATATAGAACTATAGTATACTAAAAAATAAGGTGTTTTTTATTGAGGTTAAAGATTTCTTATTTATAGAAATAAAGTCACACGAGAAGGTGATGTTTTATAGTTTTTTTTCAGTTATAATTATATTAGAGGCTGAGTGTTTATTAGTCTTAAAATATCTATAGAAAAGGAAGAAAAATGATGAAGATTAAAATAAGTTTGGGGCTTTCTGTTTTATTGTTGGCATCAAGTGTATGTGCAGCAGATGGAGTACCATTGGATTTTACTGTGCCAACAACACTTTCAAATGAGGGTGTCATAAATGAAAATGGTGGAGCATTTAAAAGTAAATTAGTGAGACTTGGGAATGGTATGCTAGTCACTGCATATGGTGATCATGTTGATAGTCGACATAATGTTTATGATGTAAAGTCTGATTCTGTGCGTCCAGCAAGAGATATTTTTGTTCGGACTTGTATGCCATCTGATGCAAATGCCCAATGTGCGGCTCAAGCTTCTTGGAGTCCAGCAATAAATATTTCAAATACTGCAGATAAAAGTAGTATATCCACAAAATGGGAAGAAACAGATGGTGTTTTAAGTACAGTAGCGACTCCATTTTATGGGGATTCTGGTAAACCAAATATTTTTAATTCAGGTTCATTTGCTGTAGTAAGTTGGACAGATAAGTACTGTGAAGGTGATGAGCAGAGAATGATAAGCTACAATGAAAGAGATGGGATTACTGTGCCTTTTCAGTGTGTTTATGCCTCAGCTATCGATTTCAGTCCTGCAACGCCTACGGAATGGAAAACACAGCAAATAACAAGTGGTGTAAGAGATGCAATGCAAGATGTCAATAAAGGTCTTAGTGCTTTGGTAGGTGATATTAATAAAGGAAGATGGATTCTTACATGGCAAGAAGACCCGCATGGTCTCCAAATTGGTGGAGGTGATGGTCCTGGTGAAGGTGCATCTGGCGCTAATGTAACGCATGGTACTGATATTTGGTATACTTATTCTTATCATGTAGCAGTGGATGGGTTTAATAGACCTCGTACAAGAATTACAAATAATTATACTAATGATGCTCAAAGTGGAAATACAAGTCCTGTCTATCACCCTTCAGCACCTGATACAGAGATTACTGAATTGGAAACGGGTAATACAGGGGCTTCTCGTGCAAACTCTGCCCTTGTTAAATTGGGTAATGCTACTCCTAGAGCCGTGATTGCTTATGAAGAAACCAAAGGTGCCAATAGACTTGATAGTGGTAAGTATGTTCGTTATCATCAGTTTATTTTCAATCAACCTACTGTAGGTACTGGACCATATGCTTATGGTGAACCAGGATATATTATTAGTGATCCTGCTGAAAATAGCCGTCGTGTACGTTTTGTGACACAAGCAACAGAAGGTGTAAGTGGTTTGAAAATGGGTATATTTTGGAGACAGGGATATGCGGTAGAAGGTGGACCTGGAGATATTATGGTTCGTTTAGGATTTCGTCCTGTAGGTTCAGTGAATTTAGCAGAAAGTGGGCTTAGGGTAGAAGATATGGTTCCAGCAGTTGATCCAGCGGCTAATGCTATTGATTATGAAGCAGCAAAATTAATAAATAATACACCTGCATTAAATATAAGTAGTAATACTGTTCCTTGGGCAAGAGTGAGTGTTCCTGATGCACCCTCAACTAATAATCTGACAGATACAACAGATTTAAATGCATATGAAGATGCAAGAGCACACCGTGCAGCACTTAGAGGAGATGATTTTTATATTGGTTACAGCTATGCTAGAGATTGGGCAGTTGCAACTTATACAGATCAAGATAATTATAATTTTTGGTATCGTCGTTATGATGCTATTGCCGGAGTGTGGACTAATGCATCAAATGTATCACAAATACCAAGAGGAGATATGCTTCATGTTAAAGAACCTCGTTTAGTCGGTATGGCAGGTAGTATGCCAAATTGTGCAACAGTTCCTGAAAATTGTCAAAACAAAAGTGCAATTCTTTTAGCATGGGGAACAGAAACTAATGTTTATTCGCATATAGGTGGATCTACAGAAGGGGATGTTGTATATACAATGTCAAAAGACAAAGGGGATACCTATCCTACTCCAGTTTCCGTGCCAGGTTATGATGGTAGTATGAGTCGATTTGAATCTCAATTACGTGCCTCTCCTGCAGGAAATATAGTTTGGTCTGTATGGAATGAAGATCGTCATGATCTTAATGCTACATTTAATCAACTAAGTGTTTCTGATACGAGAACGATAGCAGTTCCTTAAACAGAGTGTATCAAACTTAAAGTCTTTTTTGGGCTTTAAGTTCTGCTTTAAAATAGACTTTTCTCATACATTATTTTATAAACCATTTTTAAATTACAGACACATTACCTGTTTAATTCTCTCTTGATTCAATTTTTTAATTAGCTTTTTTGAGAGTTCAGCGTAATGTTCTTCATCAAGATTTAAACTTTCTTGTAACTTCTTTTTAGGTGTGTCATCTGCCCATGCTTTTAAGAGTTTGAGCTCTTTTTTTGTGAGTTTGACTTTGAGTACTTCAAGTAACGCTTCTGGGTCTTTTAGCGGGTTTACGAGCTTTTTAATATGTTTTTCGATTTCCTGATTTAGTGTTAACACGCTGTTTTCCTGTTATTTTGATAATTGTATCATGATGGTATATCCAAGACCTGCAAGTAGGATGGTACCAAAAAGGTTAAGTGCCATGTTGGCAAAAGCATAGGTGTAGTTTCCTGACTCAAGTAAAAAAAAGCTCTCTATAGCAAAGGTAGAGTAGGTGGTCAATGCACCAAGTATCCCTGTGACAAGAAAGGTTTTCAAATGAGGTGGAAGTGATGTATTACAATGAAAATAGGCAAAGAGCATACCAATGAGAAGACTTCCTAAAAGATTGACTGCAAGCGTCCCCAAAGGTAGAGGATGTACAAAATGTTTATTGGTAAAACCATTGATAAGTAGTCTGAGTGTTGCACCCACAGCACCGCCGCTAGCGACTGCGATGATTGTTGTTAAATTCATCATCTATAACCCTTTGCATATCTATGCGGAGTGTTTTAAACCATGTTTTATCACTCTTTTTTACACTGATTGTAGGTAAAAATTCATATTTTACCGTACCACTGTGCCCTGTTTTGATGTGTTCGTTGAGTACCCATTTACTCCCTGTAATCACAATAGGTTGTACTTTGAGTTCCAATTTTTTTGCAATCATATCGGTCCCCGCCTTAAAAGGAAGAAGAGATTGTGTATCTGCACGGGTACCTTCAGGAAATATCGCTACGGGGCGTTTGTATATCTCTTTTGACTCTTCTACATCTTTAATGAGTTTTATTAATCCTGCTCTACTCTCTCGGTCAAGGGAGATCATCTCTCCATAGCGCAGTAGATTACCAAACCAAAGCGTATCAAAAAGCTCTTTTTTTGCTACCCAGCGAAGATGATTGTTTTGTAGTGCCTCTAAGCCGATAATATCTACAATCCCTTGATGGTTCATGACATACATATCGGCACTCTTATCCATTTTTCCTTTTTGCTCCAATTTTCCACCCATTAAAAAGAGTGTTAAACGATTAATATGATGGACAATGGTACTCTTGTATTTTCCAAATAGCATCAATGCCGGTATCATAAAGATAGCGGTATTGAACGAGATGATAAAAGCACCCCAGTAAAATCTAATTGTTGCAAAGATCTTCATTTTTTATCCATCCTATGATTCCTTCTTTATATTCTACTTTTTTATATCCTTCACGTTCACTTAGCAGCATGGTATCAAGTTCTTGATCAATCTGTGTACTTACAGTACTGGTCTGTGTAGGTAAAATGTAGAGTGAAGCACCCTGTTTAACACATATTTTCTTATGCGGTATGTAAAATGTCAGGAGAGTGATGAGTGATATGGCAGCAAAGACAAGGTAGAAAAAATCTCTCTTAAAGAGAAATGTGATGAGAAAGAAAGCAAAAAGAGCCATAAAAGTATATTTTTTCAGTTTTTCAAAATTGTCTTCTTTGGGATTGAGATCAGACTGTGTGACGACGGACGCATCGGCAACAACTACGGGAACTTCTAAAAAAACATATTGTTTTTTAATGGTATTAAAATAGGTGAATTTGAGTAACTTCTGATCTACGGGGAGTACCACATAAAACTCTCCTTCTACTTTGGCAAATTCACGCTTCACCGACTCTATGTCTGATTCGGCTGCATGCTCTAGGTGCATCGCTTCAAGATTTGCTTCAAACGCTTCTATAGAAAGGGTCACAATGTGGCTTTTTTCATCATAGTTGGAGACTTGTGAGTTTTTGATCTTCATATCTGCTGCAAGTACATGACAGAAATCTTCTCTTGTTTTTAAGGTACTGATTGCAATACGTTGTGAAGGGAGAGCGGTTTGTGTTGTATCAGAAGAGATATACAGTGCAGGAATACGTATATCAAGGGTGTTTGCCTGAAAATAAAAGGTATAAAAACTGTCATTACCATTACGTACAACCAGAGGTGTTTCAAATATTGGTTGTATCGTACTGGATCTATCAAAGGTAAATTTCGTGCGAGAATTTCCATCTTCTCCTATACCTATGAGTGTGATCGGAAAGAGTTGATGTTCATATACTTTTTTGGGGATATAAGAGTATTTGAACTCGCTTTGCGCTTGGAGTTGTATGGTGTATGCGAGTATCAATCCTATGAGGATCCAGACAGAGCGGATATCTCTCATTAGCGTTCAAAACCCTTAAGCATACGTATACCGTCTTCACTACCGAGTATTGCTTCTAAGGCACGTTCGGGGTGCGGCATAAGACCGTAGACATTTTTTGTTTCATTGCAGACACCGGCAATAGAGGTTACTGAACCATTTACGACAACAGGGTTTCCTTTTTCATCGCAATAGCGAAGCAGTATCTGTCCATTGGCTTCAAGTTTCTCAAAACCTTCATCATCGATATAATAGTTTCCGTCTGCATGTGCAATAGGAATATTGAGCACTTCACCTTTGTCACATTGGTTCAAAAAGGCATTGTCATTGTTAATGACACAAAGCGTTTGATGTTTTGAGATGAAGTGCAGGTTATTGTTACGCTTGAGTGCTCCAGGGAGTAGACCTGCTTCTGTGAGAATTTGAAAACCGTTACAGATACCAAGCACTTTGCCTCCGTCATTTGCAAAAGCGCTAACCGCCTTCATAACAGTGGAAAATCTTGCGATAGACCCCGAACGGAGGTAATCTCCATAGGAAAATCCGCCGGGGACAACAACAAGGTCAATCTCCTCAGGTAATGTCTCATCTTCATGCCATACAAGCTCGGTTGAGTGTCCTAATTTCTCAAATGCATATTGGGTATCAAATTCGCAGTTCGTTCCGGGAAATCTTAATACAGCTACTTTCATTTTAGTGAATCTCTATCGTATAGTCTTCGATAACCGTATTAGCAAGAAGTGTTTCACACATCTCTTTGACTTCCGTTTCTGCTTCACTCTTGTCATCTGTTTTCAGTTGCATGATAATCTGTTTACCGATACGTACATCTTCAACGCCCGGAAAACCTAAAGCGTCAAGTGCGTGATGTGCTGCTTTTCCTTGCGGGTCAAGTACACCCTCTTTTAAAAATACATTTACTACTGCTCTCATTCTTTCTCTCCCAAAATTCTATTTAATACTTCTTCATAAGCAACGGTAACACTGCCTATCCCCTCTCTAAATCTGTCTTTATCCATTTTTTCACCGCTTGTAGCGTCCCAAAGTCTGAAGTTATCCGGACTAAGTTCATCTATAAGGATAATATTCCCGTGCATATCTCTACCAAATTCAAGTTTGAAATCTACAAGTGTAAGGTTACGCTCTGCATAGAATGCTTTAAGCAGATCATTGATCTTTCTTGCCATATATCGAATATGGTCAAGGTCAGATTGATGTTCTACCAAATTTAAAAGCAGACAATGTTGATCGTTGAGTTTAGGGTCACCCAAGGCATCATTTTTATAATCAAACTCTACAAGGGTAAAAGGAAGGATCCTTCCCTCTTCAATACCAAGGTTTCGGGTAAGACTTCCAGTGGCAATATTTCTCACAATCACTTCTATATAGATGACATCGGCCTTTTTATGAAGCATATGGTTCTCATCGAGCATTTCAACAAAATGGGAAGCTACCCCTTTTTTACTAAGATATTTGAAGAGTGCAGCTGAGATTTTATTGTTCAGTGCACCTTTACCCGCTTCACTTGATTTTTTTTCACCATTAAAGGCAGTGAGGGTGTCTTTAAATTCTGAAATATAAAGATCGGGATATTCAGTGGTCCAAACTTTTTTTGCTTTTCCCTCATAGACCAGTGTCTGTTTTATCAGCGTATCGTGTACCATTATCTTTCTCCTTTCTGTGTGATGATTAGTGCTTTTAAGATATCTACGGCAGATTTAAGTTGTGCGTCTTTATAGAGTTGCTCTTTGGTAATAATTGTATCATCAACAACGGTTTCATTGTTCTCAAGAGTATTGTTTTTTAAATCTGTTTTCTCTTTTTTATTATTTATCTTTTCAAGTTCACTCTCAAGATGTTTTTTAAGGTCTCTCTCTTTAAGCAAAGAAGGATCTTCAATATAATCTATTTTCCCCAAATGAACGGGAATGTCGGGTGTAACACCTTCAGCTTGGATGGTACGGCCACTTGGCAGATAGTAGCGAGCCACTGTCAGTTTCAATGCTTCATTGTCTCCAACAGGCATGACAACCTGCACAGAACCTTTTCCAAATGTTTTTTCACCGATCACAATACTTCGGTTTAAATCTTGGAGTGCACCTGAAACAATCTCGGATGCAGAGGCAGAACCGCCATTGACAAGGACAACGATAGGTGTCTTGGTGTCTGTACCTTTTTTTGTTGCTTCATAAGTGATATTTTCACTTTTGAGTTTTCCGTTTTGACTTACTATGATACCCTCTTCAACAAACATATCTACAACATCCACTGCCTGATCGAGTAATCCCCCCGGGTTATTTCTAAGATCAAGGATGATTCCTTTTGTGGCATTATTCTCTTTCATGGCTTTTTTAATGCCCTCTACAACTTTCTGGTCAAAGGAGGTTACATGGATATAGAGGAGTTCATCTTCTATGGTTTTAGCATAGACCGATTGTATTTTAATGATATCTCTAGTAATCTTTATCTCAAGCGGCTTGGGTTCATTTTTTCGAATAATTGTCAGGACTAAAGAAGTTTTGGGTTTTCCTCTCATCAACTTAACAGATTCGTCAATATTCATCCCTATGGTAGCCACTTCGTTAATCTTTAAAATGATGTCACCTGCTTTTACACCTGCTTTAAATGCCGGTGTACCGTCGATAGGAGCGATGACGGTGAGTGCACCGTCTTTCATACCAATAGAGATACCCAATCCGCCAAATTCGCCTTTTGTTTGTACTGTGAGATCTTTATACGCCTTGGTATCCATAAATGTAGAGTGTGCATCAAGGTTGACCATGAGTCCTTTGAGTGCTTTATCAACAAGGTCGGTTGTGTTGACGTCATCAACATATTGACTCTCTATTACATTAAGAATCTGTGTAAACTTAATGTAAGCTTCAAGCTTCTCTTTGGCTGTAGAGGGTTGGTGTTTTTTTGTAGAGGCATCTTTTGCCTGTGCAAATGATCCAAACATGTAGGCAACAGCAATGGTTGATGTAAGCCCTGCAAGTATTATTTTTTTACTTTTTTTTATCATGATATTCTTTCGTTTAAATAGACATAGAACTCTTTTGAGCTCTAAAGAATTAAGTTTAATATTTTATTAAAAAACATCTAAGAGGTTGCTTTTTGGTACTATATCACCCTTGGGTTAACCATTTTTATCTTGTATAAATTTCTTAATCAGCTCTTTTAGTGCTTTGTAATCAGATTTTGAATTTTTTCCACCATATACCATCTCTTCATAGTGTCGGTCTATCTCATTGATAAAGGGTTTTTTTGGATATTTCGCTTGATAGCGCAGTAAATACTGATGAAGCGTCTCCTCCTCTTTCTTATAATGTTTCTCCTTGTGTAACTTTTGAAGAAGTGGTTGCATCATAGCCAATGCTTTATGCGTGTATTGCGGTCTTTTGAGGTAGCCGATAATGATAAAAGTAATAAGAACAAGCACCATAAGAGTCATCATAAATATAAGTATAAAAAGAGGATTTTTTTTCGCATAATCAAGCAGTTGAAGTTGTCTGATATGACTATAATAGAGTATCCAAGTCTCTATCTGGTATTTTGTATACATGAGATAGAGGTTTATTTTTTTAAGCAGAGGGTTTTGCTTTTTTTGATCTTCACTGTTTGATGTCGATAGTTCAGAGGGAATATCTATATTGCTTGCCGTAGTGGTCGTCTCATAGCGTACCCACGCTTTATTGATGTATAACTCTGCCCATGCATGTGCATTCTTCTCTTTGATAGCAAGGTAGTTATTGAGGCTTTCGGCACTCTCACCTTTATAGCCGGTGACGACACGAGCAGGTATGCCCGCCATACGTGACATGGTAACAAAAGAAGAGGTAAAATGGACACAATAGCCGCGACGCTTATCAAAAAGAAAACTGTCGGTGGTATGATCGGTATCGAGGGCATCAGGTTTGAGTGTATAGGTGAGTGATTGAGATTTAAAGAAATCCAGTACGGCTTTTGCACGTTTGGAAGTTTCTTTAATCGACGCTTTCAACTTTTGTGCTTCTTGAAATGTTTGGGGATTTTGTGTGCTATTGTACTCTGTGGAGGCTTTGTAGGTGAGAGTGTCAAGTGTTTGGGCGTAGCGATTGCTGAGTAAAGAGTGTGCAGCATAGTGTATAGGTTCATCTATTTTTTCTTTTATCGTACTGATGAGGTCTCTGTCAAGCGTACTCTCATCTACTGCACGTGCAGGCATATCGAGCATGTAGAGCCATTTTTTTTGAGTGGGGTAGAGGGTCACTTTGTATGCTGTTTGCATACCTTCTGTCGGATAGTGGTCCAGGCTTTCTCTTTTGCTATAAGGAGGGAGTCCTTCCCAGTGATCTTTTTTATCTACATAGAGGATACTTCCTCTAAAGTAGAGTTGGGAATCGGGAGGTACTTTACCCTCAAAACCAATCTCCATGACAATACGGTCAGAGGGGACAAGCAGTGCATTGCCATCAAGATACATCGTTCCGTCATGTCCCATACGTTTGGTGACTTCACCTTTAAAACCGTAATCGGCATGTTCAAAAGAGATGCGAGGGAAAAAAATAAACAAAAGTACCACCCAGGGAAGAGAGTGCATAAACATTATCATACTGGTTTTGAAGCCCTCTTTGATGTCTCCTTGCATACGATGTGAGAGTATCATCCAGAGTAAAACAAATACTTCAAAGATGACATAATTCAGCATGAGTATACCATGGTAAAAGAAGAGTGAAAGTGCTAAAAATAAAAAAGGAGAGATAAGCAGGTAAAAGTTTATTTTTCGTGTGAGTCTTTGCAGTGAAACCACAATAATAAGTATATATACCAAGAGCTCTAAAAAGAGTTTGAGACGGGAGAGTCCCGAAAACGAAAATGCTCCATATAAAGAGAGGTAAAGTGCTGTAATCCCCAAAATAAAGAGTGAAAAAAGTGTTGTATTATTGGCAGGTTGACGTTTAAAGAGTATGAGACCCAAGGCTATGATGCTAAAGAGCAGCATCGGTGTTTTGAGCATCACTACAAGTGGTAAAAGCACCACAACATAGGCTAAGTCAAGCAGTGCTAACTCTGATAATTTAATAGTGTGCAAGTGTCTCAAGAATTGCATCTATACTCTCCTTATGTGAACGCAGTATGCGTTTGGGAAGTACTATCTCAAAATTCAATTTTTGCTTCTCACACTCAAGTACCCAAAGTGTCAGTTGTGACAGGCGTATCTCTTTATCTCCTTTAAGCGTATCATAGATAAAATTGAGGTTTTTTATTTTTGTCTCTTTTGTGAAACGTTTCACTGCCATCTCTCCTTTGGCTACAGATGCCCAATGGAGATGAGAAAGTTTCTGTGTGCCGTCATAACTGCTGAGCCCATCGAACTCTTTTTCTTCTCCTAGGTGCGTCTCTTGTTGGCTGATGAAGCTATGAAGAGAGATACCTTTAGGTTCAGGGTAGGCCAATCCACTGTATGTCTCTTTTATGGGTCGTGTCAGTCGTGCAGTTGAGAGAGGATATTTACTCTCTAAGAAGCAACCTGTATAGGTGAAATTTCCCCTCTGATGTATTGTACAAGGAAGTAATACTGTAATCTTGCTTTCTAACTTCACACGTGGTATTTCTATTTTAGCGTTTTCTTTACCATGTAGTACAATTGCCCAAGCGTCTGTTTTAGATGTGTTGTGGATATTGATACGTAATTGACTCTCTTTGTTGGCAAATATACGCCCTTGCTTTGCAAAAGTAACTTGGAGATGAATGATATTATTCATGCCAAAGTGACCCGCAGAGAATGCAAATGCAAAAACAAAAAAGAGCGTTATATAGACTAGGTTAAAGTTATGCATATAGGCTTCCATAAAAAGCCCAAAAAGCATGATGACTACAACCAAAGAAAAAATAGTCGCGTGTTGCTTGACACTCCTACGTATCTGGATGAATTTGAGTAAAGATTTCATGATGTATGCGTAGGGCAGTGGTGTTACCCTCTTTAAATTGTAGACGATGACTGCAGACAATACCCGTAACCATCTGAACATCATCAGGCGTTGCGTAGCTCCGTCCAAGCAACATGGCCCAAGATTTAATCATTGCTATGAGTGACAATGCACCACGTGTTGAGAGTCCATATTCAAAGAGACCGCTTTCTCGTGTGTAAGCGATGATTTCTTGTATAAAGTCAAGTAGAGCATCACTTAAGGTTACTTTAGAGGCTTGCTGCATATATGCTTCTATCTGTGTTGGTGTGAGCAGTGCTTGAGTTTGCAGGGTCTTGTGACTGGTCTCTCCTTTGAGAATGTTTCTCTCAGAGACTTGGTCAGGATACCCTATGCCAAAACTACACATAAAACGGTCTAATTGTGAATTAGGAAGTGGGAATGTACCCACCTCTTCATGGGTATTTTGTGTTGCCATCACAAAAAAAGGTTTTTGAAGTTCGTAAGCTTGTGTATCTATGGTAACAACCCCTTCTTCCATCGCTTGGAGAAGGGCAGATTGTGTTTTAGGCATGGAACGGTTGATCTCATCTGCAAGTAAAAATGAAGTAAAGATAGGCCCTTTTTTAAAGACAAAGTTTCCCTCTTTTTGGTTATAGTAGTTTATGCCTAGTATATCTGAGGGCAACATATCCGAAGTAAACTGTATACGTCCAAAGTCAAGACCGAGTACTTGTGAGAGGTGCTTAGCCAATGTGGTTTTACCTACCCCTGGAATGTCCTCTAAAAGCAGATGTCCTCTTGCAAAAAAAGTAGCCAATGCTAAGGCTATCGGCTCTCTCTTTCCTATGAGGTGTGTCTCAATCGCATCGATGATAGGTGTAAATTCAGGATCAATAGTATAATTCATAAAGGTATCTTAGCATAATATATATGTAACTCGTGTCTATTTTTTATTACAGTCCCCTTAAACTTTAATTTCTTTGTCTATAATGCCATTTAAGATGTTATAAGGAGAGATGGAGTGAAAGCTATTGAGATTCAATTCTGCCCATCATGTGGCAAAGCATCATTGAAACATCATGATGAAAAATCGTATCGTTGTGAGGCGTGTGATTTTATCTATTATCACAACATCGCAGCTGCCACCGTTGCGATTATACGTTATCAAAATGAGATTCTATTTACCTTTAGGGCTTTTGATCCTTTTAAGGGTATGTTGGACCTGCCAGGAGGCTTTCAGGAAAGAGGAGAGTCTTATGAAGCAGGACTTCAAAGAGAGTTACATGAGGAGCTTGGTATTTTGATTGATGTAGATCAAATGCAGTATCTCTTCTCTTATCCTAATACTTATCCTTATAAAGGGTTGGTCTATTATAGTACAGATGCTTATTTTGAAATTGTTTTGGATTATAAACCAAAAATTAGTGCAGGTGATGATGTACAGGCAGTAAAGTGGCTACTTATTGAGGAGATTAAAGAACAGAAAATTGCTTTTGAAAATATGAAAAAAGCGCTCACAAAATATATTGACGGCATTTGAGATATAAAAGGGAAGCGTAAATAACCACCCTTAAAAAGGAATTACCCTAAATCGCTACCAAGCGAGCACCCCTCTATTTTTGCTACACGTCCAGCATGCCTTCCCCCTTCAAACTCGGTGTTGGCAAAGGCCTCTACCATATCTTCAATGACGCCTTTGCCTACGACTCGCTCACCAAAACATAATATATTTGCATCATTGTGTTGACGGGTCAGTTTTGCAGTGTAGTGGTCGTGACAGAGTGCTGCACGAATACCAGGTACTTTATTGGCAGCGATGGAGATGCCAATGCCTGTACCGCAGATGAGTATGCCGAAACTTCCTTCATCTTTGAGTACTGCCTCTGCACATTTTTTGGCAAAATCAGGGTAGTCAACTCTGTCAGCCGAATCCGGTCCAAGATCTATAATGTCATGTCCCAACTCTATGACAAACTCTTTGACATAGGCTTTGAGTGCATACCCTGCATGATCTGTTGCAATATAAAATTTCTTCACGCTAGCTTCCTTTATTCGATTGGGTTTTCATATTGGATGGAATCAATGCGTCTGCCGACACGTCCCCAGCGTACGGTAAAACGCTGTTCGTTCCAGAGGGCTTCACATGCTTTACTGTTAATCTCTAACGTTCCGCATAGACGCTTTAACCCTGCATTGTCTTTTCCGCTGCCATAGGCATCACCGTTAAGTACTTGTTCGTATGATCGGTGTTCTAGACTCATGTAAATCAACCATGGTTTTCCAACAATCAGGCTATAGGGTACTGAACCCCAAAAACGGCTGTCATTGGAGTTGTCACGGTTGTCACCAATCATGTAGAAATGATCTTCTTCTACTTTGGTGTATAGTGCATTGATACCTTTTTGGGCAATGTTATAGACAGGCGTATCAAGACCATCCACATAGATAGGTGTCATATCTATCTCTTTATTGTAAGCATAATATTGTAAAAGTGCATCAAATATATCTGCACCCTCCGGAGCATATTGTATGCCTGGGTACTTAGCCATGTATGGGTTTTCTACCCAGAGTTTTCCCCTGAGTGATACTATTTTTTCAGCAGGGTAGTTTGCTTTGATGTACGCTTCACCCTCATGGAAGTGAATAAGAAGTTTTTCATTGGCATAAAGAATCTCATCTCCACCTACGGCAACACAGCGTTTGACATAGTGTATTTTGTTATTTTTAGGATAACGGAAAATCACTATATCTTCTCTTTTGGGTCTAGGACCCTCTATGAGGTGACCGTTGTTGTTAAAGTCGGGAAGTATGGGAATCTCCAACCATGGTAAATGGGGTGTAGGAATGCCGTATGAGAATTTTGTGGCAAAAAGAAAATCACCGATAAGCTGTGTTCTTTTCATCGAACCGCTTGGAATGACAAAAGATTGTGCTACAAAAAAGATAAGAAAAAGAACAATGATAATAGTCCCTGTCCAAGAACTTGCAAAACGGTTAAAGGCATGTAGATACTTCATTACAATACTCTCTTTTTTGCAGCTTTAACAGTATTACTCAAAAGCATGGCAATCGTCATAGGACCAACGCCTCCTGGTACAGGTGTAATATAAGAACATTTGGGACTGACATGTTTAAAGTCCACATCGCCAACTAGCGAGCCGTCTTCTATACGGTTGATACCAATGTCGATGACAATGGCACCCTCTTTAACCATATCTTCTTTGATGAGTCCAGGAACACCTACACCCACGACGACAATATCTGCTTTTGAAGTATGGGCTTTAAGGTCTTTTGTAAAGATATGCGTGATGGTCACTGTTGCATTTGCGTTAAGCAGAAGGGAAGCCATAGGTTTACCGACAATATTACTTGCACCCACAACGCAAACATCTTTACCTTCAAGTGCTATGTTGTACGCTTCAAACATCTTCATGACACCAAGAGGGGTACAGGCTACAAAGCTCTCTAAATTGGTGACAAGTCTCCCCACGTTATAGGCATGAAATCCATCTACATCTTTTTTGGGATCTATCACTTCAAGGATTTTATCGGTATCGACATGTTTGGGAAGGGGAAGTTGTACCAAAATACCGTCAATACGAGGGTTGTTATTCATCATTTCAATGGTAGCGATGATCTCATCTTGAGAGATGGTATCGGGCATATTGTGTGTAATAGAGTAGAAGCCTACTTTTTCACAGGCTTTTGCTTTCATTTTAACGTAAGCATGGCTAGCAGGATCATCACCAATGAGAATGACAGCGAGTCCGGGAACAATATTTTTCTCCTGCTTGAGTGCCTCCACTTGTGAGGCTACAGAAACTTGAACTTTATTGGCTAAGGCTTTACCGTCGATGAGTTGCATAGAGCGCCCTTATATTTTTTAAGGTATTATATCAAAAATAGTTTAGGCATCAGGGATGTTGTCTAAAGATATGTTTCTAAAAGGTTGTGCGAGATGAGACTGCTATGGGTGATATTCCCTATCATATTATGGAGCGGTGAGGACTTTATCTCAGACTATGAGTATGGTGAAATGCTTTATGCCAATCCTAGAGGGGTGAGTTGTGTCCAGTGTCACGGCACAAGCGGTGAAGGGCAAATTATTGTCGAGTACCGCGATGTAGAGGGAAAAGTCGTGTTACGTGGTTCGGATATTCGTCAAGAGAGTCTTGACGCCATGATCAAATCAGTGAACAGTTATCACCAAATAATGCCCAGGTATTATTTGACCAATGAAGAGGTAAGAGCCATTTACGATTATTTGAAAATTAAAAACAGTGAATATCTTTTAGAGACTCAGAAGAGCAACCCTACACAATAATTGGCTATAATGATTCTTAATACTTAATAAGGATAGATGATGAAACTTTTCCACTCTTTTACGGCACTGCTTATCAGTGTAAGTAGTATGCAAGCCTCTACACTTGATGTCTATCAAGACAAAACATTTTATACCTACACCCCCAAAAGCAATTTTGTAGGTTTTACACAAGGCATTTTAGCTACTTGTGATGGATCACCTATGGCATTGGTGGGTATGTCAAAATGCCCTAATGAAGAGAGGTTATGCAAGGTTTTAACACGCTTGAAAGATTCAGAGCAGCATTTGCAAGATAGTGTTGAAAATTCCAAAGTGCTTGAGAAACTTATTTCGCTTCCCGAACCCACATCTTTTGACGCGGATTTAGCGATAGCCTCTGCAAAACGGATAGGAGAAGAGCAGTCTAGACTTTTGACACAAAAAAAACTACTAGCAGATGAGGTCAATCTTCAAAAACGTCTTTTTCTGAAGCAGGCGCCAACAAAAGAAGCACTTCAAAGCAGTGAGCTTTGTATAGAACAGATGGAGCTGAGCATTCCTTATGGAATGGTCTCTTTTTCTACTAGGTACGAAGCAGATCTGAAAACAGAAAATGAGGTTTTGATAACACAATATCTCTCTGTTACCAATCGTTCAGGCATAGATATTGAAGCGGATAAGGCAATGTTTTATTATCGGCGAGCAGATCAACCTGTCAATATTATACATTTTTCGCCTTGGATTGTGAGTAAATCTCTCCCTCAGCTTAAAAGAGAAGTACATTTGGCAAAAGCATATAGATCAGAAGCGATGCAGATGGATAGTGCTATGGTGCCCGCACTTGAAACAGCCCCTGTAGCCACATATGAAGATGCAAGAGAGTATCAAATAAAAAATCTCACGTTGCCTTCAACTGGTGTACCTTTAGATTTTCCCGTGTTGCAATGGCGTACGGCACTTTCATGCGATATACGGACTTACCCATACCGAAGAGCACAGGCATTTCATCTCTGTTCATTTAAACCAAAATATCAGATTGAGCGTAATATTTGGAAAGTCAAGTCATCTTCTGAAGTGATCAATGAAAATGCATTTGGAGAGTATAGAGATGAAAAATATCAAATTTATACAAAAGTAGAAGAAGATATCAAGATTGTACGCAAAACTATGGTACAAAAAGAGAGAGAAACAGGGATATTTGGTGGAACAGCGCGTAAAAAAGATGGATTTAGCCTGATACTTACCAATAAATCTAAAAAAGCCAAAACAGTGACAATCATAGAACGTATACCTACTTCAACCACAGAAGAGATAAAAGTGAAACTTGTAGAGATTAAGTCTACTAAAAAAATAAACTACAGCGTGTTAAAAGAGGGAAAAATAGAGATGAAAATTGCTTTATCCGAAAATGAAACAAGAAAGATAGATGTTGTGTTTGAAATATCGTATGATAAAGATTTGAAAGTGAAGTATTAAAAAGAGTGAAATAGAGATAAAGTGATTTGCAGGCCTATAGCCTGCATAATCACTACTAAAGTGGTGTTACGTTTTCAGCTTGTGGGCCTTTTTGACCTTCACCAACTTCAAATGTTACTGCTTGACCTTCAGCGAGAGTCACACGACCACCACCTTCGTTATTTACTTGACGGAAATGTACAAATACATCATCTCCACCATTCTCTTGTTGGATAAATCCATAACCTTTTTCATCGTTGAACCATTTTACAGTTCCATTTACTAATGCTGCCATTCTTTTGTACCTTTGGGTAATAATTTTCACTTAAAATTTAAGTGGAATCCAAATCAGAGAGAGTCTTTCGGGTCTAGCAATAACACTTAACACACGATAGATGAACTCGGAACTCATCTTTCATCGCGACAATTATAGCTTATTTTTTTAGTCCCAACCTTTTATATTAAAAAAATAGACTAATTTGTCATAATTTATAATCGTGAAAAAGGAGGTACGGGTATAAGCAGAGGGATAAAATGTACTTTATACGACGTTCATACCTTAAATGACTACTTTGAGTTCTCTCTCTTCACTATTTTGGATAAGCCACTGCTCCAAAGGCAATAAGTCTTCGAGAGGTTTGGGTTTTGTATTAAGAATTTCGGTAAAACTTCTTACCCCCATAGAGAGTAAGTATTGTAAGTTATTATCAAATGTTGCATTTTCTATCACGTAGATATCCTCTTTAGGGACTTCAAACATAAATCCTCCATTGGGTATAGGTGACATAGAGAGTGTAACAGTATAATGATCTTTGATAATGCTCTCTTTTTGAGAGTACATGAGTCCAATGTTGTAGCCTTGTGTAGCAAAACCTTTGATGGCGACAACCAGTACTTGATTGTATCCTTTCTTAGAGGAGTTGAAAATGCCTACAAGTCCTTTAATGGTGCCATAGCCTGGAATTTTACAAAAAATGTATTCTAACAGGTCTGCAAGTCTTGTTTTGACAAACCAGCCAAGTACATAGAGAATGACCAAGAAGATAAAGATTACCAATATCCCCCACAAAAAGTTATGGCTTTCAGGTACAAAACCTGTCATCCTAAAGACCCAGCCTACGGTCATAGTTATTTTGCTATAAAGCCATGTAAGTATAATCAGAATGGCAGCTATGGGTAAGAGCCAAAAGAGACCTTGAAGCATTATTTTTATGAAATGTTTGAGGGGATTATGGGTCATCAATATACTCCTTGGTTACACGCTTAGTGTAAATAGTCTACACTAATCTCGCTTTTATAAGTATCAAATAGGGGATAAAAAGGGGTAGAAATGTTAAATAAGCACCCCTAATCATTGAGAGATGCTATTAAAGCTTCTATTATTCAAATGGCTCTTCGTAATAACCATTTTTCCAGTATTTGGCAAACCACATTGCTACTTTTCCTCTACCCATGGTAGGTTTAGGGGTAAATTCAGAGCTCAGTGAACACTCTCCGAAATAGTAGGTATCAGGCTGGTCAAAAAACGCTTCTGCTTCGTCTCTGTCTAAATCGTCACAATAGTGTAACTTCTCACTTAAATCTTTTTTGAGAAATGCAGCACCGTGACCTTGGTAATTGATGCCACCTTCCTCTTCTTTACTTGCATCATAAAGTGCATGTTCTGTTTTTAAATTGATTGTTATCATGAAATTCCTTTGTTATAGAAGAAGCAATTGCTTCTATTTTATGAAGGGCATTCTAATATATTTTTGATTAAGTTCTTATATGCTGATGGATAGATTACGTCAGTTTAGTAAAACTCCACATATTTTTCTGTAGATTGTCTCTTCTGTCTGTTTCTATGTTGAGAGATACCCTTTAGTTTAACTCCTCCAGCCAAACTTGAAAATCCACATCAGATGCCATTTTCCAATCAGCCCTTGGGCTCAAAGATATCGTTCCTACTTTTGGACCGTCAGGCATGCAGGAACGCTTGAACTGCTGGGTGAAGAAACGGCGTAAAAAGAGCTTAAGCCAGCTCTTGATAGTCGCTTCATCATATTTAGTGCCAAATGCTATGGTTGCTAAGTGTAAGATCTTAAGCGGTTTTGCGCCATATTTGATGAAATGGTATAAAAAGAAGTCATGTAATTCGTAAGGGCCTACAATATTCTCTGTCTCTTGTACTATTTCATCTTCATTGTGAGGGAGCAGTTCAGGGCTTATAGGAGTGGCTAAAATGTCATCGATGATTTCGGCTATGTTTTCGTTGGATTTATAGTATTCGATGACATACTGTATGAGTGTTTTGGGTATGCCTGAGTTGAGGGCATACATGCTCATATGGTCACCGTTGTAGGTAGACCAACCAAGGGCTATTTCGCTAAGGTCGCCAGTACCAATGACAAGCCCTCCCAGTTTGTTTGCCATATTCATAAGTATAGAGGTTCTTGCTCGTGCCTGAACATTTTCATAGGTGACACTATGTACCTTTTTGTCATGCTCTATGGCTTCAAACTCTTTGAGAGAGAGTTCGGTGATATCAATATGCTTAAGTGTGACTCCTAAAGCTTCACAAAGGTGCACCGCATTGTTTTTTGTGCGTGTGGTTGTACCAAACCCCGGCATCGTCACCGCAATGATGTTTTTAACATCCCAGTCCATAATCTCAAAAGCCCTGTGTGTGGAGAGTAGGGCAAGGGTAGAGTCAAGACCACCGGAAATTCCGATCACTGCTTTTTGGATGTGTGCATGCATCATACGTTTCATGAGTCCATGGGCTTGTATATGGACAATCTCATCACATCGGTGTTTCTTGTCTGCATAACGTGAAGGTACAAAGGGAAGGGGATTGATATTTCGTTCTATCTTGGAAATACCGGGAAGAGCATCTACTTTGATAAATCTCGTCTTTGTACGTTCGGCATCACCAAAACTCGACTCATTGACTCTAAGCCACTTAAGACGTTCAAGGTCAATATCTGCCGTAATAAAATGAGAGTCTTGTCTGAAGCGTTCATTTTGACTAAGCGTAGAACCATATTCACTAATAATAGCATGTCCGCCAAAGACAGTGTCTGTAGTACTCTCTCCCACACCTGATGAGCTATAGACATAGGCTGCCAGACACCTTGCACTCTGAGTACGAACAAGCTCTTCACGGTACTCATGTTTTCCTATAAGTTCATTACTTGCAGAGAGGTTAAAAAGCAGGTTGGCTCCATTGCTTGCCATGTAGTTAGAGGGAGGTGTCACTGCCCAGAGGTCTTCACAGATCTCTACACCAAAGGTCAAATCTTTTTTATCCGTAAAGAGTAGGTCTATTCCAAAAGGAATCTCTCTATCTAGTATATCTACTGTTGTACCTCTGATGTCGCGACCGGTGGTGAATTGACGTTTTTCATAGAACTCTTTTTTGTTTGGAAGGTAAGATTTTGGCACGATACCAAGGATTTTACCAGCTTGAATAATCGCTGCACAATTGTAGAGTCTATCTGCTTCAAACACTGCTATACCGACAATAGCAACGATATTTATCTTTTCTGTATTTTTTAATATATAATTAAAAGCGTTATTTTGAGAGGTGATAAGGGTTTGGTTGAGTAAAAGGTCACTAGCAGTGTATCCGGTAAGCGCAAGCTCTGGAAATACAATGAGAGAAACCTCTTGGGTGTGTGCTTGTTGAATAAGTGTTAATATCTCTTCGGCATTTTTAGCAGGATTACCCACAATTGTTTTATTGACTGCCGCCGCAACACGATAATATCCAAACATATACTTCCTTAATGTAGGTATTGTTCCCAAGTATTACATGGGAACAACGTTGAAATTAGTCTCTAGACTCAACTACTTCTATAGAAACAATGTCATCACCACCGTCAATTTGGTCAAGCACCATAAAACTCTCAGTGTCATCCTCTTCAATGGCACCAAAGACTGTGTGAACACCATCTAGGTGAGGTGTTGCTACAAAGGTAATGAAAAATTGGCTTCCCCCTGTGTTTGGTCCAGCATGTGCCATAGAGAGGGTTCCTCTTCTATGGGCTTGTGTGCTTGTATCTGTTTCACAGTCTATCTGCCAATCAGGTCCGCCTGTACCTGCCATAGATGGATTGTCTTTTGAGTGAGGACATCCGCCTTGTGCCATAAATCCAGGGATTACTCTGTGAAATTTAAGGTCATTATAAAATCCGATTTCACAAAGGTGGGCAAAGTTTGCCACAGTGTTAGGTGCATCTTCTGTGTAAAGTTTTGCCCAGATCAGACCTTTAGAAGTGGTAAATTTTGCATAGTTGTATGTATCCATAACGCTTTGAACAACGTCATATCTTTTTGATTCTTTTCCAAACATGGTGTTTAGTCCTTATATATTAAAATTAAAGTATAATTATACTCAAAAAAATTTAGGGGTTGTGTATGGAGCTATGTGTTGCACTTGATTTACCGTCAGCCAAAGAGAACTTGGCACTAGCAGAGTCACTAAAAGAGTATAATGTTTGGTTAAAAGTAGGGTTTCGTGCATACATACGTGACGGTAAAGCGTTCATAACGTCACTGAAGAGAATTAATCCTGAGTTTAAGATTTTTTTAGACCTTAAACTCTATGATATTCCCAATACGATGGCAGATGCAGCAGGAGAGATAGCCACATTGGGTGTAGATATGTTTAACATTCATGCAAGTGCAGGTGAAGTGGCTATGAAAATGGTAATGGAACGCTTGGGCTCGTATGAAAAACGACCTTTGGTCTTGGCAGTAACGGCACTCACCTCTTTTGATGAATCCAATTTTCAACAAGTGTATGAAAAGAGCATCGATGAAAAAGCCAATCAGTTTGCAAAGATGTCGTATGAAAATGGACTAGATGGGGTAGTATGTTCTGTCCATGAGAGCAGGGCAATTAAACAGGCTACTTCAGAGAAGTTTTTAACCCTCTGTCCGGGAATACGCCCTTTTGGCGAAGATGCGGGTGATCAAAAGCGTGTAGCTACTTTGGTGTTGGCAGCACAAGAGGGTGTAGACTACCCAGTAGTGGGAAGGCCTATCTATAAAAGTACAAACCCTCAAAATAAAGTAGAAGAGATTTTAAAAGTGATTGCTACTTTTTAATCTCTTTTTTCGTTTGAGTCATCTCCACGGCATTGTCCATACCTTTCATCATAAAGTAAGCCCCCAGAGCAAACAGTGCAAGTACTATGAGCGGTGTTAGTTTTTTTAACATTTTAGAACCTTAGTAATAAATATATACGTAATAATAATCAATTTTTAAGTAATTTCCCTAAAAACCAACACTAATAGCGTTAAAAAAGCATATATTCTATGAATATGCTTCTTTTTTAAGCTTTAATTTAACCCAATCTCATTATAATCTCATCCACAAAAACAGATGGACAAGTGGGAGAGCTGGCTGAATCCGCGCCCCTGCTAAGGGCGTGTAGGTGCAAACTTACCGAGGGTTCGAATCCCTCCTTGTCCGCCACTACATTTCAAACCCCCTCAATACATATCTTGAATATTTTTTAGAAGTTTTAAAAGAATGATATACTTTTGCATTTAAAAACAGGAGAGAGTATGATTTTTTTAGAAAACTACACTGTACGAAGATATATTATGGGGTTTTTACTCATGGTCATCATATGCTTTGGCACGTATGCTGCATTTGCGGATATGCTTAAGAGTGAACTTGGTGGAAAATCGGAAGGTATATGGATTGAAATGGCTTCTTATGCGGGATATGTAGCTTTAGGGGCGATCCTTATCTATATTCCCTTGAGTATATTCAATAATAGACTTTATGAAAAGGCCTTAAAAGAGAGTAAAGAAAAAGGGGATGAGTAGTATGAGTATTGTAGTTGAGTATGTTAAGGCATTTATACCTTAACATACCGTCTTACCTGTTCGTAAAGTTACCTTTAACAACTTCTAAAATTAAAATTGCGACAATTCCGACGACAAATATTACGATTGTTCCAGTGATGATTATATCTACCATAATTAATTCTCCTTTTTATTGTTATTAGTAATATTATATAGTGATTTATCTTAATGTATGGTAAAGAAACTTATTATAGTGTATTACTGTAGTAAATATCATATCATACATAGTTCAATCTTGTTATCAATTTATAACCAAAATGTAATATACTCACAGGATGGAATTAGATATATATCACATCATGATGATTGTCGGGTTTGCTTTGGCTGCCTATTCGATTGTTGCTAACGATGCAATTCAAACACTTGGAACCTTTTTAAGTTCAAATGCACACCGACCATGGTGGGTATTGTGGATATTTACAATGGGGATACTTATTGTTACGATGACTTACGGGTATGTTGTCAATGGCGGAGATGTCTCTTACGGAAGGTTGGAGAAGTTCCCTCCTATCGAGCCTTCTGCATTTAGTTGGGTCTATCTGCTTGCACCTGTATTTATTTTGATTGTGACACGCTTTGGCATACCTGTCTCTACAACGTTTTTAGTCTTGACCGTTTTTACGGTTGCAAATCTTGAACAAATGCTCATAAAGTCGATAATGGGATACCTTGTAGCATTTGCTGTGGGCTTTTTACTGTACCGTTTTGTGGTTGGGATATTTGAAATGAAGTTCATCAAGAGTGCCGATGAGGTGACTCCTTCACATAAGTGGATCGTCGCTCAGTGGATTTCTACGGGATTTTTATGGAGTCAGTGGCTTATACAAGATCTTGCAAACGTATTTATCTATGCACCTTCTGCAGAGTTGAATGCAGAGGGTGTTCGTACAGTATCTCCCGAATGGTTCTTTGCGGCTATCATACTCTTTTTAATTTTGCATGCACATACCTTTGCCTCGCGTGGCGGGGAGATTCAAAAGATCGTGACATCAAAGACCAATACAGCCGATATTCGTTCAGCAACCATTGTAGATTTGACCTATGGTTTGATATTATTAGTCTTTAAGAGTTGGAGTTCCATCCCCATGAGTACGACATGGGTCTTTCTTGGCTTGCTTGCAGGGAGAGAGTTTGCCATTGCCTATGTGAGTCAGCTTAGAAAACCTAAAGAGGTAGCACATGTCGTTTCAACCGATATTGCTAAAGCGACCATAGGGCTTGCGGTGAGTCTGGCACTTGCGTTCAGTGCACCGTATCTGAAAGATCTATTCGTAGATAAAAATGAGAAAGCCATGTTGATAAAGGAGGAGAACAATGAAGTCAAACACTCTTAAAAGTGCCATATACAGGCATTTGATTCATTTTGAAAGTGAAGGGATGAACTATTTTGAAAATCCGTTTAGCAGTGATGTGGGGGTGATAGACTGTGCGCAAGAGAGTAAAAAATGTTGGCATACAATGGATCCCTCCACAAGTGAAAAACCTTTAACCGTTGTGATAGATTTAGAGGCAAGGGGTTTGGGAGATTATACCGGACGCGTGAAAGGCTTTTATCTCTTGAATGAAACTATCAGGAAATTAAAAACCTATGAAGGAGATCACGGTTTTAACGGGAATCTTGAGTATTATGCATTTGAAGTACCCTCTGAAGATATTATTGAAGAGGTTGACTCTCCCGTTGATGAGAAAAGTTTTGGTTATCAAGAGGGCTTTAAAGAGAAGTTACTAGCACTGCTCTGCTGATCATAATCGGGCATTATCATACTCTTTATATTTTACTGACTAATTGAAGTCCAAGAGAAAGCGTTACCCTCTCTTAGTGCTCTCATCTTCATCGTAAATGGTAAAAACGGGTGCAATGCCCATTGTCATTAACTTTCTGTCAAGTGTTTTCGCATCAAATCCATCTCTTTTGACTGCAGACAGTAGTTTTCTCAGTTGGTCACTAGGCACTCCTGCCATCTCAAGTTCAAATTCTATCTCTTCTAATGTCATATTGTATTCCTTCTATATTTTGTATGTATCTTAACATCTTTTTGGTTTTAGTGCAGTATTCAATTTCTCTCATGGGGATTTTCCACAACGTCATCGTCGTAGATAGTGAAAACAGGCGCATATCCCATACCTATGAGTTTTCGATCGAGGAGTTTCGCGTCATATCCACTTCTTTTTACCGAAGAGAGTAGCATTCTCTGCTCCTCTAGTCTCAAACCTGCCAATTCTAGTTCAAATGCAATTTCTTCTAATGTCATTTTTTATCCTTTCAATATTTGTAGTCTGTTGCTTTTTCAGCTCTAAATGCTTCTCCAAGAGTTGCATACCTGCCACGTCCTGAGAAGAGCATGGCTCTATGACTCTGATGCTCATTGACATGGATCGATGTGACATCGGCAATGAAGATGGTATGGTCACCATTTTCATACGTCTCATTTACCACACACGTATAACAAAAATCTGAATCAGCGAGTACACTATTTTCATTTTTGTCTCTACACGCTATTTTGAGTTTACTTTGCGTGAGTTTATTTTCCATGTTCCCATGCATTTTCCCAAGTGAATTGACAACTTCATAATGCTCAATGGGTAAAAAGTTTAAGGTAAAACTCCCATACGTGTTTAACAGGGTATGGGTGTAGTTCTCTTGACGCACGGCAACGGCATAACGAAATGGAGATTTTGAGACAGGCATGTGCCAAGAGAGAGGCATTAGATTTTCTTGACAGCAGAGCAGTGCTGTGACTCTTGGCTGTTCATGTGTAGCTTCTTCTAAAGTAGTATAGGTTTTAAACATTCGATTCTCATTTTTTATTTTATTTTATATAAATATAAAATTGTTTCGTAGAGGATATTTGTTTATTCATATTAGAGGTGCCCTAAATATCTAGGAGCCTGTCGGACTCATCATGTCCACTATTGCCCGAAATCGACAAATAGAGGAACACTTTGTCCAAATATTGGCTCATACCCTAGTAAAAGGACATAAGTAACTATTATAACTCTATGGTTTTTCTAAACAAAATTTAAAAATAGATCAAATTGACATATTTTTAGAAGTAGGCGGACATTTAGTGTATACTACTAATATGGAAAATAAAGCAATAGCGGGACAAAGTGTTCCCCTAATAAATAGTTAGACATACAAAGGAATATCATTGTGAATTATTGCGAATTCAATAAATATCATATTTTTGATAAAATAGCTTCTATAGAAGAAACTATTTTCAATAGGTTGTTGCCAGCATATAATAATATAGAAGAAGAAGCTAAAAAAGTTGAAGACGAAAAGTTAAAAGAGTTAGCTAAAACTTTCAACCCCGATATTATGGATGCTGGAGAAGCCTATCAAAAAGCTTGGGAAGAAGGTGCCGAACATTATACATTGCAACATGCAATGAAAACAGAGTTTTTATTGAGCACTGCTACATGGCTTTTTCATCTCTTTGAGAAAGATTGTAGGGAAATGTGTCCTGAACTCTATAACAAGCCTGAAGACCTTAAAAGTGAACTTGAGAAAATAGGTATATACTGTGATAATAATTCAGATTGGTATAAAATAAATACTGAACTTCGTTTAGTAGCCAATACAATTAAACATGGTGAAGGTGGTTCATATAATAGGCTTAAAACTCTTAAGCCTGACTACTTTGAAGTAAGCACATCATACTTAACTGATAATACGATTGAAATATCAGAAGAAGCTATACAAATATATATAGAGAATATGAAATCATTCTGGGAATCCTTTTTTGATAAAGTATTGCCTAAGTATAAATAGGTCTAACAACACCTTGGAGAGAAATACTCAAGTCCACCGTTATGCATAAGAAGCAATCCTAGTAACAACTTAAAGAAAGGGAAAGAATGGATATAGAATTTAAAGGGTTAGATGAAACTTTAAAAATTAGTGACCATACAGTTCGTGAAGTGACAGAACCTTTTGGTAGTGCTGATGTTAAACCTAAAACGCAAACACATTTTCAAGCACTAATATCAGGTAGTAGCATATCTAAGAATAGTATTATAAATTGTTTATTTAAATATTATGGAAAGGATAATCAATTTTTAGGTTTAGATAAACAAGATATATGGGTACAAGAAAAACAACCCATTGCATTGTCTGTCAATATAACTATACCAGATGGTACAGTCAAATCTGAAATACAATTTGAAGTTAGGAAAGATTTTGGGATATATTTAGGTTGGTTATGGGGTATAGGAATATTTTTTATAATATTCCTAGGAATTAATTCTTTGCTTAACCTTTTCAACTAAGCATAACAAAACCTTGGAGAACACCCGCTTGTCATCTGCTGCTCTGCACCAGATTACAAGCGGGAGCATAGAGCACCCAAACATAAAATAAAGATATCAGTAAAGACAGCTCTATGATATTACGGATGACTTAGTTATTGATAGTGCTGATTATCTGAAATACATAAAAATAAAACATAGTTGGATTTCAGATACTTTTGTACCTTAAGTTTTGGTATAATACATTTAAACTAACCATTGGAGTATATTATGCAAACTATAGCAGTAGAAATCCAAGATGATTATGTTAATGATTTTATGAATTATGTAAATAATCATAGTGATAGTATAACTATCAAAAAAGATACAAACTTAGAACTTGACCCTTATTTTTATAAAAGACAAAAACAATTACAGCAAGATTTAGAAGAAGTCGAAAGCGAAAAGGCTGAAATGATTTCACATAATGATTTATGGAATAATATAAACAGCCATCTAAAATCTATAAAATAATTAATGCAAATAATTTACAAAAAAACTTTTGAAAAGCAATTACTACATATTATCAACTATATAGCTCAAGATAAACCTAGCGCGAGTATAAAGTTTGCAAATGAACTTGAAAAATTGATATTTCTAATTCCTGATAATCCTCTAAAATATAAGCCATCAATATATTTTAACAATGAAAATGTGAGAGATATGACCTATAAAGGTTATACAATAATTTATAAAGTTAGCTTTCAAAAAAGTACAATTGAAGTTCTAAGGATATTTAACCAAAATAAGCCCATTTAGTTAAAAGATATAACAAAACCTCGAAACGAACGGCATAACCGTCGTTTAAGTCAACCGTTAGTAAAAAAATACAAATAGGGTATTTGTAAAACCTTATAAAATAGATAACTCCATAAGGTATTCTTCCAGCTATTCCACTTGTAAATGTGTAGTATAATTTATAATCTGGCTAGTAGGTTTTTTCTAACTTGCAGCCATGTCGCTAAGAAGAGTCACCATACCAGCGTCACTGCCCAAATGTTCTTTGAGAGTCATGCTTACCCTTGGATGTGAAGCTTGTATCTTTTCGATGATTGCAGGGATGTCTCTGCTGACATGGTTACCCGACGCAAGAAAGTAAGGCAAGATAACGATTTCAGCCATACCCTTGTCTATACTCTCAAGGATACTTTCCTCCAGCGAAGGAGTAGCAAACTCCAAGAAAGAAGTGGAAACAAAAGCAAACTCTTTCTCTTTTAACGCCTTCACCTTTTCACCTAGCGCTTTGACCTCTTCATTGGAGGAGGCTTTACGGCTGCCATGGGCAACGATGATGAGTGCATTATTTGACATTGTCATTACCTTGATGAATGTTTTTTTGCTGATCAGGGTAGATGAGTACAGAGGTGTCAAATCCAGCATCTTTTGCTTTGGCTAGCAGTCTGCTAACTATCTTTTTATCTAAAGTTGGCGTACGAGAGAGTATCCAGAAATAGCTAAGGTCAGGTCCGCTGATCATCGTGTAGCTCTTGTAGTCCGTATCCATCACGATGTACGAACCGTAAAATGGCCCAAAGAACGAGACTTTGAGGAATGCTTTATCATTGTCTCCAACAAAGTAAGCTTTACCTTCTGCGGTACTCCACTCTTTGTCTGCTGTTTTGTAGCCTTTATTGAGAACCTTCACACCGCCATCTTCCCTCATAGAATAGGTAGCAGTGATCGCCTCCATACCTTTTTCGAACTTATGTTCCAACCTTGCAATCTCATACCATGTACCAAGGTATTCAGGGAGATTAAAGTTCTCCACAGGCGTAACTCTCTCTGGTTTTTCATAGGTTTTACATCCTGTGAGTAGTAGGGCTGAAGCAAATGCAAGTAGTAGTAATTTTTTCATGTTTATCCTTTTCTAAATAGTAGTCGTAATACACCTGCACCAAAAAGTACAAGTGCATAGTTTTCTAAAGTATGATTATACATCAATACAAAGAGTGAAGAGAGTATGAGTACAATCCCTGTTATGATAGGGGTAAGTGACTCTCTTAGAGATTTTTCAACTACTTCAAGCTGTGCGTTGGAGATCTCAACGACCAGATTCTCTTCTGAGATACGATACAAAGCATTTCGAAATGCACGTACATCCAGTGGAAGATTTTTGAACTCATCGACTATGGTCTCAAGGATACTCTCCTTAGCACCCAATGCTCTAGGGATATTCTCCTGCAAGATAGGCAATATATCTTTCACCCCATTAAAGTTTTCAATATAGGTCGTCCCCAAGCCCTCGATGATCGCACTCACCCGTAGGATATAGATCGCTTCTTGAGGCAACTTGAAAGGCAGGTTTCTCGTCTGATCGAGTACATCAAATGCAAGGTCTTGCATACTGGCACTGTCCAATGCATCATTGTTAAAGATATCAAACATACGCTGTGTAAATTCAGCCAGCTCTGCCACGGGTGCATCATACGCCACGACTCCTAGACGTTTGCTGGCTCCCACAAAACGTTCAAAGTCTTGCTCGTTGGCTGCCTTGATAAGCTCTATGATGGCGATACGTGTATGATTGGGTACACGTTTAACCATACCAAAGTCAAGTAGTATCAGTTTGCCTTCTTTAGAAACGAGTAGATTACCCGGATGCGGATCTGCATGGAAAAACCCTTTTACAAGCATCTGCTCTGTGTAAAATATCACCAAGGTCTCTATGAGGGGGATGATGTCGATGTTATGGGTTGTAAGTGCTTTTTTGTCATCAAAACGAAATCCCTCTTCAAAGCTCATCACCAAGGCATCATCACTGCTGAATTGCGCATAAGGTTTAGGGAACGAGACATCCATATCTTCATAGGTTTCAGAAAATTTTATGAGGTTGGCTCTCTCTTGATTGAGACTGACCTCTTTGCGTATCATGTCAGAAAATTCACTGATGACTGCCTCTATGGAGTGTTTGGTGTGGTGTGAAAAGAGGGGTTTAAAAAGTGAATTAAAAAACATGACAATATAAATATCTGCTTTTACCTGTTTTTCAATGTCCTGGTGTCTTAGCTTCACGGCTACTTTTGTCTCTTTATCGAGCCACGCTTCATGGACTTGACCTATGGAAGCAGAAGCGATAGGTGCTTTTTCAAAATGATAAAAGGGGTCTTTCTCAAAGGCACGATCAAAAACACCTTGCATGGTTTTCTCATCCATAGGGGGGAGTTCATCATGAAGCCCTTTAAGTTTGACCATATATT
>JAYEJF010000067.1:0-8587 GCA_034660455.1 Campylobacterota bacterium | reverse complement strand
TTGAAATCGGCACTATAACTTTTTCTTTTTACGCTCATCTATTATCCCTCATATTTCTTATTTTTATTCTAACATTTGGAATAAGAAAGTTGATTTAAGTGGTCTAGTTTATGGGGAGCATTATAATTGATGATACTGTTGGCTGTATCTCTATAGTCCTGACAAAATATTTACTCATATTAATATCCTTTGTTTAAATGGTATAACTATTTATTCAACGAACAGTATATCACATAAGGTCATGATATGGAAAATAAACGAACACTAAAAATGCATGTTTATTTTCAAAAAGTATGCCAATATGACCAAGTTTTAAAATTTGGGTACACAAATAACCAGACTCATTTTTATCATTTTACAAGCTAAAGTAAATCTCCATTACGTATATCTTTTAAAGAATAGCTTTTAAATTCAACTTCATATCCTTTATGTTTTTGAAGTAACTTTTGTGCTTTTTTTTCTAGTACTGCCATGTCTATTTTTTGTGGGTTGCGTTTCACTTCTGCCATAAGCATTTTTTTCTCATCCTCATTTATGGCTACTATGTCAATTTCATTTTGATTTCCTTTTTCCCAGTAAGTCCCTATAGACGAATACTTTCCAGATGCTTTGAGCATTTGTATAAAGTATTTTTCTAAAAACCTGCCACTGTAGGTGGAAAAATCTCTTTTTACGATAGTTTTGATGTATTCGTAATTTTCTATCTCTATGGCAGAACGGTTTTTGTAGATAAATCGAAACCAAAAATGAAAAAAGTTATCGATGATCTCATATTTTAAGGTACGGCTACCTTCTTTGGCAAAGATAGGTCTTACTTTTTTAATGATAGTATATTCATTCTCTAGTCTATCCAAGTAGCCTCCAACATTTTTTCCCAAAATGCTCTCTATCTCTGAACGGGATGTTTTAGAAGAAGAGATGAGTGATAGTATGGAAAAATAGCTTGTATACTCTTTCCCAAACTCTTCTATGAGCAAGTTCTTCCCCTCATCAATAAAAAGTGAATTTTCATCAAAAATGAGATCTAACTGTTTTTCAAAAGTAAATGCTTTATTGTCTACAAATAACTCTACATACTTTGCTACACCACCAGTCAAAATGTAAAATGAAAGCAGATCTTCATTGCTATAGTCTGAGTATTGCTCTTCAAGTATCTCTTTAAGGGTCATCACGGTAAATGGTTTGAGGTGTATCTTATGGTTTACACGACCAAAGAGTGGTTCTTTTTTGTCTTCAAATATTTTTTTCATCAGAGAATAGATGGAACCACTTAGCACTAGGTTCATTTTGCTAACATCTTTGTAAGCGTCCCAGATGTTTTGCATATCTGAGTAGACTGAGCTATTGATTTGTGAAAATTCTTGAAATTCATCTATGACGAGTGTAAACGGTGTTGTTTTGGACAATTCCATGAGGTATTCAAAGAGGTCTTTAAATTTTGTAAATTCTCCAAATACTTTGACGTTTAACTCATTTTGGATAATAGTGACAAACTCTTCACATAACAGGGCTTCATTTTTCCTAGAGATAAAAAGATAGACTCTTTTTTTGTAAGCTTCTTTAATGAGTTTTGTTTTACCAATCCGTCTTCGTCCTACAATCACAGTCATCCGTGATGCACTCTTGGACTCCTCACCAATCTTTCTTAAATAGCTTAACTCTTTGTCTCTGTTATAAAATTTCATCTCATCACCTCTATAAAATAATTTGAGTTACTGTAATTTATATTACTATAATTTTGTTAAAGTATGGCGTATTGAAATATAGTGATGAACGTAATCGTACTTTAAAATAGTATTAATCGACATAATAAAGATCCGTTACTCACCGTGGTAGTTTCGTTTTTTTCTACTATTTGTTATGCATACTATTGTATGATACTATCAATGATTCCTAATATTTGCTTTACTGTCGTTTGGTTTGCTTTTTCAATAAATTTTATATTTCTTGCATTGTAATCTATTGACTTCATCTGTTCTCCCATAATATAACCAGTGATATTATCACTTTGAACTTCGATATGAAATGGAAAATCTCTTTTTGTATTGGTTATTGGACATGCAAATGCAAGTCCAATATGTTGGTTAAATATCTTATTGCTAATAATAATTGCTGGACGTCTTCCTTTTTGTTCATGACCACTTTGTGGGTCAAAACTCAAAGCTACAATATCACCTTGTTCAGGTATATATTTTACCACTCCTCTAAACCAAATTTATCATTAAATGCTTCATAAGGTTTATAATTTTTTGGTAATTTTTTCACTAAATCATTAATATCATATTTTTCTCGTGATTGTTTTATTGGCTCCAAAACAATCTTATTATTTTCAATTACAATTTTCATCTTATCACCAATAGACAAATGAAGTTCTTTCATGATATCTTTTGGAAATCTCAAACCTTGGGAGTTGCCCCAACTTGATATAGTTGCTGTCATGACATATTCCTTTTATTTGTATATCCTAAGTATATCATATGTTTCATTGTTTATTCATTCAGAAATGGAGAAATAGGGTGCATGTGAATGTAAGCATTGGGTTTTTTTGCATCATCGATACAATAATAGTTTTTTCTACATCTGAGCCATTCTCTTGACAAGATTCTTTTCAAGAATATTTCTATCGTATGCTTTCATTTTTTTCCACTGTTGACACTCCTCTAGCGTGCGACCACATGCCACGCACCATCCTTGGGGTCCACTAAATGCACACTTATCTATGCAAGGACTTTTATGTCGTTTCATTTATGCTCCTATTATTTGTAATGTTTCATCGATACTGGCTTCTAGTTGCCGTAACCTGTTGAGTTCTTCTAAGATGCGTTGTTCTAGATTTTTGGGGTTAAGTGGAAGGGTTCGTTTACACAGACTGTAACCTTTACCGATTTTGTACCCTTTCCAACTTTTGATACGCTCTGCTTCCAGAGATAAAAGTTTTTCAATAAAGGCATTTTGAAAGGGCGTGTTATCTTCAACATGCAAAGAGATAGGGAACTCTTTTTGTTTTACTTCTCTAGACTCAATATGCGTTTCAAAGTGAATGCCTCCTTGATTATCGTTATGCCAGTTAGACTTATAGAGTTGCAGATAGACACCTCGGTTATAAATCTCCCAGCCATCGTTAAACCAATGTGATGCTTTCAAACTTTTTTCAATAGTGCGAAATGTATTTTTTAAATCTTTCATCTATTTTCCTTTAAAATGTTTTACCATAAACGCACACAGTGCAAACAGTGAACTCACCATGATAATAGAAGGCCCAGAACTCAAATCAAAATTGTAAGAGAGGGTTAAGCCAATCAAAGAGAAAAAGATTGAGAGCAGGGTAGCGTTGATCATCATGCTAAAGAGACTTTTGGAAAAAAAGCTTGCGATATAGATAGGAATGGTTAAAAGAGCGATAACTAAAATTAGACCAACGACTTTGATGGAAATGACGATGGTCAAACTTGATAAAAGTAAAATAACCGTGTAGAAGAACTTGGTTTTTACCCCTCTGAGTGTGGCATACTCAGTATCATATGAGACGGCTAAAATATCTCTATAAAATGTAAATACGATAGCAACGATGATTCCCAACAGTAGAGCCATATAGGTGATGTCATCACTGGTTACAGCCAAAAGTGAGCCAAAAAGATAGCTCATAAGGTCAGACTGGTATCCCGGAGAGAGGTCAACAAGTATGATTCCAAGAGACATGCCCGCTGCCCAGGTAATCCCTATGAGGATATCGAGGTGTTCTCTATGATTAAAACTCGCTTTTGCTATGAGTAGCGTAATAAGGATACAAAATAAAGAGGTAGAGAGTAACATTGGTAACCCAAAGAAGATAGCCAATCCTATCCCTCCATAAGCACTGTGGGCAATCCCTCCTGATAAAAAGACCATTTTATTGACCACCACTAAACTGCCTATGATTCCTGTGATCATACTTACCAACACAACAGAGATCAGTGCATTTTGCATAAATGTATAGGTGAGGGTCTCTAGCATCTACAATTTCCTAACATCTCTAAGAGTTCCACTTCACAGATATGTGTATCATGAGTATCAAATTTTTTTCTTATTGTATTGAGTGTGTGATCGACAAGCTGTTTGTTGATATAAAATGCTCTTGTGGCATACTGCATGACTACAGAGATGTCGTGACTTATGACTACGATAGTAATCTCTTTGTTTAATACTCTCAAAGTCTCATACACCTGTTCGGATCCTTGGGTATCTATGCTTGAGGTCGGTTCATCCAGCAGGAGTATTTTAGGATTTGAAAAAAGTGCACGGGCTATGAACACCCGTTGTCTCTGGCCCCCTGAAAGTTCCGCAATGCTTTTAGAGGAAAACGATTGCATATTGACTTTTTCCAGTGCCTCCAAGGCTTGCTGTTTTTCCTCTTTTTTGTAGCCAAATATTCTATGTTTCAGATGGTTTTGTCCCATCATGACAACCTCTAATACACTAATAGGAAAAGAGGTATTGATGTTGGTGTTTTGCGGTACATACCCGACATGTTGTGTCTGGTTGATATGCTTATCACCAAATATTTCTATATGCCCTGTTTGTAAAGGATTAATGCCTAAAATAAGTTTTAAAAGCGTAGATTTCCCCCCACCGTTGGGTCCAATGATGGCGAGGAACTCTTTTTCTCTCAGGCTAAAAGAAATCTCTTCTAAAACCTTTTGTTTATCATATGAAAAGCTAAGGTTGGAAGCCTCTATGACGCTATTCGTTTGTGTTTGCAATTGCATCTGCCATTTTCAGTAAATTTTTCGACCACTCTTTTGCCAGAGGTGTCTCTTTGATGACCTTGATACCCAGTTCACGTGCAAGTGCTTTGGCACTTTTATCTGAGAACTCTTGCTGGGTAAATACCGCTTTTATATTCTCTTTTCGTGCCATGTCAATGATTTTACGTAAGGTTTTAGGTTTTGGCTCTTTTCCTTCCACTTCAATGGTGAGTTGCACCAGTCCATAGGCATTGGCAAAATATCCCCATGAGGGGTGAAAGACCATAAATTTAGAACCTTGAGGCAGTGTACTAAAGGTCTCTTTTATTTTTGCATCGGTTTGGGCGATCTCTTTTAAAAAACTTTCATAGTTCTTTTCATAATAAGCACTGTTTTTGGCATCGATCTTTAGCAATGCATCATAGATGTTCTTTGCCATGATCTTGACATTGGAGGGTGATGTCCATGTATGCGGGTCAATACCGCCGTGATGGTGGTGATGGTGTCCGTTTGACTCAGGCTCTTCCTGTATTGGCTCAATGTCATTTCTTGCCAAATCTTTTAAAAAGTGCTCTTTGTCTTCAAACTCAAATGGCATATGTTCAGTGAAGAAAATGTAAGTGGCATCTTCTTTAATAGAGAGTTTGAAAATGGTTTGATCTTTTGTCTCATCAAAGGTAAGTTCATACGTATTTTTATTTGTATCAATGCTATCATTGTGCTTGGCTACAGTATGTGTTGTTTTAAAAAGAGACTTAGCTACCGCTTCATAGGCTTTGATGATATTTTCATGTTGCGTCTCTGCTTTTATCATGAGAAATTTCATTTTAGGGTCTGCATACCTTCCATTTACTTTTGCAAAACGCCAACAGTATTCCCCTTTTTTGAGCGCAAAAGCACCAGCCCATTCATAAGGGAGTCCACTCTCTTTAAGTGCATCTGTAGCATGTGCCGGCATTTGTAAAAATTTGACACCCGCTGTCATCTCTACAAATTTCATTTGTGCATTTTGCGCTTTAAATTTAGGAAGCCAGGCATTTTCAAATTCGATTTTTACAGGAAAGTAAACCTCTGCTTTGGAGAGTGCAAGCATTTGAGATGGTTTTGGCTCATAGGAGTGTGGATCACTTCCCGGTTTTACCATGGTTGTCACATTGACTTTATCTCCACCAATCTTCTCAACAAAAGTCTGTTGAGGCAAGATACTTACTACAACATTTACATTGGCATATAAGAGGCTAGTGATGCTTAAAAGTCCACCTAAAAGAATTTTATTTAACACGCTTTTTTCTCAGTTCTTTCTACAATCTCTCTACAGTCAATACAATAAACAGCGTGAGGTTTTACCTTAAGTCTTTCCGTACCTATGTCAACACCACACATCTCACATGAACCATAAGTGCCTGACTCTATTTTACTTAATGCTGTGTTGATTTGATATAACTCTTGTTGTTGCTGACGGATTATAATGTCATCTACTCTTGAATGGTTTGTTGCAGCGACATGATCACCTTCATCATTGAGTTCACATGTCCCTAATTGATTCAGCTCATCGTAAACACCACTGATATTTTTTAGAATTTGTGTTTTTCTGTCTTCAAGAATCTTTTTAAAATAGTTCAATTCTTCTGATGTCAACACTTGTTCTGCTTTGTTAACCATGTGTATAATCTTTATGCGTGTGATCATGATCGTGATGATGTGTATGGTCATGCTCGTGATCATGGTCATCTGTATGGTTGTGCTCAAGCAGTGTTAAAAAGTCAAAGTGATGTGCAAGTCTATGCATATCTTCATCAATAGTATCTCCTATGAAGATCAACATAGAGGTCTCTTCATAGTCAGCTAACTCTTCAAAGGAGACATTTCCAAAGGAGTAGTTTACGATGAGTGGCGTAGGAACATCGACTGTTTTCACCATCCCTTTGACACGGTAGATATTTTTTGGGAGACTATTGAGGAGTGCATCGAGGTCGTTAAACATAATATCTTTGTAGATATGGCCTACCCTTCTATCGATGAGGTCATGTGTGTGATCATGGTTTTGATAATCCTTGGAAAGACCGATAATCTCATCAATCTGATAGGTACCCTCAAAAACCTCTTTACCCACAATACCTTGCTGGGCTTCATGTATAAAATAGTTGTTAAATACTTTTTTACCTGTCATGGTATTTTTGATATCGTGTTTCTCTTTGAGGGAAATGATATCTTTTTTCGCTTCTCCAAGTTCTTCATCATTGACTAGATCTGTTTTGTTCATCACAATGATGTTCGCTCCGCCTACCTGGTATTTGGCTGTTGGATTATCCATATAAGAGGGGTAGTTTTTGGCATCAACCACACAGATGACGCCTTCGACGGATAGACCAAGGTTTTGTAAAGAGAGGAAAACAGGAAAAGGTTCTGCTGCTCCGGATGTCTCCACAAAGATGATATCAGGGTTATATTTGCCAATGATTTCAATGACACCGCCTTCAAACTCTTGTGCCATCGTACAACAGATACACCCCTCAGAGATCTCAATGACGTCACTATGGACATTTTTTAAAATATTTTGATCGACCCCGATCTCTCCAAACTCGTTGACAATAAGTGCAATGTTCTTATCTGCAAAATGATTTTTGATTGTATTGGTGAGCATACTGCTTTTCCCAACGCCTAGAAACCCCGTAATGATATATGAATGGATCATGATTTTCCTTTGATAGATGTTAGATTATAAATAGATATTTTCCCTATCTATAAATTTTTCAGGATTGTATCACAAATGCAATTAATTTGCGTTTATGCTACAAGTTGATATACTTCTATATAGCAAAAATATGAGAGTTTTCTCTTTAAATCGTAGTGTTACACAGGAGGTATAAGAGTGAGTATCATGCGTGAACTAGCCCATTTCTTTTATGGGAATAACCTAATAAGACATTCCAAAATCAGGAATATTTTTACAAAATATGGCATTTTTCAGGCCAAAGTCTATAAAGATGGGCGTCATGAGTATTTGGTGATGATGAGTAGAAACTTTTTTGAGTTAGAGGCACCTATTGTCTATCTCTACTCAGAATCACATCTGTGTGATGCCTCAGATGATACGATCTGTTTTTGTAACCATCAGATAGATATCGCGTTAAAGATGTTACGCAAAGAAGGCGGGGTTATTCTCTACTATAGTGCTGATGTAAGAAATATTGACGGTTTGTTACAAGAGATACATGCCCGTAAACTTCAAGAAAATGAAGATGAGATGGTAAAAACAAAAGTGAAACCTCTGCTAAAAACGGATAGACGAGAGCATCGGAGTATTGGTTTTATATTTAACAATCTCAATCTCTCACGCATCAAATTGGTTACGAATGATATCGATGTCGTACATGTTGCACAGCAGTTAGAACTTGAGATCGTAGAAAGGGCATCACACATTACTTTTGCCTATGGTGAAGATAAACGATAGAAGAACGAATTATAAACGCAATATGATTGCATTTATAGTTTCTTAAATAATGATGTTTGAGGGGTACAACACTGTTGAGGAAAATCTACAACTTGGTTTTAAGTAATAGGGTTTATAATGGTTGACATGAATCACGATGAAATAAAAGAAGAACTCAGAGAAAAAGGTATCAAAAATACCAAGGCCAAAGGTGTTTTGCTGCATATCCTTAAAAGTAGTCATGGACCTCTAGATGTCAACACTTTACATGCACAATGTCAAGAAGTGACTTCGGTAAATTTAGTAACAGTCTATCGAAGCTTGCAACAGTTCCATGAAAGGGAACTGGTGCAGGAGTTTTTAGGAAAAGATGGTGTGGTTCAGTATGAATATATCCACCATGGTTCAAAGGCCCACCCTCATTTTCAGT
>JAYEJF010000066.1:0-9082 GCA_034660455.1 Campylobacterota bacterium | reverse complement strand
TGGTTGCTGCTGCGATGGAGTTAAATATTTCAATGGTTCAGTTTAGCAATAGACTCTATGAAGTATTAGAAGTGAAACATTATGTATTAGGTATGATTAAAGGGCCTGTATTTGCATTTATCATTGCGTCTGTTGGCTGTTTTAGAGGTTTACAAGTCTCCAATAATACGGAGAGTATAGGGCATCATACCACCGCATCTGTAGTCAATGCCATATTTTTGGTGATTGCATGTGATGCACTTTTTTCTATTATTTTTACCGGGCTGGATATATGAATACAGTGATTAAGGCAGAGGGTATTGTGACGCGGTTTGGAGAACGAACGATTCATAATGGTGTCACTCTTCACATTGATGAAAATGAGATCTATGGTATTTTGGGAGAGAGTGGTTCTGGTAAATCAGTATTGATGAAAGAGATGATTATGCTGTTGGAACCTAGTGCAGGTGAGATGCGTGTATTGGACAGATCTTTACAAGGTATTAGTTTCAATGATGCACAGACCTTAAGGAGTGACTGGGGAGTTTTATTTCAATTTGGTGCGCTGTATTCCTCGTTGACCATTGCAGAAAATATAGAAATACAACTCAAAGAGTTTACGCATATTTCTAAAGCAATGAGAGACAAACTGGTCAGTTCTAAACTAGCACTTGTGGGACTTGAGCCTCATGTAGGTGCACTCTATCCTTCTGAGTTGAGTGGTGGCATGGTCAAGCGTGCAGCTTTGGCACGTGCTTTGGCAATGGAGCCTAAACTACTTTTTTTAGATGAGCCAACCTCAGGTCTTGATCCTATCGGTGCAAGGAATTTTGATGCACTTATCGTCGAATTACGTGATCTTTTGGGTATTACTGTAGTAATGATCACACATGATTTGGAGAGTATTTTTTCTATTGTTGACAGGATGGCAGTTTTAGCAGATAAACATGTGGTAGCAGAAGGGTCATTGGAAAATGTGTTACAATCACAACATCCTTTTGTGGAAGCATTTTTCAAAAATGAGTACACAAAAGAACGCTTTAGAGATAAGATACAAATGCATAAGGTTCAAGATGTACAGTAGGGTCAATTATACAATCGTCGGTCTGTTTGTATTACTTTTTTCAGTGGGATTATCATGGTTTGGATTTTGGCTTGCAAAATATGATTTGCAAGAAGAGTACAGTCTCTATAGGGTGGAGATGAAAGAGTCTGTTGCCGGACTCTCTAAAGATTCCAATGTCCAACTGCACGGTGTAACGATAGGACGGGTCTCCGATATACGTATCAATCCTTCAAATATTGAAGTGATTGAAATACTTTTAGAGATCAAAAAAAGTATTCCTATTAAAGAAGATATGATCGCATCCACTCAGATGTTAGGTGTGACAGGGCTTCTCTCGATAGAAATAGACGGCGGTACGAATGAAGCTCAAACTTTGTTGCCTACGGATACCTATACACCTCTAATAGCCTCAAAACCCTCCTCCTTATCTAAACTTGCAAATAATCTTGGCGGATTGAGTGAAAAGTTGGAAAAATTACTTTCCGATACACATATTGAAAGTATGGGAAAGATTTTAGAACATACTGAAGTGGTAACACTAAAGGCTATAGGTATTGAAGAGAAGGCATCCCTCACGCTTGAAGAGGTTGATTTGACACTCAAAGCATTTAGGGTTTCGCTTGATAGTCTTAAGAGCAGACTGACAGAAGCGACTGAAAATTTTAAGCAGATGCAAAAAGATTTTTCTCAGATCAAGGCGGTCTCTGTGCCTACTATTGAGAATCTGATGCAAACAAGTACAAACTTTAACCGCGCGACCCTTAAATTTGAAAAGAGTTTAGATAGAGGGGATTACAGTCTTAAAAAGATACTTGAGCCAATTTTGGTTGATGTACATATCCTCTCTACTCAGCTTAATACAATGTCTCGGGACCTTGGAGACAACCCGAGTAGTTTGTTATTCAAATCCAGAGAATCAAGAAAAGGACCGGGAGAATGAAGATAAGGTTTCTATTCGTTATAGTGATGATTGTTTTTTTAGGTTGTTCAAAAGCACCGGCACTGAAAGTATACAGTTTAAATGTCCCTACCGTAGGAGCGATACAGGGCAGTAGTTACAGGAGTAAAAGTTTAAAAGTGACCTATCCGCAGAGTTTACGGGAACAAATGTCCCAAAAGATGAACTTCTCCTACAGTAACAGTGACCGAGGCACGTATCAAAATTCTGAATGGTCTAATGACATGAGCAGATTGTTACAAGGAACCTTTATAGAAGTACTTGACGTTGCAAAACTTTTTAGAGTCGTACTTTCAGATACTACAACTTTGAAAGAAGACTATCGGCTAGAAAGCAATATTTTTGCCTTTGAACACAGTGTAAGAGATTCTCAATCCCATGCAGTGATCTCCATACAGTTTGCACTGATCAATGCAGATACAGGAAAATTGGTGAAAAGTAAGAGATTTTCCTACCGTGAAGCGACAGTAAGTACCGATGCACAAGGGTATGTGGCTGCAACCAATAGTGCGATAAAAGCATTGAGTAGAGATTTGCTTACATGGCTTAGATAAATTGATATGGATGATATATTTATTTGATTATGTGATACTTTTTATAAGGGATTGTTCTATAAATCACTTCAATTCTTATGCTTTAAAACAAATAAATTGTTTTTTTAAGTAAAGATATTTTACTATGTTAGATTGAAGGAATTTAAATGAAAAAAACACTACACTCTGTTGCCCTTGCAACATATCTAAGCACACAACTTTTTGCGGGTGGGGATATTACTCCCGTAGAGATGAGTGAACCTCACGCACATGCGCATCATGAAGAGACAAAATATTATATTATCGTTGCAGGTATGATGTTGTTGGGTGATGAAGGTCATCATCATGGTACACTTCTTGATGGAGATAATGATCTTGGTTACGGCTTTGGAATTGATGTGGGATATAGACTTGGGAATGGATTTGCTATAGAGTATGATTTTACGTACGGACGCAATAATGTGTATGAGATTGAACACAATCATGTGATGAAAAAAGCAAAGTCGGAATATTATACATCGGCTCTTGATATCGTATATACGTATGAGGCAACCCATAAGGTAGGTATTTTTGCTAAAGCCGGATATGAGTTTGAGTGGGAGACGATTGAAGCACTGGATATTGATGAAATAAAGGATGATTTTGTCTTTGGTGCAGGGATTGAATATACGCTCAATGAAGCGTATAAGGTGCTAGTTGAGTATGAGCACTCTTTGATAGAAGGACCACATGGTGATGCCGTATTGGCGGGGGTGATGTATAACTTTTAATCGTTAAACATCTTAGTAGGTAAGCGTTTGATAGACTTCACGGGAAAGAGTCTTTTCCTCTTTAGTCTCTAAATCTTTCACCCAAACCGTACCATTGTTCAACTCATCTTCTCCTATGAGTACGACATAGCGGCTATTTACTTTGTCTGCACCTTTCATATGGCTTTTGAAACCTTTTGACGCATATTCGAGGGTTACTTTTGTCTCTTTTCGTTTTGCGGTAGCAAGAGGGAAGAGGGCTTCTACTGCCTCCTCGATCATGGCGCCCATATAGATGCCTTCACGGGTGGTTTCAGGCATTTGTACCAGTTCCATAATACGTTCAATACCTATGGCAAAACCAACCGCAGGGGTAGGTTTACCATCCAGGAATTCTACGAGTTTGTCATAACGTCCACCTCCCGCAATGGCTGATTGTGAGCCGATGTCATTAGAGACAAATTCAAAAGCTGTTTTATTGTAGTAGTCAAGTCCACGTACAAGGTTGGTATCTACTTCGTAGGGTATACCTGCTTCATCAAGCAGGGCAGTAAGTTTAGTAAAATCTGTGTCACATGTTTCACAAAGATTGCTGATGAGCTTTGGTGCATTGGTAAGAAGTGACTGACAGGTTTTGTTTTTACAGTCAAGCACACGGATTGGGTTTGTCTCTATACGTCTGTTACAATCTTCACACAGTTCTTCTTTGATTTCAGTAAGAAACCCAACAAGGTTTTGTTTGTATGGAGGCATACAGGTGCTGCAGCCAAGTGAATTGATCTGAAGATCAAACCCTATGCCAAGTGCTGAGAATATTTGGCTTATCATCGTAATCATGGTAAAGTCTTCATACACAGAAGCTTCCCCAAAACTCTCACATCCAAACTGATGAAACTCTCTTAATCGACCTTTTTGCGGTCTTTCATAACGGAACATCGGGCCATAGTAGTAAAACTTCTGTTTGACAGGTTGACGGTCTAGTTTGGCAGAGACAAATGCACGCACAACGCCTGCCGTGCCTTCGGGTCGCATACAGACATCATTGCCTCCTTTGTCTTCAAACTGGTACATCTCTTTGCTGACAATATCAGAACTGTCACCAACAGAACGTTTAAAGAGTGCCGTCTCTTCAAGTATGGGTGTTTCTATGTAGCCATAGCCATACTTTTTGGCAATTTGTGTAGCAGTGTGAACAATATGTATAAAACGTTGGCTTTCATCAAAAGTCAAGTCTTTCATACCTCTTAGTGGGTTTATCATAGTGTTTCCTTAATACGGTGTAAAATTATGGAATTATAGCTTGAATCATCTTCATAATTCAATTTAACTTTTCACCCTTGCTTGTTCTAACTGTTTTTTTGTATATATTTTCGCAAAAATAGCTGCACTCGTGATAATCATAAACATACTCACCCATAAATATACTATGGGTAAATGAAAGATATTGACCACAAGATGAAATAAAATAAGAGGCATCATTATCTGTCTGTAAAAACCGATATAGGGTATCATAAAAGGTTGTTTAATACCTTGGAGTGTAGAGACCGATATAAACAATGTTATGAATGAGAAAAAGATAAAGCTTTCAAATATAATATAGATATACGCAATATCTACAACCTGTGTATCTGTATCAAACAGCATGATTATACTCTTGCCAAAGAGTGCAATAAGCACGACACCTATGGCACTCATGATATATCCATATTTTAAAGATTTATTGATGACTTCATCTATTCTATGAAAGTTTTTAGCACCAAAATTGTTCGATACTATCGATAAAACGGCTGTATTTAATCCTAGCATTGGAAGTAAAATGATCTGTTCAACCCTGTACCCAACACCAAAGGCAGCCACTGCTTTAAACCCATAGGCTGAGACAAAGTAGATAGCAATCATACTCCCAAAAGACATTAAAAACATATTGAGACTACTGGGGATCGCCTGTGTGGTTAAATGTTTGTAAGCTTTTAGGTTGGGTAGAGACCTGAAAAATAAAGATACATCAAAGAGTTTTGTCTTATAGAGTTTATAAAGCATATAGAGCAGTGTGATGTATTGGATGAGGACAGTTGCAATGGCAACACCACTGAGTCCAAACGCAGGTACAAAGTAAAAACCATAGATAAACAATGGATTGAGAATGACATTTAAAACAAATCCGACGATCAAGATATTTCTATAACTTTTTGTGTCTCCAAGTGCTATAAGTACGGCATTTGCTCCCATGCCCAGCAGCATAGGTGGAATGCCTAAGAGTATGATGTAGGTATAGGTAAGTGCGTAGGCTAAGACTTGACCCTCTGCACCCATTAAGGTAAATAGTGTTTCTAAAATGAAAAAACTAAGGATCGATAATATCAAGGAGATAAACATAAACAGACTGATGCCATTGGAGACATAAATGTGTGCCATGTTTCTTTTGTGTTTCCCAAGTGCACCACCCACATAGGATGTGATCGCTGAAGAGAGCCCAAAACTAATCGATAAAAGCATGAAAAAAACCATAAAACTATAGGTAAGTGCAGAGATGGCTTCAGTGGATATCTGACCGATGTAAAAGGTATCGACGACATTATACATGGTGTTGAAAAACATCCCTATACTAGAGGGGATAGCGATTTGAATGATTAACTGTTTAATATCTTTTGTGAGGAGTTCATTGGTTTTTTTCATGGCTTGTTATACGACTCTTTTTAAAGTGACTATACTGTAATACCCTTGTATTTTATAGATAAAACGAGAAAACATAAACTATAAAGAGGAGTATTTTCAGCATAGGCTTGCTAAAGTGTCATATATCACAACCTCTTATGTATGGGGTTTTTAAGAGGAATAGGCAATGCGTTATTGTTATCATCTGAGTCTTATTTTTATTATTTGAACTCTATTTTATTACCCAAAAATGCTACAAGCATCAGTGACCCACAACAAGTGATGCATATAAAAGAGGTACTTAAGTCTCAGGTAGGAGATCGTTTAACCATAGGTGAGATTGGTGGGTACATTGGCAAGGCTACGATTACCAGCATCAATGACAATGAGGTACTTCTAAGAGACGTCATATTAGACAAAAAACCACCAGCTAAACTGAACTTAACCGTTGTGCTTGCTTTGCCACGTCCAAAAGTACTACGTAGGCTAATCATGGATATGACATCGCTTGGTGTCAATAAACTGATTATTGTCAATAGTTACCGTACACAAAAGAGTTATTGGCAAAGCCCGCTATTGGAGCGTATAGATGAGTTTGTGTTTGAAGGCTTACAACAAGCCATAGACACTGTGCCACTAGAGGTTGAGTTAAAAAAACGTTTTAAGCCCTTTGTTGAAGACGAATTTCCTGCTTTATTAGAAGATGATAACCTAGATGGGCAGCGAAAGCATGCGGTGATTGCACATCCGTATGCCAGGCAGTCTTGGAAAACCTATCTTGATGAGGCAAGATGCAAGCGTAACCCTAAAGAGACTATGCCAAAGGTGTTATGCATCGGAGCAGAAGGCGGGTGGATAGATTATGAGGTGGATTTACTGTGCCAGCATGGTTGTACGGCTGTGAGTTTGGGAGAGAGGATCTTACGCACTGAAACGGTGGTGAGTGTGTTGGTTGGTCATTGGTTAGAGGGTTGAGAGTCATTTATTTATCCAGAAGTATGCTAATATTAGGACTATAAAACAAAGGATATTCTACATGGGAATTTTTGCTTTACAATCACTTGTCGGAGGTTTTTTAGATGAAGATTTAAAACATTTCAATAAAGTTTTTGATGATTGGTGTGTACAGTTTGAGAGTATGGAAGATGCACAGCTGATACTTGAAACCCTTGAAAAAAACGAACAGATAAAGATTGTTGAGATCACACCGCTAAGTTACCCCAAATACTTTTTCCCAAAACTACAGGGTATCATCCACGCCACAAGAGAATATGAAGGAAAGATTATCTGCATCGTCGAGCCACAAATGGGGGTGAGCTTCCGTATTGCCATATGCGATATGCATAGCAAAAAGGTAAGGGTACTTGCTACCCGCTATAAGAGTGCACTAAGCGCAGAAGGTGCATTTGCTAATTTGTCTTTTGATTTGTGAAAGGGTAGGGATTGATTTGGGATCAAGTAAAAAATAATAAATCATATAATTATGGTATAATTTAAGCATGATATTTGAATATGATGAGAATAAAAGCAGTAGCAATAAGCTTTCTCGTTCCCATCCGTCCTCGGTGGGAATGCATACTCAAATCTAAAAAAGTATGAGAATATGACATATTTTATACTCCCACATTTTAATACACTATAATAGAGGAAAAAAGAGGCAGTGTAACTAAATTTGAAATTGATAAAAAGTTTACTGTTTTAATCATATATATCTTTTCTTCTTCCAATTTTAAGTACCAAGAGTATGAGTGTGCCATTATTTATTTCAAATATAGCACGTATTCGCCTAGCTATCACAAATCTATAGTGCTTGTAGTCTGTACCTTTTAACTCTGTGACTTTTTTAGTTGTTATTAGTATTTCGAAATTCTCTTCCAAATAGCGTAATTTTTTAGCTATAAGTTGTTGTTCTGCATGGTTAAACTTTTTTAAGTTAAGTATCGCTTCATCTGTTAGTTTTAGGCTATACACTACTCAAGCCCAAGTTCTGTAAACACATCGTCTGCGTCATGTACTTTTACTTTCCCCGATGCTACGTCATCTGAGAGCTTCTGTGCGGTTATGCTGTCTGTATGGTCAAAGTAGAAGTCCAAGGCTCTCTCTATGAGTTCTTTTTGAGTAATATCAAGTGTTTTAGAAAGATTTTCGAGTTCTTCTGCCATCACAGAATCAAATGAGATAAGTTTTTTTACTACTGCCATTTTATATCCTTTTGTATATCTATATAGATATTATATCAGATATATTTATAGATACCAAGTTTTTTGGACTACAGTTATAAAATATGCTCTTCTACGTTAAACAGGATTAATGAACAAATCTTGCACATACATTCATGTTAAAACTATCTGAATATTTATTATGATCAGAAATCTAAAAACATGTTAAGGATATATGAGTGGGAAGTAAAAGAGATAAAAGAAAAAAATCGGAAAAAAAGATTCAAAACAATATCAAAAATAGAGAAGCAAAAGAGCTGACCAAAAGAGAGATAGCACAAGGACTAGAAAAATTTTTTAACATAGACAAATTAAAAGCTCCTCTACGAATCAACGATGACATCATCAAATTGTCTAAAAGTATAAGTGATTTTGAAGCGATCTTCATACAGACTGAACCAGAACCTTGGTCTAGGCATGCGCATAGTGACTTCAATGTAAACGAATATATCAAATTGAATCAGGGGAAAATTCTATGTGGTTATAAGGTTTGGTACAATAAACCAAAATATATTGAACTGGAAAGATATGTGGTATGGTTTAAAGACGGTGTGTATAAAGATTTAACATTTCAGACCAATGGTGAGGAGCGTATTTTATTTATTCCGGATATCATAGAAAAGCAAAATGCTTTAGAAGATAATAAGGCTAAAATTCGCTGGGGTAAAGACACTACGACTAGACAGCTCATTAGATATTATGAACGTGCCGAAAAATTAAAGCCCCTAGAGCCTATGAACAATGAAAAATCTTGGAATGAAATGCAAACTAACGAAGAGTGGCAAAAGGCTAAAACAGGGGAGTGTAATAAATTCTGTGTCAACACCTCTAAACCTGTAAGATTATACCAAATTTAAAGCATCCTTCAATCTCTCCTTGAAATGAATGTTGAGTTGGGAGATTGTAAGGCTCCAATTTCTGAT
>JAYEJF010000065.1:0-9361 GCA_034660455.1 Campylobacterota bacterium | reverse complement strand
GTTACCCATGCATTTTGTAGACATTCGGGTATATTTTTGTAGTCTAAAAAGTAATGATACGAACTGTATGGATACTCTGCAATATCTTGTACCATCTTTGCTTTCAATGGATTTTGTTCTATATAACACATAAGGGTATAGAGATACGCTTCATCTGTCATATACCAAGATTTAAAGCGTCCTTGCCAGAGATGTCCTGAACGTTTATATTTTTTATTGAAGTAAATAGCGTAGTTCATAACAGAGGAGAAAATACTGCTCTAAATATAATACCTCTACAAAAAAGAGTAACAATGCATAGGGAAAAGCTGTAACTGCCCACTGGGGGGGCTTTGCAAACCCAATATCTCACATTTGCAAAGCCCATTGTGAGCATTACCTATTATTAGAGGTCTCCTTTAGAAGAGAATGACATGTCACTAGGCTGAATCAAGACCTCTAAAGGTAAATGTAATCCTTGAGATAGATTATAAATCATACTCAAAGAAAGCCCAATTTTACGGTTAAGTACTTCTGAGACCTTACTTTTGTTTCCTATGTAGGGTACAAGGTCTTTCTGTTTTAGGTGCATTTGCTCCATACGAACCTTGATGGCTTCTATGGGGTCTGGCTCGTGAATAGACCATGCTTTTTCTTCGTATTTCTCTACAAGAAGAGCCAACACTTCAAGCTCGTCACTTTCTACTGTACCAAGGACAGGATTTAACGCCATTAGTACATCTATTCTACTCAAAGCATTGTCATAATCTTTTTCATTATGTATAGGTTTTATACGCATCTATATCTCCTCTACTGTTATCTTGTCATATTGGGCATGTGTACCTATGAATTTCACTCTGACTAGTTTTCGTAAGTAGTCGATGTGAACTATAAGTCTATAGTCATTGCCTTTGATGTTAAAAACAACTCTGTTATCTTTCAAAAAAGAAGCTGAGGCATACACTTTTTTGATGTCATCAGGTGTTTTCCATACTGCTTTTCTTGTGTCCGAATGCCATACTTCTAAAGCTGTTTTAGCTTGTGCATGTTCTTCATAAAACCTGACAAGTGTTCTTTTACTGATAACATTCATAAAGTGAGTATAATATTTATTCCCTTATAAGGAACTTTAATCTTAATTTGCAAGGGTTTTCAGGCGCCCATTTTTTACCTCACCCTCTTCTTAGCATCATTCTCAAAAGATGCTATTGTCTCTGCGACTGTTGGTTTTAGTAATGTTTCAAGTTCCTGTAACCTTCCAAAGTTCCGCATGATCTTTGCAGGTTTCTCTTATTTAGCTCTTCTAAAACTTGCTTTTGTTTCTTTTTGGAAACACCATACTGCTCTAAAAGTTCAGGTAGCTCTTTTGCTCTTAGTGCTTGCATTTTTTCTAAAGCTTCCGCTACCACTTTCAAAGAAATATCAAACTCTGTATCCAAAGTTACCACATCTTCTAAACCAATATCAGACAAAACTTTCCCATACGGTGATAGTTGATGTTCTCTTGTTTGCTTCTCTCCTTTTGAAAAAGTGATATCATAGGCTGGCATGGCTTTCCATTTGAAACTTTCATCACACATAAAAGAGAAGTTTCTACTATGGTCATCTTGATTTACAAACATATAGTTAAAAAGCATTTGCAAAAAAAGTTGCTCTAAACTTCCTGTTGAAAAATAAGGGTTAGTTACCTTCTACCACTTCCCCAAGAGTACAGGCTATTAGATACAAAGAAAGGGGTGAATCATGAGACTTACATTAAAAGAAATACGGTTATACATTACATTAGGGGCTGTGACAATGAGAGATATTAGGGTAATAAAATCATGTTTTAGCGAACATAAATAAAAAAATAAGTAGCACCTAAAGTAGCACCCGAATAAAATAGGCGGTTCAAATATTTTTTCTAAAAGTTGATTTTTTACGGTGTGAGCATTGTTTGAAGTGGTGGGTCGTAACTGTACTACCATTTACATACTCTATACGTACCAGTCTGTCATAACTGTCATAGATGAATTGTTGTGTTTTATTGGCATAGTCATTGATCTGTGTTTGTTTACCATAATTGTCATAAGTGAATGTTTTTGTTTCACCTTGCGGTAAGGTTTCAGAGTCTAGTTGTCCTTTGTTTGTGTAGCTCCATGTAGTGCTGTGGTTTAGGGCATCTATTTGGCTTAGCTTTTTACCTTCACTGTCATAGGTGTAGTTTGTGATAGCACTATTGGCTAATGTGACTTGGTTTAGTAGTGGTATAGTTCTGCTTGTATCATACCCATAAGAGGTACTTTGTCCCAGTTCATCTGTTTTAGCAATTGGTAGTCCAGAGATATTTTTAGACTCTTCTACACTTGTACCATCTGCATAGATTGTTTTTACGCTTTGGTTTAGAGCGTTGTACGCATACGTCGTGGTTTGGTTAAGGGCATCTGTCATGGTAAGCATATTACCCTGTGCATCGTAGGTAAAGGTTGTTTTATTGTTTAATGCATCTGTGGTACTGATACGGTTCCCTACTTCGTCATACTCATAAGTGGTGGTATTACCATTTTGATCTGTACTTGTTAAGGTTCTTCCTGCACTGTCATAAGTGTTTGTTGTACTTGTATTGTCTGGGTATATAGTTTTAATGAGTCTATCTGCCCCGTCGTACTCATAGCTTGTCGTCTCACCTTCTGCATTGGTCTGGGAAAGAAGGTTATCCATCGCATCGTAGGTTTTTGACTCTGTGGTGTTGTCAGGGTAGAGGGTATTGGTGATTTTGTTGTGGTTGTTGTAGGTGTAAGTGGTCGTTCTGTTTTGTTCGTCAGTGGTACTTGTTTTATTTCCTCTTGCATCATAGGTGTGGGTAGTTGTGTTTCCTAACTCATCCGTACTTGTAACCAAACGGTTAAAGGCATCATAGGTATTACTTGAAGTGGTCACCACACCTTCAGCAGTAGTCGTGGTGGTTGTGAGTAAGTTAGAACTCTCATCATAGATATGATCGATGGTTGTACCGTTTGCTTGACTCTCTTGGATGAGATTACCTTTGGAAGAGACACCTCCGATATAAGGAATCCACTCTTCATCATAGAAGTATGTGCTTGTCTCTCCATATTCATTGGTTGCTGTACGTTTATTACCATACTTGTCATAGGTATAGGTTGTTGGTTGCACCACTAGCAGTCGTAAAGCTACTTGGGTTATTGTAGGCATTGTAAACGATATCCATGGTATTACCATTTTTATCAGAGATACTTGTAGGTGCATTTTGCGTGTTATAGGTCGTAGTCTCTGTGTTTCCTAGAGCATCTGTAGTACCTAAAAGGTTATCATTACTGTCATACTCATTTGTGATCGTATGACCCAGTGCATCGGTTACGGTGAGTTCATTACCATTTTCATCATAGGTTCTTATGATGGTTTCACCTAGTGGATTGGTTTGGCTTAGTACATTTCCTTCCTCATCATAGGTAAAGACAGAGATACGTCCTAATTTATCTTTAATAACCTCTTCTTTTCCATCTATATCATGACCAAACTCTACAATGTTTCCATCAGGGTCTATGGTTTGGATGAGTCTTCCGCTTGCATCATAAATGTTTTTAGTGAGTCTGAGTCCACTTGGATCGTAATACTCTTCTAACAAGTGTCCTGCTTGATAACGGTACTCTGTCTTTTGTCCCAGTTGGTCTATGACGTACTCTAGGTCATCGTTTTGGTTATAGTGGTAGCTCATAGACTTACCAGAGAGATCTGTAATCTTAGTGATACGTCCTTGTGTGTCACGTTCGAAGGTAAGCGATTCGCCTACTCTTGAACTTACGATACCGTTACTGTTATAGGTGAGGGTATCTCCTCTTAAGTCTGTTATTTTTGTAATACCAAAGTCTTGGTCTAGCTCATACACCATACCGTTAGGCATTATTAGACGGTATCCTTCTGGATTATAAAGTGCCAGTGTTCGTCCGTTAAACAGTTCACCACTATTATTCATCATGACGGCATCAGAAGATGCCGTCATTACTTCTAACTTAGCCTCAGTACCATTCAGTGGTTTAAGTATTGGTGCCTCATAGAATGACCCTACAAAGTAATGCCAACACTCATGAGCAAATTTAAACTCAAAGCTTTCAGTGGTTCCATCAGGCAGTGATACGTTCACGATATGCTGATTATCTGTTTTAAAACATGATCCTATCAGTACATCAGGTGTGACTTTCCACCCTTTCCCCCGGATGCATACTCTCTTCTATCTTCACATTCTGATAATCAACACTCCATGCATATCCAAAGTCTAACTTTGAAGTTCTTTGAAGTGTAGAGTAGGTACGATTAACTTGTACAGGCAATCCCCCTACTTGCAGATCAAAGTCTGTGACGGTGAAGGAGAAGTTTCCTAAAATGTTTGCGTGTTTGTTGAAAGAGGTTGAGATATTTGCAAAGCTAAAGAAAGAGAAGATGAATACCATAAAGATATATCGCAACATCTCTTCTCCTTTTTTAGATTTGTTGTTGATTTGTGTTTTATTTTAGTTTAATAGTATTGTTGTACAATTTTGGAAAGGGTACACAGAAATGATAGGAACTGCGAATTCCTATCATCTTGTGAGACAAATTAGTCTTTGTCTGTGTCCTTACGCTTCTTACACTCTTTATAATCAAGCCACATGATCGTAACTCTCATACTTCCAAGTATCAAAAACAGTACTGAAAACAAAGTTTCCATAACGTACCCTTTCAACTGAGATAACCCTGCCTATGCTTGAAGCATCATATCTGCAAGCCCACCCACTCAAAAGAAAAGAAGAACACTACCCCCGTTACCTAAAAGGGTACAGAGAATTATAACTTTTTTGTAGTACCACACTGCTAAAATGCTGTTCTAAAACTCATACTCTTCTAGACACTTTATGCACTCTCTCATTTTTATTCTCACGCACCTATATTTCCATCTCATCAGCTACTTTAAAAGAGATAGTTTTTATAAAAAATCATCTCTCAAAGAAGAAGAAAGTATTATTATCCCCCTATAAAAAACCTGAATGGGTCAAAGATAAGGTCATCTATCTCAAAGCCCTACTACCAAACTACGGTTGTAGAAAAGTAGCAGTGCAGTTCAATAAATCTTACGCTGATAAGAATGTTTCTGTCTCTAAGTCTTATGTCTATAGTGTAATCAAAGAGAATGGATATGAAGTAGTGAAGCAAAGAAGAGAGATTAAACATAACATACCAAAAACCTTACCTAAAAATGTACAGCGGTCTTTGGATTTGACTACGATTAAGAGGAAATAAATTTTAGGAATTATTGACTCAGGAAGTAGAGCTTTAATAAGTCTAAAACATTTACTGACCAAATCAACTATCAACATCATCCGTACTCTGGTGGACGCTATTGAACTCTATGGTAAACCTCAGTCTATCAGAACAGATAATGAGATGGTTTTTACTTCTAAGCTTATGAGACTTGTACTTTGGATACTAGGTATCAAACATAAAAGAACAAAGATAGCCAGTCCGTGAGAAAATGGGCGAATAGAGAGATTTTTTGGGATAATGAAACAAGGCTTGAAAGAGATCGTCTTTCCGACTACAGAAAGTTTACACAAGGGACTTAAAGAGTTCCGTTTCTTTTACAATCACATCCGTCCTCATTAACACTTGGGTGGACGGACTCCCTCCGAGGTGTGGGAATGTGACTGGATTTTATTTTAGGGAGTGATTATTCACTCTTCATTATTCATTCATCCTACCGTCCACGAGGTTTGACGGGGTAGCTATGCTTTGTGAGGTAAAAATTTGTTACTTTTTATTGGGGTTTTCCATTTGGACGCTTGGACGGGACAAAAATTTTTTCTAAATAATTCTCAAATTAAAAAAAAGTTACCAAGGTTGCTAATAGGTTACTAAAATGATTTTTATGATAGAATAGTGGATAGTAATTTTATTAGGAAACATCGTGTTTGAGGAGTGTATAAATGGTGGGTCGGGGGAGACTCGAACTCCCGACCACTCGGTTATGAGCCGAGTGCTCTAACCAACTGAGCTACCGACCCTTGGGTATTGAAAATCTCTGCTTTGCATCGTGATTTTCGAGTCAGAATTATAGCGACTATAGTCTTTAAATACAATTAAATTTTGTAAGATTCCAAAAATTACTGCAAATATAATAAATGAGGTCCCTCCATGGCTAAACATGGGCAGGGGAAGTCCCACCACGGGGGCTAATCCGATGATCATATAGATATTGACACCCATATAGACAAAAAACAAAAATGCCAAGCCTGAAGCAAAGGCCTTAATGAGATAATCATTGGCATGTTTGGCAGAGATATAGAGCAGATTTAAAATGAGCAAAATATAGAGTCCTATGACCGTTATCATCCCTTTAAAGCCAAATCTTTCTCCCAAGTAGGCAAAGATAAAGTCTGTTGAGGAGACAGGAAGGAACTTGAGTTGGGTCTGTGTGGCATCTTCTTTACTTTTACCTTCGAGTCCCCCTGACCCAATGGCAATCAACGCCTGTCTTACATGATAACTGGGTTTGCCTACAAAGTCAGAAACACGCTTTTTTTGATAGGGTTTCAACTGTCCGTAAAGTAGTGGTGCTGAAAGCCCTAAAACAACAAAGATCGTAACCCATATTTTCCACTTGATACCCACAACAAATAAAATGCCATACCCTGTAATGAGCAATACAAGTGCCGTACCAAGATCGGGCTCTTTTGCAATGAGAAAAAAAGGAATCAGTATCACGATAGAGAGCTTAATAAAGCCCCAAATACCATAGCCCTCTTCGTCAGGGGGATTTTTTGCCATCAGATATCCGAGCATCATAATAACAGATACTTTCATAAATTCAGAAGGTTGTATGGTGACGCCTACTCCGGGAATCTCTATCCATCTTTGTGCACCGAGTATGCTTTTTCCTATAAATTCAACGGCTGCAAGAAGTCCAAGGTTGAGTAGATAATAGAGGGGTACAAACCACCACATAATCCGTCGCCAAGGGATGAATACGGAGACAAAAAATGCCATAGCTGCAATCACATAATAGACCATCTGTTTGGTAAATAGATGGTGGTTGATCTCATAGATCAACAAAGAGGATATGACACATAAAGGTATAAGTTGCAGCATGAGCAGATAAGAAAAATGTTTAAAGATACGCTTATCGAAGTCAAACCAAGAATCCATACACTCTCCCCTATTTTTCGCTATTATATCAAAAAGCGATTAAGCTAGGTGGAGTATCATGTCTCATTTTTATCACTTTGCGCACTTCAAAAAACACCCTTCACTCCTTCATGCCATTACGATGAAGTCTGCTGAGTATCCGTATGATTTCAGCCTTGCCCTTCATACAGGTGAAAAGGCTCAAAGCATTGTAGCCAACAGAGAGAAACTCTCAACACTATTGGGGGGTGATGAAGCACTGCACTACATCGTAGCCAATCAAACCCACAGTGACCATATAGAAGTCATTACAGAGAAGAAAAATCGTGGATGGAACAGGATTGAAGATGCCATAGAGTCCTGCGATGCACTGATTAGCAATCTACCCGGTATCGTCCTTACGATACTCACAGCTGACTGTGTCCCCATACTTCTTTACGACAGAGAAAAAAGTGTCATTGCCGCCATTCATGCAGGATGGAGAGGAACAGAGGCAAATATTACACTAAAAACCGTTCAAAAAATGCAAAAGGTCTTTGGATGCAACCCCAAAGATATCATAGCAGGCATCGCGCCCTCAATCGGTGCTTGCTGTTATGAAGTCGGCAAAGATGTCGCAGAACATTTTTTCGACACACCTGAGAGTTTTACACTTCATGGTGAGAAATATATGTTAGATTTACCCTATCTCAATAAACAACAGCTTCTCAAAGCAGGCGTAGATGAGATGCGAATAGAGATGAGTAACCGCTGCACGGCATGTGAAGTCACCCGATTTTTCTCTTACCGGAAAGAAAAAGGGTGTAGCGGAAGATTTATGAGTATGATAGGCTTAAGGAGATTATAGAAAGTTGGATTTGAACCAACTTATTTTAAGCCTTTGGTAGCATAGGGTCAAGTAACAACCACAATTCACTTCCTACTCCTCTTTATCACAGCAAAGACAGCTTGTTGTGTTATCTCCAATACCTTGGTAATTATCTGCTAAGAGTATCCCTCTTTGTAGGCTTCTCTACATTCATCTCATACCGTACATTTCTACCTCTACTTCCTTCTATCTGTTTGATACATCCTAGTTTGACAAGCTCTGATATATCTCTTACGGCTGTTGCTTTACTGGTCTTTGTGATAGCCATATACTTTTTGGTATTGATACCACCCTCAAAGTTCTCTGTGCCTATGTTCAAAATCTTATTGAGTACCTTGATTTGTCGCTCATTGAGGGCATTGTTTCGGTGAGCATCCCAAAACTTTGTCTTTTGTATGAGATGCTCAATATTTTTAAGTGCTTCCATCATCGCACTCTTTAAGATTTTTAGATGCCACTCTAGCCATGGAGTGATGTCAAAAGAGCGGTTTTTTATAAGGTTTGTTGTGTTATCCAAAATGTCATAATACCCTTTTCTATCATTGCTAATAGCTGTAGATATGGAGTAGAGCTTAAATTGGGTTACTAGCGTATCTTTAGAGAGAATATAGTCTGTAATGGCTCTTGCTATCCGACCGTTACCATCATCATAGGGATGAATCACTACAAACCAGAGATGCGCTATGGCACTTTTGATATAGATATTCTCTTTACTGCGGTTACAAAAATCTAAAAATACTTCTATCTCTTTTTCTATTCTTTCTGCAGGCAGAGCCAAATAATGCACCTTCTCATGTCCAATCGCTCCCGATACCACCTCCATCTCATCCTTATCTCTAAATGAAGCGATATTGATTTTTTCTAATCTACTGTAGTGATGTTCAAATAGACAGTTATGCCATCCGTGAAGTCTCTCAATGGTGATACTATCTTTATTGAGACTACAATCAATGAGTATCTCTACAAAGCTATCGCTTGCATCTGTTGAGTATTTATCAGCTCTTCCATCAAAGGAGGCATCAAGTTTTTTTCTAAAGGATGAGCGAACACTCTCTCTTTTAAAAAGCTCCCCCTCAATCAAAGAGCTACTCATCGCTTCATCGGTTAGGGTATCAATCTCAATTTGGAGAATATCTTCTTGATTAAAGAGCTTAGATACACCATCAAGAATCCCTCGGTGATAGTGAATCTCTTCAATCAAATGATTGAGCTTAGATTTATCATAGTTGAACGTTGGATACTTAGGGTGTTGCCATATCCATTTGATTATATTTTTATCCATGATAGACCCTTGAACCGTGTTAGTTACTATAATAGTATCATAAAGTGAGCCGATTATAGCCTTTAATCGTCTCATTT
>JAYEJF010000064.1:0-9585 GCA_034660455.1 Campylobacterota bacterium | reverse complement strand
TATACTTTTCAAGATAGACATTTTTCTCTCCTCCCTTTTCTTTATATCTTAGCATAAATTGCTCTTTTGGGAGGGTTTGGCGTTGATTTTTTATTTTGGAAAGAGGGTGAGTTAGAATTGCTGGTTACTTTTACTGTACTTATTACCAGACTATAAAAGTATATCAATAATCAATTTGACAGTAAATTATATTGCATATTATTCTTTATTTAGTAGATTGAAAATAATTATAAATAACTATCTCAACCTAATCCTAACACTCTCCTCATGTGCCGTCAACCCCTCTGTATTGGCTATCAAGGCACACTGCTCACCTAACTCATCCATCCCCTGTTTAGACATAGAGATGATAGAAGATTTTTTCAAGAAGTGCTCCACACTCAAAGGCGAATAGAACTTCGCTGTTCCTCCTGTAGGAAGAGTATGATTTGGTCCTGCTACGTAGTCACCTATGGGTTCCGGTGTATTTTCTCCTAAGAAAATGGCGCCTGCATGTTTGATCTCATCTAGCAATCCCATAGGGTCTTTTGTAATCACTTCCAAATGCTCCGGAGCTATCTCATTCATAAGCTCTATGGCTTCTTTCATATCTGAAGTCACAATGATAGCACCACGCTCCTCAATAGATTTTCGAGCAATCTCTTCACGACTAAGTGTTCCAAGAAACTCCTCTACCTTGTCACTCACTTTGATAGCAAGTTCTCCATCCGTGGTAATGAGGATAGATGATGCCATTTCATCATGTTCAGCTTGAGAGAGTAAATCTATAGCAATATAATCTTCTCTTGCACTCTCATCTGCGAGTATTCCTATCTCAGAAGGACCGGCAATCATGTCTATGTTTACTTCACCGTACACTAGTTTTTTAGCCGTTGCTACAAAAATATTTCCAGGACCAGTAATCACATCTACTTTAGGGATAGTCTCAGTACCATATGCCATCGCACCAATAGCTGATGCTCCTCCAACTCTGTAAACCTGTGCTACTTTGCACAAGTGACATGCAGCTAATAAGAGTTCATTAAGTTCATTATCTGGTGCTGGGGTACACACCACTATCTCTTCTACCCCTGCAACCTGAGCTGGTATAACATTCATAAGAAGAGAGCTAGGGTATGCCGCTTTCCCACCAGGGATGTAGAGCCCCGCTTTATCCACTGCAGAAACTTTTTGGCCAAGTATAGTTCCATTTTCTTCTGTCTCCATCCAAGTGCTTGGCATAAGTTTTTGGTGGTAAGCCTCAATACGATCATAAGCAAGATGTAAAGCATCACGAAGTACCGGATCTATGTTCTCATATGCCTTAGCCATATCATCTGTTGAAACTAAAAGTTCACTATCCTCTTTTGGCTCCCATCTGTCAAACTTTGCTATCTGTGCTTTAAGTGCACTATTACCCTCAGTTTGTATCTCTTTCAATAGACCTGAGACGATGCCTGTCACACCCTCTATATCCATCTTACCACGTCCTAAAAGTTCATTAAAATTTACTTCAAAAGTCTCATCACTACTGTAAAATATCTTCACAATATATCCTTATATTTTCGTTCATATCTAGGGAGCATACTCTCATTACCCAATAGTCCACCTTGATGTATGTAGAGTAGAGGTTCAGTTAAAATCTCAGGATGTGCAAGCAAAGTTCGCCACCCTAAAGGATCATACAAAAGGTCAAAGAGCACTCCCGTCTGTTCTTGTAATTTTAGCCAAATTTTGTAATTTTCTCTATAAAGTTTACCAAAATGGTGTTTTTTCCCTAAGGTTAAAATTTCAGGATGATATCTTTCATCCTCCTCTAATGCTAAAAACTGTTTTTTTAAATACTCTTCATCTCCTACGCAAGTATTGGTATAGACTTTCGCTTTTGGTAAATGTTTTTGTAAAAAAAGTGCTGTAGTTCCTGTTCCGGAGGGAAGAAAAATATTCAATACTTCCAAAGTATGCTCTACTTGCCACGCTTTTATCTCATTGGCTAAAGTCATAATACCGTACTCAGCTTCCTTTTGGCATCCACCCTCTTCTATTAACAATGTATCGCTTCTCCCTTTACAACGCAAGGGCGGGGGCTGATTCTTAAAAAGTCGCATACCATTCTCTAAAGCACCTGCATAATTACCATGAGGATTCTCTTCCAAATAGCTTGCTACATGGTCTACATAATAGTCAAACTCCCACCCTCTTATATTGGCTAATACAGAGAGAGAATACATCGCATTAGATTGGGGTGAACCATAAGAGATTATTTTACGAACATGGGGAAAGTCATTATTTAAGAAGTAGTAAAATTTACGGGCTTTATTACCTGAAAAGTCTTTATGGAGAAGGTCATCTCTTTTTAAATAAAAAGTATGACCTTCAAATCTTATTTTATCTATAGGAGAGGTGTTAATTACGTCCAACACAATTAAGATCTTCAAATGCCTGTTGAAGCCTAGATACCATAGACTCTTCACCTGCTCTTAACCATTTCCGTGGGTCATACTTACTCTTATTTGGCTTATCATCACCCTCAGGGTTACCGATCTGTCCTTGTAAATACGCCGTATATTTATCTTCATAGACTCTTACACCGTTCCAAAATGCCCACTGTGTATCGGTATCAATATTCATCTTAATGGCACCGTATGATATAGCTTCTCTAATATCAGAAAGTTCAGAACCTGAACCTCCGTGAAACACAAAGTCAACAGGTTTACGCTGCGTACTGTACTTCTGCTCAATAAACTTTTGAGAATTATCAAGTATTTTAGGTGTTAAGCTTACGTTTCCGGGCTTATATACGCCATGCACATTACCAAATGATGCGGCAATCGTAAAATTAGAAGATACTTTCATCAACTCTTCATAGGCATAAGCAACCTCTTCAGGTTGTGTGTAAAGCAGTGCATTGTCAATATCGGTATTATCTACACCGTCTTCTTCACCACCGGTTACACCCAGCTCTATTTCAAGTGTCATACCCATTTTTGACATACGCTCAAGATATGCTTTGCATGTCGCAATATTCTCTTCAATAGGTTCTTCAGAGAGGTCTATCATATGTGAAGAGAAAAGGGGAACACCATGTACACTGAAATGTGCTTCACTTGCATCAAGCAGTGCATCTATCCAAGGCAAAAGTTTTCTTGCTGCATGGTCTGTATGAAGCACAACAGGAACACCATAGGCTTTTGCAACTGTATGCACATGATGAGCCCCTGAGATACTCCCTAAAATAGCTGCCTCTTGAGAAGGTAAACCTTTTCCCGCATAGAAGGAACCACCACCGTTGGAAAATTGAACAATAACGGGTGAATTAACACTTTTGGCAGCTTCAAGTACGGCATTAATAGAAGAGGTACTCACAACATTTACCGCAGGAATGGCAAAGCCTTCATCTTTAGCGATTTTAAACAATTTTTGAAGATTGTCACCTGTTACAACACCACTTTCCACTATATCTAATACTTTTGTAGACATTAACAACAACCCCACTTTAGAATTATTTTACATTAATTTTTGCATTTTTCATCAATGCACTTACAACTTTTTCTTGTGCAAGTTGCATCTTAATGCTATTTTTTGCTGCTTCAAACTCCGGTATTTTTTGTGTGCTTTTAGCTTTTTTCGCGGCATCAACCATTTTTGTATACGCCTCTTGTGCCTCTTTATCCGTTACTTCGGTTTCAGACATCTTTTTTTGCATCCAAAAACTTGCAAGAGCCGCTTCTTTTTCTTTATCAGTTAATGCTTTTTTAGACTCTACTGCAACCAATTTAGCCGGTGCCATCATTTGAATGAGCTGTAATTTACCATCTGCTTCAAGTTTATCCCAAGTCATTTTACCTTGCGTGAGTTTAAAAAGTGCATTGTTTGCTTCATCAACGGTAATTTCGATTCCATTTACTGTTCCCGCTGCTGCCGCTGCCAAGTATGTCGTTGTTGCACCTAATGTTAATCCTATGATGAGAAGAATTTTTTTCATTCTATATGTTCCTTTTTTTTCTATGATGATATCTGTATTTTACCCACTATTTGCCAAGTATTGATTAATTACGTTTTTTATAAAACTTTTATTTTAACATCTTTCATCAACTTACCGACAATTTCCTTCTCCATCATTTGAAGTTTTAATTTCTCTTTAATACTCTCAAAAGGTGGAATTGGTGTTGTAGTAACATTGTTTTCTTGCGCTTGTTTTGTAATTTTATTATACGCCTTTAACGCTTCTTCATCAGTAATTGTGGTTTTAAGCGCCTCTTTTTTCATCCAAGTACGTGTATAAGCAGCCTGTTTTTCCAAAGCACTCAACTCTTTTTTTGCAGCATCTGCGATAAGAAGTGGAAGCGATAATTCATAAATAAGTCTTTTTTGTTGTTCTAGGGGTAAACTGTCATAGTTACTCACCTTACCTTGTGTACGTTCTTTAAGATAACTGTCTGCTTGTTTCTTACGTATTCTATGCTTATTCACTGTGCCTACAACCGTATTGCCTGACCGCGGTTTATTTAATGAAGGATTTTCTTTTCCGTTCAAATTGATGTTTCCCAAATCAACCATAGAGGATGTCTCTTTTTCGTTTAACATATTTGTTAAAGAATTTTTCAAGGCATCTGCAGATAAAGGAGTGAGCCATACTACCAATGACACCCCTAAAAAAACACACAATTTTTTCATATTTATTTTCCTCTTCTACTCACAAAAAATTATTGTTTTGTTGTATTGGTCTCTGTAACCATATTCACTATCTTCGCTTTACTTTTAAGTTCTTTTGCAATTTGTGTTATTTTAGCACTAAACTGTTGTTGCTTTAATGAAGCAATAATCTTCTCTTTCTCCTTCTCATAGGGAATCAATGCAGCCGGTGACTTTGTTTCAAGGTAGATGACATGATAACCAAACTGTGTTTTAACAGGTGATTTTGTGATTTGTCCCTTTTCCAGATTCCAAGCAGCCTTTGAAAACTCAGGTACCATTTGTCCTTTAAAGAATGTACCGAGGTCACCGCCTTTAGGGCCTGAAGGTCCTGTAGACTTCTCTTTTGCCAACTCAATAAATTTTGTTTTTAATGCTTCACCCTTGAGTACTTTCAATGTTACGATAATATCTTGTGCCGCTTTTTCATCTGCCACCAAAATATGTCTAGCATGCATGGACGCCTTCCCCATAAACTTCTTAGAATTCTTTTTATAAAAAGCTTGGGCTTCACTATCACTGACAATAGCGTTGTCCATTTGTTCCTTCATCCACATATTGACAAGAAGCTCCTCTTTTATCTTCTCCATATTTCTTTTAAACTCAGGTTTTTTGTCAATGCCTTCTTTGGCTGCAAGTTCAGTAAAAAGCTCTTTTTCTATGAGTCTTTCCGTCACCATTTTTTGTTCTGCGGGTTGTAGTTGTGCAAAAATGGCTTTGGGTGCAGATGCCGTAACAAATGCCTGGGCATCTTGTTTCGTAATGTTTTTGCCGTTCACCGTAACAAGTATGTCTGATGCTACAATAGAAGTAGCCATTACGGTAATTGCCAGTACTGAAGTTTTTGCTAATTTTAACATTATTCATAATCCTTATGTTTTATATTTCCAAAGAAGTATATACCCCCTGGGTAAATCATTCATTAATGTGGTACTATTTTAGTCTTATTACATTTAGAGCAAGGTATAAACAGATGGCAAAAGTAAAAAAACCCGTGAAAATAAAAAAAGCAAACAAAAAAGAGATTGAAGAGATCAAAAATATCTTTTTAGAAAACTATCCTGATTCCGTTACTGAATTGGAATACCGTAATCTTTATGAACTACTCATCGCTGTCATGCTCTCTGCACAATGTACCGATAAACGTGTCAACATCATTACCCCTGCACTTTTTAAAGCCTACCCTGACCCTCTCTCTCTTGCCAATGCAGACCTCAATCAAGTGAAATCTTACATTAACACTTGTTCATTTTTTAACAACAAAGCAAAAAACCTCATCAAAATGGCTCAATCCGTGGTTGAAAATTATGGTAATGAAATACCTCTGGAGCGTGATGAACTGGTCAAACTTGCCGGTGTAGGTCAAAAAACTGCCAATGTTGTAATGATAGAGTATGCCGGAGCCAATCTCATGGCGGTAGATACACATGTATACAGAGTTGCCCATCGCTTAGGCCTAAGTGATGCAACAACTGCCATAAAATGTGAAGAGGAATTGAGTAAAAAATTTAAAACAGACCTACACTTACTACACCAGGCAATGGTGCTTTTTGGTCGTTACAAGTGTAAAGCGTTGAAGCCTGAATGTGAAGGGTGTTTTATGGCATCACACTGTAAAACCACTCAGACCTTTAAAGTGTAAGGAAGTTTAATTCTCATTGTGTGAACTTCTATGATAACGCTCTACAATTTCAGGGTCATGATGTAAATTGATATTGGCATCCTCTTTACCCTCATACTCTATACGTGAGAGTACATACCGAATGGACTCCAATCTGGCTCTTTTCTTATCATTACTGTCAACGATAATCCATGGTGCATAGCTCGTATGTGAGCGAGAGAACATCTCTTCTTTATAGTATGTCACTTTATCCCACATCTCTTGTGCCTTTTGATCTACGGGACTTAATTTCCAGTGTTTTAGAGGGTTTGTCATACGCTCTTTAAATCTTTTTTGTTGATTCTCTTTGGTAATGGAATACCATAACTTAATAAGAATAATCCCGTCATCAATCAAAGCATGTTCTATCTCTGGTACTTCTTTCATAAATTTCTCATACTGTTCCGGTGTACAAAAATCAAATACCGGTTCTACGATTGCACGATTATACCACGAACGGTCAAAAAAAGTGATTTCTCCAGGATTTGGAAGATGTTGAAAATAACGTTGGAAATAAAATTGTCCTGTCTCTACTTCCGTTGGTTTCTGAAGTGCTACAACCCTAAACTTTCTTGGGTTAAGGTATTGTGTAAAGCGTTTAATAGATCCCCCTTTACCGGCAGCATCACGACCCTCAAAAATAATCATCACACGTTTATCATTCTCATACACCCAGTTTTGCAGTTTGATGAGTTCAACCTGCAGTGCTTTTAACTCCTCTTCATACTCAACATTACGCGTAATCTTTGCAAGCTTCTTGTGATTCATCAATTGTGTGAGACCGCTTTTTGTTTTTAATAAATTAATATTTTCCTCAAGCTCTTTTAAAATGTTTTTGGATTGTTCATCTTCTATACTTTTATTTAAGTACTCTAAGCCTTGAAATATTGTTTTCATTTTTATCCTTTGTATGTTAGCTATATATGTATATTTTACTCCTATTTTTCTTTTGTTTAAATGATGTTTACCATAATCTAAACTGATTTAATAATGGCCTTTACCACCTCATATGTACGTTCCACTGAAACTAAGTCCACCATCTCTCTTGTAGAGTGTGGATAACGTATCGTTGGGCCTATAGACGCAAACTTTATGGTAGGGTACTTTTGGGCAATGACCCCACACTCAAGCCCTGCATGTATGGCCATCATTTTTGTCTTTCCAAAGACAGACTCCATCTTTTCACTCACAAGATTTGTAAAATCGCTAATATCAGGTTTCCATGCGGGATATTTATCTTCTAACGCCACATCAAAACCATACGATGTAAAAAATATCTCTGTTTGAGATGAAAGTGTTTCAAGTTTCTCTGCACCCATTGCACGTGCACTAGATTCAATCAAAAGTCCACCCTTTTCATCTGTGGTAATGATAGCAAGATTAATACTCACCTCAGGAATGCCTAAATCCTCATTGGTTTCATGCACACCATGCTTGAATGCATCGATCATCTCTATGGTTTTAAACCCATCTTGAAGCACTTTTGGGGATTCTGAAAGTTCCCGAACTTTTACCAATGCCGTACTCTCTAACGTTGATTGAGAATAGACAATAGCCACTGCATTGGCAGGAATAGAGTTACGCCGTTCACCGGCATAGATGCTTGAGAGTTGCGTCACACCATTTTGCACAAGATAGGCACCTAAAACTTTAATAGCAGAAGGAATCCCCTTATCTATATCAACACCTGAGTGACCACCCGAAAGTCCTTTGACCGATACCTCATAACAGATACCTTTTCCTTCCTGATAGCTATCCTCTCTCTTTGCAGTAATATCAACGCCACCTGCACAGCCGATATAGACTTCTGCTTCATCTTCACTGTCAAGATTTAACATATATTTGCTCTTTAAGTCAAAAGCAACTTCATTTGCCCCTATCAACCCTATCTCTTCATCGGAGGTCAATAAAAACTCTAAGGTCTGCCCCTCATCCATTAGCTGCATCATCATGGCAATTGCCATACCGTTATCGGCACCTAAAGAACTCTCTTTGGCTTTCATCCACCCCTCTTCTACATAGGTTTCCAAAACAGGTGCCCTACCCATGCATACCATGTCATAATGTGCTTGCAGACATAAGGTCGGCTCACCTTTTGAAATAAAAATATTTTTGACCTCATCTACCTCTACACGATACGCTCTCTCTTTTGCAAAAGCGACTAAAAACGCTAAAAGCTTATCGGCTTCTTTACTGCAGTGTGGAATTTGGGTAAGTGTTTGAAAATGCTCAATAATAGCTGACATCATTAAAATCCTCTTTTTTATATGATTGTACTATAATTTAAAAAAAGTCAGGATTGAATATGTGTCTCATTGTTACCTTCGTCATGCTCACCTTAGCCATCCAAAGCTTCATTCAACAGCAATGGATGGCAGGAACTGTACAACTCATCATTTCACTTGGATTTGCTATGCTGCTCATACGTAATATCATAGCTGTACGAAACCAGAAGCATGGATGCAGCACTACGGGTTGTAGTATGACAGAATGGTTTAGAACCCTATTCAAAACAAAGGAAAACTGATATGGAACATTTCTTCACTTGCCCTTACTGCTGGCAACAAATCTCCATGATACTTGACCCTGAAGAAGAAATCAGTACCTACATAGAAGACTGTGAAGTCTGCTGTAGGCCCATAGAGTTATCTTTTCAGTTTTCTGGAGATACATTAATACGTTTTGACGTTGTGAAGATTGAGGGAATTTAAGCCACTTATATTCATTGTAAGACTAAAATTTATAACCAAATTCAACTGCAACAAAACCATTTGTCAAAGTTTTAATTTTTGGTACAGGTTGAATCGTTATAAAAATACCATCTTCATAACCAAACCTGAACTTTAAGCCAGGTGCAATAACTGTTTCTCTATTATCAGAGTTGTACTCTTCCCCTTTGTAGTAAAAGTCAATTGATAACAAAGGTGTGAAAATACCCCATGTATACTCTTGATATGACATATTTGTAAATATTCTATATGATCTTAGTTCATAACTATCTATAAATGTACCTCCACCTACTTCAAAACTCCAATCTTCATTTTTAAAAGTTTTTGATATGGCAAAATACTTCATATTGCCCTCATAGGTCTCTTCTGCTGATTCAAAATGCTGTACAATACCAAATGGATAAAGACTTATACCTTTCCACCACTCAGTACTATAAAGATTTGTTATTAAGAGCATACTTATCACCAAAATAGATTTCATTGAACCACCTTAATTATTCAAGCTAAACTCTACAATTTAAT
>JAYEJF010000063.1:0-9623 GCA_034660455.1 Campylobacterota bacterium | reverse complement strand
CTCTATATTTAGCTTATTTTAACCATTTTTACATCACCCAATATTTAAAATGTTGATTTAGTTGTAGAGAACCTCTGATTTTTCTCTCTTTTTTTAATTGGGGCTGGGTGAGTTAGAATTGCTGAAATTATAAGCGAATCTAGATTAATTCGGATATAATAACAATAAATAATTAAAAAGAGTGAATAGATGTGCGACTTCAATACGTTAAACGATGAAGAGAAAAAACTTTATCATGAAAAACTTCTTCAATGTGCAAATCATTTTGGAGGTAAAAACTTTTTTCTTCATTTGCTTGAAGCGATACGCCAGACTAAACCGCATCCTCTTATCTCGGGTAACACCGAGTTTAAAATAGACTTAGGTGAGATAAAGTGGAATAAAGTAATTTTTAATGATAAACTACAGCTTTTACTTAAAGCACGGGTGAATGAGAGTAAGCAAGATAACCTGCTTCCCGATAAAGAAGCAAAAAACTATAAAAAAATACTCAATGTGGTACGCACACTCAAGCCTATTGTTTTTCAAGTAAAGTCATCAGATTCACAATACGGATCAGGCTTTCTTGTACAACCTTTTGATGTCATTGATGAAGATAAAACAAAGATTAATCCACTTTTTGATGCACTCTTTTTCTGTTCAGTCGATACAGTGAAAAAAGTGCTGAACTACCGACCAAAGGTATAAAATGAAGGAAGGTCAAAAAAGAGCAGAGATAAAATACCGCATGAATGTCGGTATTGTACTAAAAGAGGATCAGTCAACAGGGTACATTACCTATGGAAAAGTGCAAAAAATACTTACAAACTCCCCTACCCATCCACATGGTATTAAAGTACGTTTGAGTAGCGGCGAAGTAGGTCGGGTCAAAGAGTTTGTAAAATAATAACACTTATCTAAATCCTACTGACATTTTTTAGGGCAGCTCTTCTAATAGATGCCCTAGAGTGATTAATGTGAGCCGGATGTTTGTGTGAGTAGCGGGTTCGTATTTGGTATAAGTTTCATACCAAACGCTTTAAGAATCTCTTGCATTTCTTTATCATATTTTTTTATAAGTTTTAATCTCTCTTCATCTTTTATCTCTATAAGATCAGACCAATTTTGTAACCTTGGCATACCACCGACTATTTTGTTGCTTCCTTTTTTAATATACATAAACATACTACATGGTGCAAAAAGTCCTATGTCAGGTCTTGCACCATTGGTATCAAACGTTTTATAAGAAAATTCCAAGTGACATAGAGAATAGCTCCAAAAACCATCATAACTAGAGAGGATTGTTTTGGCATTATCGGCTTTCATAAAATTACGATATCCAGCAATCATATAGCCTTTATCGCTAAATGCCATTTCAAAGTTCATTTGAAATTCATCTATAAAATCTTCCATATCTTTAGGGGTTTCAAATATATACTCAAAATTAATCATTGATTTTTCGGGTAGTTTTTTGTACGGTACTGTTTCACCATGAATACTTAGTTCTTTTTCTATGGTTGAATCCAAGAGTTTGAAATGATCAGAAAATTTTCTCCTGACTTCATCATCTTCTATACCTAAAATATCTAACATAACTTCAGGCACTAAATGACCGACATGTGTCATCTTCTCATCAAGTTTTTTATACATGAGTAGATTAAATGGTAAAAATCCTGCAATACGGGGATCAATATTGAGAAGTGGGAGGATAGCATTGTTATTTACGATTGGCATAAAACTAAGTACATCTAATTGGGTAGAACCCCACATCTTTTTATACTTATCATTGATTCTTTTTCGTGGGTCTAGACAAGTAAAGCCCATCTTCGGAAGTGTTTCATCTAAGAGTTTGTTATACTTGGTTTCAAGCTTTTCAGGTGAAGAATAGTAGATCGCCAAATCTTTTGTTTTAATCGCTGTTGATACCTCTGTTGCTAATAGTGCTAGAGGTAATACTGTCAGAAGCAGGCATGATTTTTTGATTAATTTTGTCATATATTTTCCTTTGAATCAACAGCTTAACATAAAATTAATTATTGATGAGATAAAAAATAATGACTATATATAATAAAAAGGTTTAAACGCTACCAAAGGTAATGGTAAAACGCGGTGAAATTTGACAGAAAATCATTAAAAATCCTAATCAGATTTCCTAAACCGACACTCGCCAAGCGTCACCGTTTTATCTTTTGATGTCTCAGATAAAATATACTCAAGCGTGGATCTTCCATCTGTTTGAGGCATCTCCTCTTCTATCATACGCAACGCATCTTTATAAGAGGTTTTCATCCACTTCTTTTCATACGTGTACCGAGTATAGAGTGCCACCACTCATACCCAGCCAAGTTCAGCAAAAATAGGCTCCATCTCCATCCACCAAGTTTCAAAACGCACAGATACTTCCGCAATGGCATCCTCTTCCTCTTTCCACTCTTTGAGCTTTTCCAATATCAACGGTTTATTCTCCTCTGACACATGACTTGACTTCTCTACATGATTAATTACTTCTTCAATTCTCTTTTCCATCACAACTCCTTTTTTACTATTTTAGTCCATTCTACTTAAATTGTCAATAATCATGAATACTCTTTATTCCCCAAAAAATCCATACCCAATCACAGAATAACCGAAATTACAATGACTTTGATGCTAATTTTTTACTTTGCCTAAGGGCAGCTCCAATAATTAGCAGAGTAAGATTTTATGCTATAATCAAACAAAAAGGAGTACTTAATGGATGCATTAAGATATGATAATTTCCCATACTACACCTATAATGACTATAAAGAGTGGGAAGGGTCATGGGAACTCATTGATGGCATAGCCTATGCCATGGCTCCTGCTCCCTATCCGAAGCATCAAAAAGTAGTTGCCAAAATTTGGCGAGAACTTGACAAAAACTTAGAGTGTTCCAACAAAAACTGTGAAGTCTATATTTCACCTGTAGATTGGAAAGTCAATGAAAGTACAGTAGTCCAACCTGACGTTGCACTTTTTTGTGAAGAGATACAATATCAATACTTTTCCAAAACGCCTCCTTTGGTCGTAGAAGTTCTTTCAAAAGCAACAGCCTTAAAAGATGTCACCACCAAAATGAGTCTCTATGAGCAAGAAGGGGTGCAATTTTATATTATAATTGAACCCAACAGTGAAATATCTGATGTTTTTAAGCTTGTAGACGGAGAGTACAAACTGATGAAAAAAGCGACAAAAGAAGAGAGCTATGAATTTATTTTATCAGATGAATGCCGTACCAAAGTAGACTTTTCTACGATTTTTTAAAGACCTAAAAGGGTGTAAAATATAGCTTATGCAATTACATTCACCTGATACCTATAGTTGTCATGAATCCTTTTTATTTTATAAGAGTTAAAACAAGAGAAAGGTGAAAAAGGTGAAAGAATAGCTTCCAAAAAATAGTAGTGAGACGTTCATAAATGTTTCGTTACTTTAGGTACCTCTAATATAAAGGGGTCTTTTTTTGCTTTTTTACGTAACCTATTTATCAAATGTAGAATTTTGGTTTTTTTTATGATCCATTGTTCTATTTTATACTTATAAGGCATATCTGTAAGGATGATACCCATGATAAGTGTAAGAATACCCTGTCCGGGTGTAAAGAGCATAATCATACCGCTTGAGATTAAGAGTATACCCACTATATTTTTCAGAAGAGAAATTATCACAATAAAAAAGAGAGGCTGATTATTCCACTTTTTCATGAGGTGTTTTTTACGTTTTTCATGTAAAAAATAATCTGCGGGTAGTTGTAGCATTATCCATGGTATGAGTACTAAAGAAGCCATAAAACCAACAATTGATACCATCATAAGCCAAAAGAGCAGTGATTCATAATTATCTATAAATGTCATCATCCTACACTCTATTATGAACCTGACTCCAATATAGCTATATTTTGAATTGTCTTGAGCACAGTATCAGGATTGAGACTCATCGAATCTATATTCATCATTACGAGTGCTTCTGCCATATCCGGATAATCGGATGGACCTTGACCGCAAATACCGCTGTGTCTACCATTGCGTTTTGCACCTTCGACCGCCATTTCTATCATCTTCATAACACCTGGGTCACGTTCATCATAATCAAATGCGACTATCTCAGAGTCACGGTCAACCCCCAGTGTCAATTGCGTTAAATCATTTGAGCCTATACTGATACCATCAAAGAGTGCACAAAATGCATCTATCTGTATCACGTTATTGGGTATTTCACACATAACATAGATTTTTAACCCATTTTTTCCGCGTTTAAGACCATATTTTTCCATAGTATCAAGTACTCTTTGAGCCTCTTCTACTCTACGGCAAAAAGGTATCATCAAAATAACATTATCAAAACCCATCTCTTCTCTGACTCGCTTCATCGCTGCGCATTCCAAAGCAAACCCCTCTTCATAACTTGGATGGGTATAGCGTGATGCACCACGAAAACCAATCATAGGGTTGGATTCATCCGATTCAAAGTATTTTCCACCAAGCAGTGTAGCATATTCATTGCTCTTAAAATCACTCATTCGCACCACACATGGCTTAGGATAAACCGCAGATGCAATGCTCCCAACCCCTTCTGAAAGCGTTTTGATGAAAAATGTTTCAGGAGTTACATATGCAGAAGTAAGCTGATCTACTGTATGACGTGTCTGCATATCTAGTTTTTCAGGGTGTATTAGTGCCATAGGGTGTACTTTAATGAAATTGTTAATGATAAACTCCATTCTCGCCAAACCAATCCCCTGTACAGGAAGTGAAGCCAAAGAAAAAGCCATATCAGGATTACCGAGGTTCATCATAATCTGCATTTTAGTTTCCGGTATAGTATTGATATCTCTTTTCATAATCTCAAAATGAAGACTGCCCTCATAGACAAAACCTCTCTCTCCTTCAGCACAACTTACCGTAATTTCCTGCCCTTTCTTCAAAATATCCATGGCATTTTCAGCACCTACGATGGCAGGGATCCCCAACTCTCTAGATACAATTGCCGCATGACACGTTCTCCCGCCGCTGTTTGTCACAATAGCCGAAGCCATTTTCATAATCGGTTCCCAATCAGGACTGGTCGTCTTGGCAACCAGTACCTCTCCTGCCTCAAAATCATCGAGATTTTCCATATCAACGATCTTACATACTTTTCCCGAACCGATTTTTGTTCCTACTGCTTGACCTTCTGCCAGTACATGACCCTCTTCAATGAGATTGTATATCTCAATCGAAGTACTCTCTTTTTTGGACTCAACGGTTTCAGGACGTGCCTGTACTATATAGATATGTCCGTCCAAACCATCTTTTGCCCACTCCATATCCATCGGTTTGTCATAGCCTGCCTGTTTTGAATAATGATTTTCTATTTTAATTGCATAGGCTGCAAGAAGTGTCACATCATCATCACTGATACAAAATCTTGCTTGTTCTGCTTGAGGTGTCTCTAAATTCTTCGTATACTCTACAGCAATATTATCTGTGTTAATCTCATCTGCAAAGACCATTTTCAACGCTTTGCTGCCAAGATCTCTTTTGAGTACCGTACCATGACCTTTTATGAAAGTGGGTTTATGCACATAAAAACTATCCGGTGTGATGGTTCCTTGCACAATATTCTCTCCCAAACCATACCCCGCATTGATAAAGATAACATCCTTAAATCCTGTTTCAGGATCAATAGAGAACATGACACCGCTCTCTCCTATATCAGATCGCACCATTTTCATTACAACGACAGATAGATACACTTTCATATAATCAAATCCATTGTCATATTTATAGTGCAAAGAACGGTCTGTAAAGTTCGAAGCCAAACAACGTTTATATGCATCTAAAAGTGCATCGTAATCACCAATGTTCAAATAACTGTCATTTTGTCCGGCAAAAGAGGCATCCGGTGAATCTTCAGCCGTTGCAGAACTTCTCACTGCAAGGGTAACATCTTCACCATATTCAACTTTTAGTCTTTCATATCCCTCTTTTATCTGAACTGTAATATCATCAGGAAGTGTACAATTGAGTATGATATCTCTGCATTTTTTTCCTCTAGCCTGTAATTGCAGCACATCATCGGGATCAAGTTTATCAAGCTGCTCATGCAACTTTTGCCATGCATCATTATGATCCAAAATATGACAATACGCCTCTGCGGTAATAGCAAAGCCATTGGGTATACGTATCCCCTCTTTTGTAAGGTGTCGGTACATTTCACCCAAAGAAGCATTTTTACCACCGACTAGGTCGACATCATCTATTGAAAGTTCGTTAAACCATTTGATATATCCAATCATAATTTACCCTTTTATTGATCTTCACCTTGAATCATATACCCCGTACCACTGATATTTTTCACAAGATCACCGTCTGTTGCGGTGCGTATTCTATACATGAGTGAACGTAAGGTTTTGTCATTCACCTCTCTACCCCAGACATGCATGGAGATTTGTGCATTTGAAATACTGATATTTACCTGTGTGGATAGAAGCTCAATAAGCTTTAATCCCGTGGGACCGAGTTCTATCTCTTTATTCTCTTTAAGCAATCTGTTTTGCTTCGTATGATAGACATATCCATTTTTGAGCATAATCTTTTCAGGTTTTTCTTTCACTGTTACTTTCGCACTCTCTTTACGCAGCGTAGCCAACTTTAGGGTGGCGATAATCTGAGCCTTATTGTAAGGCTTGGTCAGGTAGCCGACAGCTCCCGATTCTACCGCATACTCTGTCATCTCGTCATCGATATATGCCGTAAGAAAAATAATCTTGCTATGGCTGTTTTTCCTGCTTATTTCAACTGCTGCTTCACATCCACTAATATGATCACTTAACATCACATCCATAAAAATAACATCAGGTTCTTTGTCGATACATACCTCAATGGCCTCTTGACCGGCATCAATCACATCAAGTACCTCTGCCCCTATCTCTTCTAAGATTTCTTTTAAAAACTCTGCAGCAATCAATTCATCTTCAACGATAATAATTTTTAACGGATTCATGCTTTAAACCTTATTTTATATTTTAACCCTTGAGCATTTGAAATTTCTACACTGCCTTTTAACTGTTTTGCCGTAAGATGTATAAGTTTCATACCTAAAGATTTATTTCTCACTAGAGTATCAGGCTCTTCATATCCAACACCATCATCACTATACATAAAGAGATAATCGTTTGCATCGTGTTTCAGCACTATATGTATCTTTCCCTCCCCTCTCTCAAAAGCATATTTAATGCTATTTGTAATCAATTCATTAATCATAATACCTAATTGTACCATGACATTCAGTGGTATTTTTTTAATATCACTCTCTATATTTACCTCAATATTTTTATCACTTGCGTACATTTGGAGTAAGAGGGTTGAGAGTCTCTGCATATAAGCATTAAAATCGATGCTTTCAAAATTTTCATCTCTGTAGAGCATTTCATGCACAAGTGCTATAGACTCAATACGAGATTTACTTTTTAAGAGTTCCTCTTTCTCTTTCCCCTCTAAGGTATTTTCCTGAAGTCCGATGATTGAGGCAATGACGTTGAGATTATTTTTGACCCGATGATGTACTTCTTTAAGTAAAAGCGCTTTTTGGATATTTGATGCATCCAGTTCTTTAAATGTTTTTAAAATAGAAAAATGATAAAGAAGACCAAAAAAGTAGATAATTAGTGCTGTAGAAGAGAGGGTAAAAAGTGCTTTTGCATTTTGTACAAGAGGATTTATAGGATTGTTTACAGATTCGAGATAAAGTAATGTTCCCATCGTTAAAAAAAGTAGAAAACTTAAAAAAAGTGACTCTTTAATATGCAAAAACAGTAGTGTTGCAAGAGGTAAAAGCAATATAAATGCCACTGACATGGATGCAAAATGATTCATATAGATAAGAGAAAATAAAAATGTTGAAACCGCAAAAATGAATATATAGGCACTCATACGTAAATCTTCATACTGCCGTAATAGATAAAGATTCAATAATAGTGTGATGATAATACCTAATTCAGCATAAACATTGGTATATTTTCGTGCAAAGATATCGATACACACAGCAAAAATATTAATAAATATGACTGCAATATGAAACCGATACAACATAACAATTTTTGGATTGTGATGCTTAATGTCTAGTAATAATTGTAACAATCGCACATAAAACCTTCTAGAAGAGATACTTATATAATAGCAAATTTTTCAACAAAAAAGATATCAAAAACTTCTATGCTTACAAAAGCATTATTTTAAAAATTAAAAATTAGGTGTCAGGTGACAATGACAACTTATTTTAGACTCCTCTTCAGCACTCCAAACACAGCTTGCTGTGATATTCCCAATACTTTAGCAATCATGTGCTGAGAATAGCCCTCTTTTATGGCTTTAAGTATTTGCGTATTTCTCTCTTTTTTGTCAACTAAATTTTGAAAAAGTTTACGACAATCTTCCTCTTTTGGTCTCTTGTCTCTATTGGGTGCTTCTAGTAATGAAGATGCCTTTTTGAGTTCTTGCAATTGTGAAGTATCTATAGGATTGGTTAAAAATGCTTCTATTGCTTCTCTATCATCTTTATAGCTTTCTGCTATCCATGATTTTTGTAAGCACTTTGGTATCTCTTTATAGTTTAAAAAATAGTGGTAAGAACTGTAAGGGTATTCTTCTATACTATTTACCATATTTGCTTTAAGTGGGTTTTGTTCTATGTAACACATAAGCGTATACAGGTAAGCATCATCTGTGACATACCAAGATTTAAATCGTCCTTGCCACAGATGTCCTACTCTTTTGTATTTTTTATTGAAGTATATGGAGTAGTTCATATTGAGTTGTCGCATGAACTTAGAGAGGTTTTCACTCTTTATTTCAATCAGTAGATGATAGTGATTACCCATAAGACAATAGTTATGAATTATGATACCAAAGTTTTTAGCATAAAAGCACATCAACGCTTCAAAGTACTCATAATCAGCAGGCTCTTTAAAGATATGCATTTGTGCCACACCTCTGTTTATAATATGGTATTTTCCTGCTATCTCTATGCGAGGTTTTCTTGCCATGTTGTACTCCTTGTAAAAAGTATATCAGAAATAATATTAGATTGTCATTGTCACCTGACTCTTATACTTATACTTTTAATACTTAACTAGACTAAAAGTATAAAGGAAGTAAACTATACGTAGTATCAATATGAGGAGAAACCAATGAAAAGTATATTATCTAGATGGAGTTGTCTACTGGCTTTAGGTGTAATGATAGGCTCATCATCACTCTATGCAGTTGATCTTGATAAGAAAAACCCTTGTTATCAGTCAATACAAAAAATTGATGAAACATATAAGAATGATAAAGTATTTAAAATGCTGATGGATCAATCTTTTAAACATATGGTTCAGGCACCTGAAGGGTATATGCATAGTGGTAATCCTTGGATGGGAAAAAGCTATAAAGATCTGCCACCTTTTTTAGAAGAGTGGTGTGAATTTTTACCAAAAGCCATAGGTAGTAGCGATGATGGATTGAAATATATACAAGATATGGATATGTTCAGCTATAAAAATCCTTTTGCCAAAACATTACTTCAAAGCAAAACAGGCTTGGCACTGTTTGACAACTACATGAATGAGTATGGTCAGTTCATGGATACACCAGCCTCAAGCA
>JAYEJF010000062.1:0-33207 GCA_034660455.1 Campylobacterota bacterium | reverse complement strand
CTGGGTGAGTTAGAATTGCTGTATATCATCATAGGTAATAGTATTGTTTCCAAAATAATGCTAAAATTAATATAGAGGCTTTTGCTCTATTATATATATCATAATTGTGCATAAATCTCTAACATCAAGTTGGGAGAATAATTATGTCAAAGTCAAAAAAGATATTTGCAACAATCGACGGCAATGAGGCGGTGGCTAAGGTTGCCCACAAAATCAATGAGGTAATAGCAATCTACCCCATTACACCCTCCTCTCCTATGGCAGAGTTAAGCGATACCTACTCATCCAACGGGGAAAAAAATATCTTTGACTCCATACCCGATATCATGGAGATGCAAAGCGAAGGGGGTGCGAGTGGTAGTGTGCATGGTGCATTGCAAACTGGCGCACTAACAACTACCTTTACCGCGTCACAGGGATTACTCCTCATGATTCCCAATATGTACAAAATTGCCGGTGAATTGACACCCACTGTCTTTCATGTTGCGGCTAGATCTATTGCTGCACAGGGGCTCTCTATCTTTGGAGATCATTCAGATGTCATGTCTGTGCGTCAAACAGGCTTTGCCATGTTAGCATCCGGATCTGTTCAGGAAGCACATGATTTTGCACTCATCGCCCAAGCTGCATCCCTACGTTCACGTATTCCTTTTTTACACTTTTTTGATGGTTTTAGAACTTCACATGAGGTCAGTAAAATTGAAATGATACCTATTGATACCATGAAAGCAATGATTGATGAAGATTTAGTCTCTGCACACCAATCACGTGCACTCACCCCTGACAACCCCTTTATCCGAGGAACCGCACAAAACCCTGATGTTTACTTTCAAGGAAGAGAAACCGTCAATGCCTATTATGATGCCCTGCCTCAAATTGTGGAAGAGGAGATGCAAAAATTTGCACAACTTACAGGCAGAAACTATGAACTCTTTGACTATATTGGCGCGCCTGATGCCCAGCGTATCATTGTTCTCATGGGTTCAGGTGCGCAAACGGTTCATGAAACAGTAAAATACTTTGCAGATAAAGGAGAAAAAATTGCAGTCATAAAAGTACGCCTCTACAGAACTTTTTCTATTGCACATTTTATCAAACGTCTGCCTCTAAGTGTCAAATCCATTGCCGTGCTTGATAGGACCAAAGAGATAGGTGCAACAGGAGAACCACTTTATCTTGACATTGTCACAGCTATGAGCGAAGCGAACGAAAATGGTACACTCCCTTTTAAAATGCCACATATCATAGGAGGTCGCTACGGACTCTCTTCTAAAGAGTTCACACCTGCTATGATTAAAAGCATCTTTGATGAACTCTCCAAAGAAAAACCCAAAAACCATTTCACCATAGGCATCCATGATGATGTCACACATACCTCTTTAGAGTGGGATGCAGATATAACAATTGAAAAAGAGGATGTACTTAGAGCTGTTTTTTTTGGTCTAGGCTCAGATGGAACAGTGGGTGCCAATAAAAACACCATTAAGATTATCGGGAGTGGAACGGAAAACTATGTACAAGGATACTTCGTCTATGATTCCAATAAGTCCGGTTCAGTGACCACATCACACCTGCGCTTTGGTCCTGACCCAATCCGATCAAGTTATCTGATCTCCAATGCTAATTTTGTAGCCTGCCATCAAAGTGTTTTTTTGGAAAAATTCGACATCCTAAAATATGCCGATAATGGTGCAACTTTCCTACTCAACACACCCTTTTCCAAAGAGATTATTTGGAGTAAATTGCCTGCAAAAGTGCAACAGGAAATCATCGACAAATCATTGAAATTTTATACTATTGACGCCTACAGTGTCGCAAAAAAGACGCAAATGGGTCGTCGAATCAATACCATCATGCAGACTTGTTTTTTTGCAATTTCAGGAGTACTGGAAAAAGAGACGGCAATTGAAAAAATTAAAGAGAGTATCCAAAAAACATATGGGAAAAAGGGTAAAAAGATTGTAGAGATGAACTACGCTGCCATAGAAAATACTCTGGAGAACCTCCATAAAGTAGAAGTACCCCAAAAGGCTGACAGTACCATCGCACTACGACCTTCCGTAAAGGGTGATTTTAATGATTTTGTTTCTCAAATTACGGCAAAACTGATTGAAGGTGAAGGAGACAGTCTCAAAGTGAGTCAAATCCCTGATGACGGTACATGGCCAAGCGGAACAACGCAGTACCAAAAACGCAATATTGCTATAGAAGTACCCCAATGGGATCCTGACGTTTGTATTCAATGTAACAAATGTGTCTTGGTCTGCCCGCACGCTGCAATTCGCTCAAAAGTAGTGGGTGAAGAACATTTCCAAGATAAACCTGAAGCCTTTGATATTGTACAGGCGAAAGGCAAAACATTTGGAACAGATGAAAAATTTACCATCCAAGTGGCAGTCGAAGATTGTACAGGGTGTTCCCTCTGTGTCGAGATGTGCCCTGCCAAAAACAAATCACAAACTAATCTTAAAGCGATTAACATGGTCGCGCAAGAACCGCTTCGCCAAACAGGTGCAGAAAACTGGGATTACTTTATGCATCTGCCTGACTATGACCGTAGTAAACTTGATCATCATAAAATGAAAGAGAGTCAGTTTTTAGAACCACTCTTTGAGTTCTCCGGAGCCTGCCCCGGATGTGGTGAGACACCCTACGTCAAACTCACCTCTCAGCTTTTTGGTGACAGAATGGTCATTGCCAATGCCACAGGCTGTTCGTCCATTTATGGAGGAAACCTTCCTACAACACCATGGAAGAAAAATGCACATGGACTGGGGCCTGCATGGTCAAATTCACTCTTTGAAGACAATGCAGAGTTTGGATTGGGCTTTAGGCTGGCGATAGACAAACATACGCAAAATGCCCGTAACCTGCTTGAATCACTTAAAGAGGAGGTCGGCAGTGATTTAGTGCAAAGTATCTTAGAGAGTGCTCAGCAGGATGAACCTGAGATATTTGAACAACGTGAACGTGTTATGATACTCAAAGAAAAACTCTCAACATTAAAGCATAATGAAGCCAAACGGCTCTCTTCACTCTGTAACTATCTGGTCAAAAAGTCTGTCTGGATGATGGGTGGTGACGGTTGGGCCTATGATATTGGCTATGGCGGTTTAGACCATACACTTGCAAGTGGCAAAAATGTTAATATCCTGGTGATGGATACACAAGTCTATTCTAATACAGGAGGACAAGAGTCCAAAGCCACTTTCACAGGCGCTGTCGCTAAATTTGCAGCGGGAGGTAAAGCACAAATTCCCAAAGACCTTGCTATGATGGCCATTGCGTATGAAAATGTCTATGTAGCACGTGTGGCAATGGGTGCAAATGATGCACAAACGGTGAAAGCCTTTATGGAAGCAGAACGCTACGATGGCCCTTCTATCATCATTGCCTATTCACACTGTGTGGCACATGGATATGACCTGAAGTATGGTATGAATCACCAGAAACTTGCAGTCGATTCGGGTCTTTGGCCACTCTTTAGATATAACCCAGATTTGGCTCTTGAAGGCAAAAACCTCATGACCTTAGACTATAAAGGCCCAAAAATTGATGTAAAAAATTTCATGTACCAAGAGACGCGGTTTAAAATGGTGGAGAAGATGAACGCAGGGGCTGCAAAAGAGTATCTGGAAACTGCACGAACCCATGCCAAATCCATCTATAGCCGATATAAAAATCTTGAGGCATATTACGCAAAAGAAGTTGAAAGCACAGGAGTAGAATCATGAATTTAAAAACAAGTTATATGGGTCTGGAACTGAAAAACCCGATTATTGCAGGTGCATCACCGCTTACCGCCTCTGCTGATTCTATCAAGAGAATTGAAGATGCAGGTGCAGCTGCTGTGATACTGCACTCCATCTTTGAAGAGCAGATCAACCATGAAAACCATGAAATAGATCATTTTCTCTTTAAGGGAAGTGAGAGCTACGCAGAAGCGATAGGCTACTTTCCAGATATGGCACTGACCAATTTGGAGTCAGAAAATTATCTCGAAGAGATTGCTGCTTTGAAAAAAAGCCTCTCCATACCACTTATTGCATCACTCAATGGTGTTTCTAAAGGGGGTTGGATTGAGTATGCCTCTAAGCTTGAAGAGGCAGGTGCAGATGGTTTGGAGCTCAACATCACTTACATTCCTACCGATACCAATATGGATGGGCGTACCGTAGAGAAACTCTACTTTGATGCACTTCAAACCGTTCTTGATACCGTAAAGATTCCTGTAAGCATTAAAATGAATGCCATTTTCTCTTCACCAGCACATATGGCAAAACAGTTTGATCTCATGGGTGCCAAAGGGCTTGTACTCTTCGATTGCCCTGTCCATGTCGATATTGACCTAGAAGAGTTAACGCCGCAACAGACCATCCGCTACAGTCACTCTGAAAACCTGAGTGAAAGCCTTCGCTGGTCTGCCATACTTTACAAAAAACTCGCTGCATCTCTTTGTATCTCAACGGGTGTACATACACACCAAGATGTCCTTAAAGCGATGATGAGCGGTGCTGACGCCGTTCAAATGGTCTCCGCATTACTCAAAAATGGTGAAGCCCATATTGGAACGGTACTCAATGATTTGGGCGCATGGATGGAAGAGAAGGAGTATATCTCTATAGAGCAGATGAAAGGAAGTATTTCCCTCAACCATACGGTTAATCCTGCTGCCTACCAGCGTGCCAATTATATGCGATTACTTACAGAGTATCGATATTAAGAGAATAATATATGAATCATAAAAGTATATATATTACTTCAATGGAACCGGGTGCAGGAAGTTTAATTATCGCTATTGGAATAATGGAAATGCTCAAAGGTCACTATGGAAAAGTAGCATTTTTTCGTCCTATTATTCCTAATTCAGACATGATAGAGAGTGATATTGATTTTATGCTTAAACATTTTGAACTGGACATGAGCTATGATCAATGCTGTGGATTTACCATTAGCGAATATATCGAAGCGTATGGGAGAGATGAAGAGGCTAAACTACATGAAACACTGATGCACAAAGTCAAAAAACTTCATAAGGAATATGACTTTGTTCTGATGCAGGGATATCCGCGTAATATATTTGGATCGGTGTTTGATTTTGATATCAATTTAAAAATAGCCAAAAATTTGGATACTGTTTTTATCCCTATTGTTAATGCCCTTAATAAATCAAGCAACACCATAGTAGATGAGATTCAAATTATATCTGAAGCAGTTGATGCTGAGGGATGTGTACTTGTAGCTACAGTAGTGAATCGATGTAATGAGAAGATTATAGAAAATATAAACCTGCGTATTTCATCAAGAAAAATAAAAAAGCAAATATACGTTTTTCCTGAGGTCAAAGAGTTAAATACCCCAACTCTGGACGAAGTGACTAAAGCTTTTGATACAGTAATGATTTTAGGAAAAGAAACACAACTTCAACACCTTGTCCACGGAAAAAAGATTGCTGCTATGGGGGCAGAAAACTATCTTTCACACAGAGAGTACAAAACAGATAATTCTCAACATATTGACGGAGATGTAGTCATAGTTCCTGGGGACCGTATTGATATTATTCTTGCATCCATGCTCTCATTTTATTCAAAAAACCATCGTAAAACAGTTGGTATCATACTGAGTGGAGGAATTACCCTTAGTAAACCTATTATGACTCTTCTTCAAAATTTTTCTAAGCTTGTTATCCCTATATTTTCTACAAAACTAGACAGTTATGAGACTGCCATTGCCATAGAAAAAGTCTCTGCAAAGATTACTCCTGCAAGTACGCGGAAAATCACACTTTCCAAAGGTTTATTTAACGCTAATGTGGATAATGAAAAACTGCTCGAATGCTTTATAAAAGCTTCAAACCATACTGTAACCCCTATGATGTTTGAGTACAGACTCTTTGAACAGGCACAATCCAACAGACAAAGAATCATTCTTCCTGAGAGTGATGATGAGCGTATACTTCATGCTACAGAGATACTCATCCATCGTGATATTGTTGACATCATACTCTTGGGTAATCCTAAAAAAATTCATGAAAAAGCACTCAAAATGGATATTGATATCAGTAAGGCTGAAATGATAGACCCACAAGATGAGACACTACAAGAAAAATTTGCACATCTTTTGTGTGAAATGAGAAAAGAGAAAGGCTTAACGCTCAATGCAGCAAAAGATGCCATGACACATACGAATTATTTTGCCACTATGATGATTCTTCAAAATATGGCTGATGGCATGGTATCAGGTGCAACCCATACCACTGCAGACACCATCCGTCCTGCACTGCAAATCATTAAGACCAAAGCAGATATCTCCATTGTATCAAGTATCTTTTTCATGTGTCTAGATACCAAAGTTCTTGTATATGGAGATTGTGCTATCAATATGGATCCAAGTGCTGATGAGTTGGCACAGATTGCAGTCTCCTCTGCAGATACAGCAAAGGAGTTTGGTATTGAACCCAGGGTTGCCCTGCTCTCCTACTCCACAGGATCATCTGGTTCAGGGCCTGAGGTTGAAAAAGTAAGAGAGGCAACTAAATTGGCACAAAAGATGCGACCTCAATACCTCATTGAAGGGCCTGTGCAATATGACGCTGCCATAGATCCCAAAGTGGCTAAAAGTAAACTTCCTGAGAGTAAAATAGTCGGAAAAACCACAGTATTTATTTTTCCGGATCTCAACACGGGAAACAATACCTACAAAGCAGTACAGCGTTCTACCAATGCCTTAGCCATTGGACCGATTCTTCAGGGCTTGCGTCTTCCGATTAATGATTTAAGTCGAGGCTGCTCAGTGGATGACATTGTCAATACCGTTGCCATTACTGCCATACAAGCACAAAAAAGATCATCATGAAAAAAGATACAATGAAAAAAGATCAATCATGAAAATCCTCGTTCTAAACTCCGGCAGCTCTTCGCTTAAATGTCAATATTTCATTGGTCATCAAAGTGTTGCATCCGCTGTCGTTGAACATATTGGTGAAGTCAAAGGTCATACTCAAGTAATATTTAAAAATATTACAAAAACCAGTCAAGAGCCTATTTCCAATCATCATGAAGCCCTGCAAATGATTTTCTCTATCCTCAAAGAGCTCAATCTACTATCTGATACCAATGCACTTGACGCCATTGGACATCGTGTAGTCCACGGTGGTACACTGTTCAATACCCCCACTCTCATCACCCAAGAGGTGATAGAAACTATCCGTTCACTCATACCTCTTGCTCCTTTACATAATCCTGCCAATCTTGAAGGTATAGAGGTAATGCAAACACTCTACCCTAAACTTCTACAGGTAGCTGTGTTTGACACTGCTTTCCATCAAAAGATGCCAGAGTATGCTGCTTTATATCCCTTACCCTATAAGTTGAGCCAAACATCACAGATACGGCGATACGGTTTTCACGGTACCTCCCATGCCTATGTTGCACAAGAGGTGGCAAGCAATATGGGGAGAAGCCTTAGTCAACTCAACCTCATCACCCTGCATTTGGGAAACGGCGCTTCTGTGAGCGCCATAAAAGGTGGTATAAGTATTGATACCTCTATGGGGATGACGCCATTAGAGGGATTAATGATGGGAACCCGTTGCGGGGATATTGATCCGGCTATTATTGCGTACCTTGCCGAGCACAACCAAATGGATATCCAAAGTATCAATGCCCTACTCAACCATGAAAGCGGTCTCAAGGGCATCTGCGGAAGCAATGACATGAGAGATATACTCCAACGTTATACCGAGGGAGATAGACTCTGTAAACTTGCTTTAGAGATGTATGTGTATAGAATCAAAAAATATATAGGCGCATATACCGTTGCATTGGGACAAGTCGATGCTATTGTATTTACAGGAGGCGTAGGGGAACATGCACATGAAGTGCGAGAAATGATTTGTGAGGGATTGGACAAAAGCATAGGATTGAAGATAGATACCGCTAAAAATCAAATATACCGCTTAGGAAATCAGGAAATCCATAGTGAAAAGAGTAAAATAAAACTCTATATTATTCCTACGAACGAAGAGTTGGAAATCGTACGCCAGACAGAAAAGGTTATTAGAGATTTATAATAAATTTCAGTATACTCTTCAGTAAAAGTCAAATATAGAAGGATGATGATGCCCAATCTAAAAAACAGTTTTCTACTCTCTCTTACAATACTTTTTCTCTCCATACCCATAACATCATATGCTAAAAAACCGCTACGTGATACCTCATTTAAAAATGCACAAACCACGTCAAAGTTCTATGAGAGTATGTTTGATGGCAAAAAACAGAACAAAGCACTTTTACATCTCTTTTTTAACACCATGCCAAAAGGCGGAGACCTACACCACCACTATAGCGGTTCTCTCTATGCCGAAACATACTTGGAGTGGGTTGCTCAAAAGGGGTGGTTGATTGATACATGTACACTTACTATTGTGAAGAGATCTCAAAAAAATGAGTGTGAACTGCTAAGCGTGAAAGATCTAATGGGGAAACCCAAACTCTATCGTAAACTTCTCTCACTCTGGTCAGATAAAGATTATGGAAAATATATACACCGTCAGCCACCTCCCGACAGTAATTTCTTCAATACCTTTTTCTATTTTGAACCTATATCGCATGCGTATATCTCTTTAGGTCTTGAGATACTTAAAAAACGGGCTATTTATGAAAACCTCTCTTATATAGAGACCATGCTCAGCAGAGTGGGTGTACGTAGTTCAAATTACTTTGATGCCAACAGTTCAAAAACCTATAATCAACGCCTAAGAGCAGCAACTTCACAAGAAGAGGTAGATAGTCTCCTCGATAAAATCGTAAATCGGTACAGTCACGATAAACGTTTTTCTACTTCTATAGAGCACTATGTCAACGAACTTCAAAAGAGTCATAACGCTATAGATGATGCCAACTTTACAATGCGCTATCAAACATACGCGGTACGTGTCTTGAACCCTTTGCAAGTCTTTACAGATCTCTTTTCAGGCTATGAAGCAGCACTAAAATCTTCACTCATTGTAGGTGTCAACATTGTAGCACCGGAAAATAATGCAGTGGCACTATCAGACTATACACTCCACATGCGAATGTATAATTACTTAGCTAGAAGATCGCCAAGTGTCCATAGAGCCCTGCATGCAGGTGAACTGACCTTGGGGATGGTACGCCCCAAGAACCTTACCTTTCACATACAACACGCTAGAGATATAGCAAAAGCACAGCGCATTGGACATGGTGTTGACCTCTCTTATGAAGAGCATCCTCTCAAACTTTTAGAAGATCTTAAAAAGAATGCGGCTATAGAGATAAATTTCACCAGCAATGAGTTTATCTTAGGCGTCAAAGATGAACATCACCCCTACCTCATTTACGCTACTTATGGTGTACCACTCATTATCTCAACCGATGACTCCGGGGTATCGAGAAACAATCTCACAAACGAATATCTACTCCTGGCAACAAGGTATCATCCAAGCTATGAACGCATTAAAGCATATGTCTACAATAGTATAAAATACGCTTTTTTGGAAACATCAAAAAAGGAGCAGCTTGTAAGAGATCTCGATAAGAGGTTTATGGTATTTGAAAAGAAGATGGCAGCGTTGTCTAAAACCTTAGGAGCGGTTGAGTAACTGCCATTGATCACCTGAATGGTTTTTCATGCTTGTTTTCTTTTATGCACTTATCTCAGGTATCCACATCGTTGCAAACCATAAAAACGAAAAAAAACCAATCACGTCAACCAGCGTAATCACAATGACTGAACTGGCGATGGCAGGGTCAATTTTTAGCAGTTTAAGTCCAAGTGGTACATAGGCGGCCAATATACCGGCACATACAAAAGAGACAAACATAGAGGCTGCCATCACTCCGCCGAGATACCATGAAGCGAACCATACGTAAGAGATGAGTGTACCCAACAATGCAAATAAAAAACCATTGATAAAAGCTAATTTTACCTCTTTTAAAAGTGTAGGTGTGGCATCTCCCCAAGAGACATTTCCTAACGCCATCTGCCTTACGATCACAGTCAGGGTTTGCATGGATGCAGTCCCCGCCATATTTGCAACGATTGGCATGAGTACTGCCAATGCCACAACCTTTTGTAAAGAGTGCTCAAAAAACCCTATGACAATAGAGACCAAAGTTGCATTGATTAAATTGATTGTAAGCCAAAGTGCACGGTTACGTCCTGTTTCCGCTATGCCTGTTTCTATCTCCTCTTCGGGATGCACTTGACTAAGACCATACATCTGTTTGGTTGCATCCTCCTCTATGTAATCAAGAATGTCATCATGTGTAATGCGTCCAAGAAGACGACCGTTTCTATTGATTACAGGTAAGACTTGTAAATCATAACGTTTCATCAATCTTGCTGCCTCACTGACAGAAGAGCGACTATGCACGGAAATAGGATGAGATATACCATCATAGAGGTCAGCATATGTCAGTTTATCATCTGCTGTCACAATTTTTGAGAGTGGAAATAGTGCTAAAAGATGAAATTCATCATCAACCATAAAGAGACAGCTAATATGTTCATGAGAGTGATTTTTATTTAATTTGCGTAGTCGCCGCATCGAATCTCTAATACTTTCATCTTTAGTCACTGTAAAAATTTCAATCTCCATCAATGAGCCTGATTCATCTTCAGTATAATCCATTAATGATTTGATAGCAACTGTCAAATTGGAATGTAAAAGTTCAATCGTTTTAAGCCATTTGGCTTCATCTAACTCTTTAAGGAGTATCATCAAGTCTGTTGCATCATCTGTACGCATTCGATTTACAAATCCAGCCAGCTCCTCTTCACTTAATTGCGTACAAATTTCTTTGCGATACGCATCAGGAAGTTCTTTAATGACCTTCGCACGTATGTAGATTTTTAGAGATAGAAAGTGATGAATAAATGCTTCGATACTTTCATCTCTAGCACACATCAGCTGATCTAAATACTCTGTATGATTAGATGGCTTTAATTCATTTTCTAACATAATCTGCTCCATTATTATGTAAACTATTTTTTAATTTTAGCACAATAATTGGCTTCAATGTCCTGACCTATTTGATGATTTTCTGCATGAATGTACAAAAATGGTATTAATCTAACAGGTTTATAGCATCCAAATAATGTTGAGGCAATTGATATTTGTTTGAAACTACTTCTTCGATCTCCAGCAGTTTAAATTTGCCTTTTTGATACACCACTATTTTATTAGCGTTCTGTTTTGTTAAAAGATAGTCAACAGCAACAATCGTAAAATCAAATGCCATCAAACGATCATATACCGTTGGGTTCCCTCCTCTTTGAATATGCCCCAAAATACTTACTCTCGTCTCAAGACCAACCTCATCTTGAAGCCACTGATGAATTTTACCGGTACTTTTAGTCCCCTCAGCAACAATAGCCAATGCATATCGACGACCATTTTTAATCTCTTCTCTAAGGCGTTTGCCCAATGCCTCTCCCTCGAACTCTTTTTCGGGAATCACACAAACTTCTGCACCACTAATCATAGCAGAGACCACGGCAAGATATCCGCAGTCACGCCCCATCACTTCAACCAGAAAAGCCCGACTGAAAGAGGAAGCAGTATCACGTATTTTATCCAAAGCGTCACGTATCACGTTGAGTGCCGTATCGACACCAAGACAATACTCCGTACCATAAATATCATTGTCTATTGTACTTGGAATACCTACAAAATTGATATCAAACTCAGAACTTAAACGCTCCATAGCACGAAAAGTACCGTCACCCCCGAGGACAACTAAACCTGTTATATCATGTGCTTTAAGATTTTGATATGCCTGATTGCGATATTTAAATTCAAAGAAACGTTTCGATCTCGATGAACCGATAATCGTACCTCCATCATGAACGATACCTGCAACATCTCGATGTGTTGCCTCTTTAATATCGTTATCAATAAGTCCCTCAAGTCCATCATAGATAAAATAGGCTTTATGACCCATTTTGTATGCATAATCCACAAACTTCTTTATGGCAGGATTCATACCCGGAGCATCACCACCCGATGACATGATTGCTAAAGCCATTTACTCTCCTTTTTTGTCACGATTCTCTTTGACCTTCACACTGCAAACAAAACATACGTTCATAATACTCTACAGCCATACGACTTGAATCAAATTCAATCTCTATGTCTGACATAGCATTTTTCATAAGCTTTCTCCACTCTTTAGGTTGATTATAATACATTGGAATAATTTTTCTTTCAAGAATATCCATCATATGTTCATTGTCAAGCCTATCTTGTTCTTCAATAGGCAAGCGATAATCCACAGCAGGGATTGTAAAAGCATTTTTTCCATCTCTTGCAAACTCAGGATGCCAACCATCATCTACAGACAAATGAATAGAACCGTTCATACTAGCAGTCATACCGCTTGTACCGCTTGCTTCACGCGTGATTCTAGGCGTATTTAACCATATATCACTCCCCTGTTTTAAGAGTTTGGAGAGACTCAGTTCATACCCGACCAATACTGCTATATTCATATAATGATGACTAATCTGAATCAATTCATTAAATAGATCTACAGCACCGTGATCAGTAGGATACGGTTTACCCGCCCAAATAATTTGTACAGGCTGTTCTACATTTTTTATCATTTTGGCAAAACGTTCAAAATCATATTTTAAAAGCCCCGGACGTTTATATTCAGCAAAACGACGTGCCCAAACTATAGTCAAGACCTCAGGGTCAAAGAGTTTTCCTGTCTGATTTGCCACCTCTTCAAAAAGAATCTTTTTAAGGTGTTTTTTTCGTGACATCACTTCATAATCTTCATGTTCATCCAAGGCACGTATTAATGCTTTATCTGTCCAGTATTTTTTATTCTGAGCATTAGTAATAGAAATAATCTTACAACTATTTGTCACATCTTTCCACATGTCATTGGCAACCGTACCATGAATTTTAGAAACAGCATTCGCAATCTTTGCACTTCGAAGTGCTCCCACTGTCAAAGAAAAATCATTACTCTGTGTATAGCCGGTAATCTTACGAATCGTATCTATATCAAGTCCATTAAAAAATCCCATCTCTTGTAAAAACTCAATGTTATGAATCTGATTACCTGCCGCTTCAGGGGTATGTGTTGTAAAAACAACATGTTTACGAAGTGCTTCCATATTTTGGAAACTATTATAAAGTTCATAAACAAGAGGTAAAGCATGTCCTTCATTCATATGATACACATCTATTGACTGATTGAGTGCTTTTAACGCTTTTGTTCCCCCAATACCCAACACAATCTCCTGTGCAACGCGTGTGCGTTCATTCCCGTCATAGAGTTTATGGGTAATCGTTTGAGCGAGATAATCATTTTTTTCAGTATCGGTTGAAAGTAAGATAATAGGCGCTGTACCAAATGTTTCTGATTCAAGTAAAAAAGCTTTAACGATAACCTCTTCATGATGCACTTTAACCCTTACATCAATGGGAAGTTCTTTCAGAAAATAAGAAAATTTTCGGGTATAAGCAGGACGAAGTGTTCTGTCTTGATTTCGTTCCTGATCATAATACCCATAACTCCAAAGAAGCCCTACACCAATGACATTTTGTTTCAAGTCATAGGCACTTCGCATATGTGATCCTGCAAGAAAACCCAGACCACCGGAATAAATTTTTAATGCCTGATCAATAGCAAACTCCATAGAGAAATAGGCAACAGATGTTTCATATTTTTTACTTACGTCATACGAATGAAGTTTCATTACAATCCTTAATTTATTTTCTAATACAGGCTAGAGAGTATAATATTTTAACAATTAATGGTTGTAAAAAACTATTGATTCCCAACAAATACACACATATCAACCAAACGGCTGCTATAACCCCATTCATTATCATACCATGCAAGCACTTTGACTGTTGTACCATCTACAACATTTGTCATATCTGGGACAAATGTCGCACTGTATGTTGAACCGATAAAATCACTGGAAACACGTTTATCATTATCGATTTCAATCAAACCTGAAAACTCTTCTGCTGCAGCATTCTCAAACGCAGCATTGATTTCTTCTACACTTACCTCTTTTTTAAGATTTACCGTCAAGTCAACGACAGAGACATCCGGTGTAGGTACACGCATGGCATAACCGTTAAGTTTGCCTTTAAGTTGAGGCATCACCAAAGAGATTGCCTTGGCAGCGCCTGTCGTAGTCGGTATCATATTGACCGCTGCTGCGCGCGCACGACGTTTATCTTTAGCGTGTTTAACATCAAGTATATTTTGGTCATTGGTATAGGCATGAATAGTTGTCATTAAACCATTTTCAATACCAAAACTATCATCCAGTACTTTACAAATAGGTGCAAGACAGTTAGTAGTACAACTTGCATTGGAAATGATACTCTCACCCTTGTAATCATCTGTATTAATATTGAGTACAAATGTAGGTGTATCATCTTTAGCCGGAGCTGACATCACAACCTTTTTTACACCGCCATGCAAATGTTTCTGTGCAGATTCCATCGTTAAGAATACACCTGTACACTCAATGACCATCTCTGCTCCTGTAGAACCAAAGTCGATTTTTTCAGGATCACGTTCCGAAAACATTGTCACTTTACTTCCATTCAGTTCAATGGTAGCATCATCAATCACTTTGGCATCCACCCCGCTATGTACACTGTCATATTTAAAAAGATACTCCAACATCTCCGGTTTGGATGTAGTATTGAGTGCAACAAGATCAATATCATCACGCCCCATAATAATTTTTGCAACGATCATACCGATTCTTCCCGTCCCGTTAATTGCTACTTTTATTGCCATTTTTATTCCTTTTTTTAATCATAGCATAAAAAATATGCTTTCATTTACAAACGATTGATTATATTTTACTCTATCATCTCAACATTACAAATCTATAACATTCATCGTCTATCTCTCTTTTAGGCTGTCTCTAAAACCGTCCCATTCGTGAATTTTACTCAGTAATGGCTGATGCTTATAAAAAAATGGTTGCATAGAGAGAATAATTTTTTCCAATGTCTCTATGGTTCTTTTCGTAAATGTACCTTTATTTAACATCACACAATCTGTACGTTGCGCAATAGATGCATCTATGATTTCTGCACGGGAAGGAAGATTTTTTTTCATTAAACTCTCAAGAATCTGTGTCGCATAGATTACCGGGGTATGTGCAGCTTCACACAAATCAAGAATATTTCCCTGTACGTAAGCAAGATTTTCAAATCCAACTTCAATTGCTAAGTCACCTCTAGCAAGCATCACCGCACTTTTTTCCCAAGCAGCCAGGGAAGCCAATATATGAGGAAGGTTTTGCAGTCCCTTATTTGTTTCAATCTTGGCAACAATACCGATATCTTCATTCTCTTTTAGCATCTCTTTCATCATCTCTATATCTTTATCTGTTTGAGTAAAAGATACGCCTACAATATCGCAAAATCCTACAACAGATCTGAAGTTTTCTCTATCTTCATCTGTAATCGCCGGAATATCTAGAAATGAATCCGGAAAATTAATGCCTTTTTCTTCCTTAATCACCGTTCCATTTGCTTTTGCACGCTCAACTCTACAGAGTAAGGTATCATCTGTTTTTTCAATAATACTTAATTTTATTTTTCCATCATCAATATAAACACGATCTTGCTCATTCAAATAACTAAACAGCTGTTTATCCATTTGCAATGCAATAATAGCTTTATAGGAGGTACCATCAAGCAAATGTCCAAACGCTGCTTTGGTACTTAATACTATGGTATCACCTTCAAAAACCCGTATCTCTTCAGGTATCTTTTGAAAATTTACCGGGAATGTTTCGGAGTACTTGCGTTTCTCTTTTTGTACCTTTATCGCTGTTTGAGCAGAAATTTCAACCTTTTTAGCGCATTTTAATATACACGCTTCTTCACTCCAAGAGTCAACCGACAAAAATCGTGCTTTTCTGTCATGATCATTTATTTCAACAATATCTGCATTTTGAAGATCTGCATAAAATGTCTCATCCACGGCAATCACTGCCTTTCTGCTTGTATATCTCTCATCTTCATATACAATATGACTTGAATTCCCAAGTGCAGGTACGATGATTACCTTGTGCATATCTTTTGTACAAATTCTAAAAGGTTCTATCACTTTTTTTATTGCACCTGTACGAATTTTTGGACCAGCCATATCAACATAGATTTTTATGGGACATGATGTTCTCTTTTCTTGATTTACCCTCTTCACCATATCCGCCATAGATTTCCACACTTTGGGACTATCATGTGCCGTATTTATTCGTACAATCGAAATAGTCTCTTGTTCAAGTATCTGAGAAAAACTGATATCTTCTGCAGCATTACTAGGCAGAGTCAACATCACTGCATTGTCTCTATTTTGACACTTTAAAAACTTGGCACGTTCCTCTGTAATTAAATATGCTTCTTCAGGAGAAGGAGAAAGATGTTTGGGTGTATCACATCTATCTGGCATACTTCCAAGCAGTTCTAACTCGCGTTCTATGGTATAGAGTAAATGCTTATGAGAACGACTCAAAGAAGAGAGTCCCTCCGTCATTAACTCTAACTGTAAAGTTCTTAAATCCTCTTTTTTAAGTGTAAGGAAATCCTGCATATTGAGATATGACATAGGATAAAAGCAGCTATTTGGTACTGCTAAACGTCTTTGAACTATTTTTTTTCTTAAATCTATGAGTTTTTCATAAATCTCTAGTGTCTCTTTTTGCATCTATTTGTTCTTTTTATCATATTTATTAGCCCTTTAAGTATAACTTGATTTAACTTTTTGACATATGATAATGCGGTAACACTAATGTTATTAAATAGATAATCACTTGGCGTATGACAAAGCTCTATTATAAGTATTATTCTTTGAGAAATATTTATTATTAATGATTTTCTTCTCTTTTTTGATTAACTTCTCTAAATAATCGTCAGTGGCATTTAAACCCAATTTTTGGATTCTGATTTTAATGCTATCATCCATCAATATTTCATACCTCTCAATCTCGTGTTCCATTATGTTTTCAACATCCTTAAAATCATTAAACCATAAATTTGTATTTACTGCTTCATGGATGACTTCATTGATAAGAATACTAATAATACCTACTCTTGTTGAACCATCATCATTCATTTCAGTGATTCTTGAATCTAATTTACCATCCTCAATAGATTCATTCAATTGACTTAACATAGCAATAAATGCACCTCTCCCCATAAACACTTTTACAATTGAGATTACTGTCACTACAACTATCATTACTACAACTGTTTCCATCATTATATTTACCTTTCCCATTCTATTGATCTATTTAATTTATTTCACTCATAATGTAACATATATGATGTCATATTTATGTCACATTTTCTGTCATGCAAAGTAGGTTTATCAATCTTTAGATACACTACGGTTATAAAAACCAAAGGTGTAAAATGAATATGCAAGATATATCGGATGAATGTACAAAAAAGTTTCTTGAAAGAATCAAAGAAAAAATGGAAGCTAAATCCAGTGTACCTTCTCATCTGATCACCAAATACTGCCGTATGCGTACAATTTATTGTGAATCAGAAGGTAAGGTATCAAAGAGCTTTGTCACGGCTATGGATAAATGTATTCAAGAGATTATATCTATAGAAGGTATGGAAGACATCATGAATGAATACAATAAATGTCCCGATAATAGTTAATTAGAACCCAGTTAGTAAACTGTTGATCTAATTTTTAACTCTCTCCTATTACAACTTGATTTTTACCACTCTTTTTAGCTTCATACAGTGCTCTATCTGCTCGAAAAAATAATGTATCCGCATCATCTTCTTCTTTTAAATGAGAAACTCCGAAACTTGATGTCATATGCCCTACGGCAGAGAATACAAACGCATCAATTGTTTGACGTATATCTTCAATTCTGGACATCGCTTCATCGTGGCTGATACTGGTCAATAACAATACAAACTCCTCACCTCCCCATCGTGCAAATATATCATGATCACGAATTTTACTTTTTACTAAGGATGCAAACTCTTTAAGCACGAGATCTCCGACTTGATGACCGTAGGTATCATTGACATTTTTAAAATTATCCAAATCCAATACCGTAAGCGTACAACTCGTATCATTGTCTACAATACATTTAAGTTCGGCATTGAAATAACTTTTCGTGTAAGCCCCTGTATGGGTATCCCATTGAACCTTATCTGTGAGTGTAGTGACTTTTGTGAGTGTAAAGAGTATATGTGTCGGTTCTATGAGCGATGCATGCAGTATAAAAGTATCATCATCTATTTTTATATAAGATTCTTTGTGGTTTAAAGCAATAAACAGTTCATCATAACTCTCTAAGGTGGTGTTAAAAAATTTATAAATATGTAAGGCTTGTACTTTAATATCTTCTATACTATTCAAGTGAAAATAGTCCATAAATTTTTGATTCACAAATTTTATATTTTCTCGATCAGCAGCAAAAAGCAGTGTATTTTGATTATCAAATACTTTTTTTAACGTACCGTAAAGAAGGGCAGACTCATTACTATATTGAAGAAGTTTCTGTTGTGAAAGTGTTGTCGCAGTTATATTATGCAGTAGTACAATTGCACTACTGTCATCACAATACTCCACTGAAATATTGACATAATACTCATTTTTATAGACTGATTCTAGGGTATAAAGACAATACTTTTTAACAAAAATTTCTTGAATTTCATCTTCACTACCTACAAGTTCAGGCAGATACTCCAAAAGGTCTTCACTCTCTTTGGGCTGTTTTCCCACATATTTTATGATACCCTCAGAGGTACTTTGAATCTTTAAATCTTTATCAACCATAATATACTCAAAAATATTTTTAGAGAGTATTGCATTCAGCACAATTTGAATATTTCTCATATTTGCATCTCCTTAGCCAATGTCATAAACAGTTTTTCTACATTACTACCTTCTTTCGCAGAAGTTAAAAAGGTATTTCCTGCAAGATTTAGTACCTCTTTTTGAGCAACAGTGAGCAAATCTTCTTTATTGTATGCAATCACATAGCGTGCATTGTTATTGATCATTAAAAATGTATTAATGTGTTCATTGAGGTTTTCGATAGTCTCTAATCTGCTAACATCACATACAAAAATAGCACCACTAGCCCCTTTAAAGTAAGTTGGAGGTATCTTTTTAATGGACGTTGCCCCTTCAATATCCCAAATCAAAAGTTCATACTCCACCTCGTCAAGAATGAGAAGTTTTTTTGATATCTTAACACCAATCGTTGTCAAATATTTATCATCGAAGGTATCATCAATATATCTTTGAATAAGACTGGTTTTACCTACCGAAAAATCCCCAAGCAAAAGTACTTTTTTTCTTATCATTTGACTATTTTTCCTATCTCTTGTAACATTCTGTTCTCATCTACAATAAACTTTATTGTCACTCTTCTGGATGCCTTTTTATCCTCTTTTCCATTTTTGAATATAGCTTGCGTATTTGCATAACCTTTAGAAACAAATAAAGATTCACACTTAAATTTTTTTACTATCTCAAGTGTTAAAAGATACTTTTTAAGAAGTTCGGCTCTCTCTTTTGAGAGTATCGTATTTAACATTGGGCTACCGCTGCTGTCTGTATGTCCTTCAATAACAATCGTCTTGATATATCTTCTTATCTCTTTATCTTCAAGTAATTGTGTAATATAAAGTTCAAAATTATTTTTCACAACTATTTTACTCTTTTCATTTATCTTACTGTTTCCCACACCAAAAAGATCTCCTTCTGCAAAATCTATAGATTGCTCTTTGAGATTAAAAACAGTGTTGGATGCAAAAGCCGTTAAGAGTTTTTTACGAATCTTCTCTTTTAATTTTATAATATTTCCAATTGCAATTTTTTGTTGTTTTAAGCGTTCTACCTTTATCTCTTGTTCATCTAGATGCACTATCAGCGACTCAATATTTTTTACATTTTCACGAATATTGCTCTCTAACTCTTTCTCTCTATCCATATTTTCTCTGAATAAACCTTCTACCTTTTCATCCACTAAACGTGTCAATCTATCTTGCTGAAGTATCAGTTCTTGTTCCATATCTGAAATTGGCATTTGTAGATGATTCATAATGGGTTGATTAGTTGCATTCTTGGCAATCTTAAGTATGGTATTTGCATCCACAAAGTGCTCTACATTCCCACTCAAGCGCATAAATCCCTCTTCACGCTCTACCTCTATTTTATACCCTGTATCTTTTTCAATCTTCTTCTCCAACTGATATTCAAGATACGCTTCCTTAGCAGCATATCCTAGATAGGTTAATACTGAAACAGCAAATATGATGAGCAAATATTTGGAGGGGTTTCGAGTAGAGCGTTTTGCAGGGGAGTGGCGAGCAATATGCTGCGTATTGAGATATCCTCTCATTTTATCACCCAACTCACCTATCTCTTCTGCACTGTCATCTCCATCAAAGTTTTGAAAGAACATAGCATACTGCTGTACAATGGATGCAAAAAATGCATTAATACTACTGCGTAATTCATGATTGGGTTCTGCATCTAAAAAAGCAATAATATAGACTGAACCTGCACTCTCTATATAGAGTGTGGCACTCCCGTAACTCAGAATCTGAATTTCATTTTTCTTTTCATTATCTTGTATCCAATCATTGATGAAATCTTTAATTGCACTTGCCATAGATGCTACCATATGCGGATCACTAATTGCTTTATCTTCAAAGTGTGCTTCAACAATCAGCATGCCACTCTCTTTTTCTATCACAAAGAGAGAAGATATTAGGGCATTATTACTCTCTTCCAAAAGTAACTCCGTCTCACTGACTCCTGTAACCTTAGATTTTAATTTTCTTTTGTATTTTTCAAATGAGAGTCCATTTTCTATTTTGAGGTTAATGGTTTCCGTCATCTCTTTAATCGCATGAGAGACATATTTGGAAATCATTCCACCCATAATAGGGTAGAATGTATCAACCATTGTATCTCTATTGGATGCAATCTCCTTGGAAATAGCGGGTCCTATTACTTGCTGCAAAGAGAGACTAAGCTCTGCATTATTGGATTGAACGCTTTTCGTAATAATCCGTGCAAGATGCTCAGAGAGTATTTTGATTGTTTGATCATCTCTATTTTGCAATCGCTCCAACAGGACATCATCAAACAGAGGTGTGATTTTTGCAATGATACTCTCTGTATCGTGAGATTCAAAGTAAAGCTTTTTTAATTTTGATTCTAGTTCTTCTAACTGCTTGAGTTCTTCATTAAGCAATAAATGCTTTAATCTATCCAACTCGGAAATACTACTTGTCAGGACGCTGCTCCTGGGATACAATTGAATGAATATCCGTACCCTGTATTTTCATTGCAACATTCAATAACATTTGTGCCATAGCATCACGAGAGAGCTTCTCTTCTGAAAGTGTAGACAAACCTCTCTCTAACGCTGTCTGAATCTCAGACTTCATACTCTCCATATCTTCTGATATCTTTTGCGTATCATCCGTAACATTCTCTCTCATCATCTTCATCTTAGATGAAAATTCATCTTTTTGTGAACGAAGTTGATTATTTAAACCCTCTTCAGTTTTATCAATGAGCTCTTTGAGATTGTTTTTTTCTCTTTGCGTTGAAGAAGCAAGGGTGTCAATCTTCTTTTCTAAGACTTCCAAAGAGCGTTCAGTCTCTTTTTGCAATTTTAAATGTGACTCATGAAATGTTCTTTTCATTGTCTCTTCTAGGGTTTGAAGTGTCTGATTAAAGAGATGAAATTTCTCTTCAAACTCTTTAATCTTCGCTCCAAAAATAATGTCTCTAATCTGTTCAACATTATTGGTATTTTGTTCTGACATGCTTGCCTCTTCATTTAATTTCAACATATTCTACAAGAGAATTGTATCTAAAAAATTTCTTAAATAGGAATAACCGTAATATTTGGATCAAGTTTATCCCTCAGTGCATTTTCTATTGCATAAAGTGTTCCTGTACCTGAACTTGAACAACTGCTGCATGCACCAAGATAACTGATGTATACTTCAAACTGTTCACCGTTCTCTTTGACATTGATTATATCAATATCCCCCCCATCCATTACAAGAAACTGTCTGACCGTATTGTCTATGGCCGTTTCTACAGCAATCATTTTATGATCTGTGCTTAACTCTTTAAAAGGTACTGCATCCAAAGCATCTTGCGCTTCTTTCTCATCTTCCACAACTTTTTTCTGTGCTTCAATGAGCCCTAAAAGAGTCTCTTTGCAACTCTCATCAGATACTCCTGCTTTCGTGTACGCTGCTACCTCTTCAAGGTTTTGGGCGTTATGTAAAGCAATAGCCTCTTTAATGGAAGCCAAACTCATAGGTGTCTCTTTACATGGAATCGTTTGTTCTTCATGGGTCAATGAAGCATTGATATAGGATTTAACGGCCAATCGAACACCATCAAGTGCAAAGGTGATAGCATAGTTTTCAGCAGAAGGGAGTGCTTCTATAGTTGGATTGTCCCTAAGTAAACGCTCCAACGCCTGATAGGTAATACTCTCAACTTCAGGCATATTCTTATTGGTACATATCAGTGCAAGCATATGATTGACTGCAATCCCCGAAGGGACACCTTCATAACTGTAACGCGCTAAGACTATTGTGTCTTCATGGGTATTGATAGCCCAATGAAAGGTAAGTTTATACCCTACTTCATCATTACCATAGGTATAACTAAAAAGAGAAGCCCCTAATTCAGTGGCTTCTTCTTGGGAAATTGTACCCATATATTTAGGTTCACTTATAAACATTGCTACCTTCACACCGTACTCATTCATTGTTTGTGCATCCATCTTTTTTCCTTTAGGATATAATGGGCTACTTTAGCATGCCAAGCTAAATCTAAGCTAAAATGAAATCATGAATGATTCTATAAGAAAAATCTTTTAAACGTAGTCTACACTTTAATATTATTTCTGTAAAATCTTCAAAGATAACTATGCTATTCATATAGAATTCATATTGAAAGAGGGTTTACAATGCAGTCTAAAATAACATTTACCCTACTGCTTATGCTCTCTTTTACTATTTTTCATGACACCTTCATTACACATTTTGAAAAACATGAACAGACAAACATCACACATTACCTAAATCAGGAAACCTCATCTGAAGCCTGCATAGAGTACACTGAGATACATAATATGTGTCACTTTATGGCGATTATAGATACCTTTACAAATACCCCTATATTTATAGTGCAAAAAGAGAGTATCCCCCATCTCTTGATAGATCATACTCCCCCACTTCAAAAAACCTCCCATAAACCGCCAATAGTCTAACTTTTTATACCGATTATCCTGTCTGTTATACTCTATTACTTTTGAAGTAAAAGTTGTTATTTTTTAGAATATTAATCCAATAAAAGAGAAGTAATTTTATGAAACCCCTCATCCTGTTTGCACTATTGGTGCAACTTAGTCATACGTCAACATTGACGTTAACCCAGCTACTGCATGAAGCCAAAAAAACAGATTCATTGACTCAGGCACTGATGCAAGAAAAGATGTATCTTGCAGCAAAAAATGAGGCAGATACCTCTCTAGAACCAATGGAACTCTATGGTACGGTTGCCAAAGCTTACCCGGAAATCGGCGATGATATGTATGAATACTCTCTAGGTATTTCCCAAACCCTCTCATGGGGAGATAGCAAACAAAAAGATCGACAGATTACACAACTCAACAATGAAGCGACACTCCTTGAAGAAGATAAACAAATTTTAGATTTTGAGAATGGATTGAAAAGTCTGTACCATAACCACTGTCTAGATAAAAAATATTATAAAGTTTCAAAACAAAACTATAGAGCATTTGTGAAACTTTATAAGAAAAAACAAAAAGCATATAAGTATCAGGAGATATCTAAAGCTGAACTCATGCAACTGGAGATCGAAAAAAACAGACTCTATGCTCAACTCCAAGAGATCAAGATGACACAGCTGATCTCAAAACAGAAACTCTTTGTTTTGGGACGACTGAACAATGCTGATACGACAATACTTTCATGCAAAGACATATACCCTATTAGAGAAAACGTACCATTACCCAAAGAGAGATTTAAACTCTCAAAAGAGGCACATATTAAACACTTAAAAAGCACTCAGGTCACACTTGAAAGGTATTCAAAAACTATAGACAATATTCATATTTCTGCACAATACGATAAAGAGATAGATACCAACAGGGTTGGTATAGGTATCTCTATACCTTTAAATTTTACCTCGAACAGATCAGAACAAGAACGTGCTGCAGCAATGTATAAACACTCTTCACTTGGTTTTCAACATGAACAGATGATACTTGAGAAAGAAAGCAGACTTTTGGCGTTACAGACCTATCTAAACAATAAAGTTAAGATGTTAAAAACACTAAGAAACAATCATCATAACTACAAAAAACAACTTTTGCCTCTCATCAAAAAGAGTTATGACCTAGGTGAAACTTCTGTCATAGAGTATCTGCTCAACAGACAAAAATCATACCATCTCAGACAAGAGATATATGCGACTAAAAAAGCATACTACAACACACTTTTCAAACTCTATACACTCAGCGAAATGAAGGACAAATAATGACAAAAAAAATACTATTACTGACTCTATTGACAATTTCACTCCAGGCAGGAGATATTGTACTCACTGCAGCACAAGAGAAGAATTGGCAGATTAAAGTGAAAGCACCTCAAGTTTCACAAAATGTGCCTTTAGGGGATTTTATTGCTGAAGTGCTAACGCCCCCTTCACTTTTACATACCATTTCACTCCCTTTTGAAGCAAATGTAAAGAAGCTTAATGTTGCAAATTATCAATTTGTGAAAAAAGATGAAATTTTAGCCCATGTTACAGGTACCCAGTGGATCTCTACACAACAAAAAGCAATCTCTGACACGATAGAGTTAAGATTTCATGAGCAACGTGTCGCACGGAAAAACATGCTTTGTCAAGAAGAGATTATCCCTCAAAAAGAGTGTACAGCGGCAAATGCGGACCTTGAAGCGTACAAAATAAAAGTTTCTGCCTCTAAAGCACTGCTTGAAAGTTACGGGGCAAGTCATGCAATGATACAAACACTTTTTAAAGCATTAAAACTTTCACAAACCATACCTTTAACAAGTAAAGTATCCGGACGTATCATCGAACTGAATGCAGCTCCGGGTAAAAGTACAAGTTTTGAAGATGCGATCTTTATCATTCAGGAAGAAGGTTCACTTTGGCTTGAGAGCGATATAGAAGTATCAAGAACAAAAGAACTTTATGAGGGACAAAAAGTCCAGATAACGCTCTTAAATATTACTTTTGATACTACCATCATACAACTCTCACCTGTCATAAACCGAGAAAATCAGACAAGACAGGTACGTTTTCACATCCCTTTAGAGATAGACGTTTTTGCCGGGCTTCGGACAACTGCCAAAATTACACTTCCAAAAAAAAGTTATAGGGTTAGGAAATATGCTGTCATAAAAGATGATACTACACAAATCGTTTTTGTAAAAACAAACCAAGGTTTTAAGTCTGTGTCCGTCACGATATTGGCCGAAGATGACACATACTATTATCTTCAGCCAGCAAATATACTTAAAAATGATATTGCAGTAAGTTCACTTGCCGTACTTAAAAATATGTTAGGTGGAGAGGATGAATAAGTTCATAGGTTTTGCACTCTCTCAGAGGCTCTTTTTCTCTTTACTCGCACTGGTCATACTTGGTTTTGGTATCAAGGCTTACAAAGAGTTACCTGTGGATGCCTTTCCGGATATCTCTCCTACACAGGTAAAGATTATTATCAAATCAAGCGGTATGACACCTGCTGAGATGGAATCACGTATCGTCGTACCTATAGAGATGAAAATGGTAGGGATACCGCATGAAACCATGATGCGTTCCATATCAAAATACGGTCTATGTGACATTACGATAGATTTTGAAGACGGTACAGATATTTATTGGGCCAGACAGCAGGTAAGCGAAAGATTGGCTGATATTAAAGATGAACTACCTGCCAATATAGAAGGTGGACTTGCCCCCATCTCTACACCTTTAAGTGATATTTTGATGTTTACCATTGAATCAAATACGCTCTCACTTGAGGAGAAACGTACTCTTTTGGATTGGATTATCTCACCTAAAATACGTTCCGTATCAGGGGTTGCCGAAGTGAATGCACTAGGAGGAAAAGTAAAAACGTATGAAGTGTTACCTGACCTTAACAAAATGAGAACCATGGGTGTAACCCTTGAACAGATCTTTAAGGCACTTGAAAAAAACAATCAAAATGACGGAGCCGGGCGTGTTTCTCAAGGTGTAGAGAGTATTTTAGTTCGCAGTATCGGACAGCTTAAAAACCTCGATGATATAAAAAATTTACCCGTAGCAAAAAGAGACAATAAGGTGATCACTTTAAATGATGTCTCTACCGTGAAGTTCGGTTACCTTACGCGTGCAGGTTTTGTAAGTAAAAATGGTCTTGGTGAAGCAGTACAAGGCTTAGTACTCGGCCTCAAAGGTACAAATACTGCAATAGTTCTCGATGAAGTTAAAAAGGAACTTAAAAAACTGGATAAAATGCTTCCGGGTGATACAAAAATAGAAATATTCTACGATCGTTCAGACCTTGTAAACCTGGCTACAAGTACGGTGAAGAATGCACTCTATGAAGCAGTTGTACTTATCATGGTCATCTTACTTTTAATGTTAGGTAACTTAGCCTCTGCCCTGAGTGTTGCACTCATTTTACCTTTTGCACTTCTCATGAGTTTCATGGCTATGCAGTACTTTGGTTTGACAGCAAACCTTATGAGTCTGGGAGGACTTGCTATAGCCATAGGAATACTCGTAGACTCAGCCGTGGTTGTAGTTGAGCATATTACTGCCCAACTCGGTAATCCTAAACAGCAAAGAGATAGTAAAATAGATATTATCTATAATGCCACCATAGAGATGGCTCCCTCCATTATCACAGGTGTGCTGATTATCATCATCGTCTTTATGCCCCTGCTTACGCTTGAAGGACTTGAAGGAAAACTGTTTAAACCGGTTGCATTAAGTATTATCTTTGCGCTTTTCTCTTCACTCATCTTGGCACTCACACTTATACCTGTACTCTCTTCATTTATTTTAACCAAAAGAGCCGATAAAGAGTCATGGCTTATTCGTCTATTAACAAAAGGTTACAGACCTATTCTACTGTATTCATTGATGCATATTAAAAGTACTGTAATGTTTGTTTTTGCACTTTTTCTTGGCTCTTTATATCTAGCCGATAAGACAGGTAAGTCATTTATGCCTACAATGGATGAGGGGAGTATCATTATCGGTGTGGAGATGCTTCCCTCTATTTCCCTTGAAGAGAGTTTGGCACTTAATCTAAAAGTACAAAAGAAACTCCTCTCATCTGTACCTGAGATCAAAGATATTATCGCTAGAACAGGGAGTGATGAGCTTGGGCTTGACCCTATGAGTCTTAATGATACCGATACATTTTTAGTGCTTAAAGAGAAAGAAGACTGGAGAGAACCCTCTAAAGCGTTTGTCATAGAAGAGATACGGAAGGTACTTGATGATTTTGTCGGTATTGAGTATGGATTTACACAACCCATAGAGATGAGGGTTTCAGAAATGCTTACAGGCGTCAGGGGTGATCTCGCCATCGATATATTCGGCTCTGATAACCAACAACTTGAAGCAATCGCCGTACAGATCAAAGGGATACTCGAAACCATTACAGGAAGTAGTGATGTCTATAAAAAAGCCAATGAAGGGGTGGAGTACTTTGAACTGGCATTTGATAAAAAGGCGATGGCATATTATGACATAAGCCAACAAGAGCTCAATGATTTCCTTAAGGTTATGGTGACAGGCGTACAAGTAGGTATTATTCAAGAGGGAATGCGTCGCATAAACCTTATGGTCAAAGGAGACAAAAAAATCGAAAATTCACTAGATAAGATCAAGAAACTCTACTATCCTTTGGCCAATGGAAATGCTGTCCCCATAAGCAACTTTGTCGAGTTCATCTCAAGTGCCGGACCCGTACAGATAGAACATGAACATGGATACAGAAAAACGATTGTTCAAACAAATGTAGAAGGACGGGATCTTGTAAGTTTTGTTGAAGAGGCTAAAATGAAGATAGAGAATGAAGTAAAACTTCCCGCAGGCTATTACTTAAACTATGGGGGTGAATTTGAAAATCAACAGAGAGCGGCATCTAAACTAGCGATTATCGTACCGTTGGCACTATTCTTGGTTTTTATACTTCTTTTTGTCTCTTTTGGTTCTTTCATACAGGCAAGTATCGTACTGATCAACGTTCCTTTGGCCTTAATTGGTGGGTTTATCGGACTCTATATTAGTGGGGAATATATGTCCGTACCGGCATCTGTAGGATTCATCGCACTACTGGGTATCGCCGTGCTGAATGGTGTTGTCTTAGTCAATTATTTTAATTATCTCATCAACAATGGTATAGCACTTAAAGATGCAGTAATACAAGGTTCCATAAAACGTCTTAGACCTGTACTTATGACCGCAACGATTGCTGCTTTTGGTCTACTCCCCTTACTCTTTGCCACAGGACCGGGTTCAGAGATACAAAGGCCTCTTGCCATTGTTGTCATAAACGGTTTACTCTCTTCGACGCTCTTGACACTTATCATTCTGCCTATACTCTATCTGAAATTTTCTAAAAATACAGAAAAGAAAAATGTGTGATAATCCAAAGTAGAGAAGTAACCCGTACTTCTCTAACCCATTTTCTAAAACCATCCTCTTAACATTAAATACCAATACATAGGTTTTAATTGATAGAGATCAAATAACCACCAAAACCATCGCGGTTGAGCAGGGTCTAAAAATGGTATGGTTGGTGCCAAACCATCATAGTTAAATTCAGCCATGATAATTTCACCATACCCGGCTTTTAAAGGACATACTGTATATCCGTCAAATTTTTCTGTCAATGGTTTACCTTCAAGCTGGGAAACAAGGTTACCCACAACAATGGGACCATGGTGTCTTGCCGAACCACCCGTTTTTCCCATTGGGATACCACATACATCCCCAATACCAAATACATTTTTATATCTTCTATGCTGCAAAGTCTCCTGATCTACTTCAAGATACCCTTTTGCTGTACCTTTTTGCCACCCCAATGGAGAATCAACCAATGCCTGTGATGGACCCATAGGCGGGACGATATGTATGAAATCATAAGGGATGTCAACCATTCTTACCTCTTCAGTAATTTCATACTCTTCAAATTCCTCATCATACTCCCCTTTTATCTCATAAATTTCACGAAAAGTAGCTACTTTTTTCTCTACATCTATAGCAAGAAGATTATGGTTGAACTTATTGGTAATCGTGTCGTATCTTTTTTGTACTTTGTGCAGTGATGCGTCAATTTCAGGAAGTGAGAAAAGCTTTGTTTGGCTCGATGCAAAAATATAATTGGCTCCCAAATTAGCTTTTTTCAAATGATCCGCAGCCAAATAGAGCATTTTTTGTGGAGCGCCTCCACATTTAACATACGTATTTGGATGTGTAAATATTGCAGTTGGTTTTTTGCCTGATGCAGAGGCTGCTTTAAGTGCTTCAAACCATTCCCAGGTAACCTCTCCCCCTCTTGCTGTTCCTTTCTCCAAATCACTCAAATAAACACTTGAGATACCATTTGTACCAATATCATCTTCACTCAATCCTTTGATCTTATCATAATGGTATACCATACCTGTGGCTACAACCATAAAATCATAAGCGACTTCTTTTCCAAAACGTGTTGTAACCGTATTGTTATCAGGGTCAAAAGAGGCAACTTCATCTTTTATCCAATGTACATCTTCAGGAATAAAGTCTTTATTCTCCTTAACAATATCGTCTAATGTATAGAGACCTGCCCCCATAAATACCTGTCCGGGTTGATAGAGATGAATTTCATTAGGGGCAATAATAGTAATATCAGCATTTGGCAGCGCACTATGAAGCCTTGCTAAGGCCATAATACCACCCGCTCCACCACCTACAACCAAAATTTTTGATTGTTTGTCACTTTTATTCGAAGTCTCTTCTTCCGCCTGCAAAGAAGGAGGCATACCCATGATACCGGCTGCTCCACCGATACCTAGCATTTTAATGGCATCCCTTCTGCTTAAACTTTCATGACTACTTTTTTCCAATGCGTCTATAACTGCTCTACTACGAGTGATTTTTTTATTATTCATTGCTACTCCTTTTAATTATTATAACATTATAAAATATAAATAAATATAATATCTCTTCACATATATCCTAAGTCTTTTAGACTATAATACAATCTATTTGCTAAATTTATGGAAGAAACGGGGAATATATGACACTCACTACAAAAGTATTATGGGCTATGCTTTTAGGCATTATTATTGGATTGATTATCAATATAGCTGGATGCAACACAGCAGAAAGTTTTATCCATGACTATATTGTCAACGGACTTTTTCATATTGTTGGAACCATGTTTATCACCGCACTTAAAATGCTGGTGGTTCCACTGGTTTTCTTCTCTCTCATCTCAGGTGTACTTGGTATAGGAGACATTAGAAAACTGGGCAGTGTAGGACTCAAATCTTTTGGACTCTATCTTCTCACCACGGCAATAGCTATTGCTCTCTCCATTGCTTTAGCCTCATTTATTATTCCTTTTTTCTCCACACCCATGGGGAGTTCAGAGTCATTTACAGCCACTCAAGCACCTGCACTCTCCGAAGTACTCATCAATATTATCCCCGCAAATGTAGTAGAGTCGTTTGCCTCAGGCAATATGTTACAAATTATTTTCTTCTCTATCTTGTTTGCCATCTCACTCTTGATGGTAGGAGAGAAAGCCCAAAAGATTGCAGAGGGTATAGAGGTGTTGAATGAAGCGATGATGAACATGGTAAAGATTGTCATGTCCGTAGCACCATACGCCGTATTTGCACTTTTAGCCAAAGCTGTATCTGAACTTGGTTTAGACCTTCTCGCACAGTTAAGTGTTTATGTAATCGTGCTCATTACGGCGCTGCTTTTACACCTTTTTGGTACTTTGATGCTTTTGCTTAAACTCTTTTCAGGACTTAACCCCAAACGCTTTTTAGCCAAGATACGAGATGCACAGATCTTTGCATTTTCAACGGCATCTTCCAATGCTACCATTCCTGTTACTTTACGCTCGCTCACCAAACGTATGGGGGTTGACAACTCTGTCGCCTCTTTCACCGTACCTTTTGGTGCAACCATCAACATGGACGGTACTGCCATTATGCAAGGGGTTGCCACGGTCTTTATTGCCAATATCTATGGCGTAGATCTGGGGCTTTCAGGCTATCTTACGGTCATCCTCATGTCGGTTCTGGCTTCTATTGGTACAGCTGGTGTACCCGGCGTAGGACTGATTATGCTCTCCATGGTATTTGTTCAGGTCGGTCTTCCCCTTGAGGGCATTGGACTCATTTTAGGTGTCGATAGACTGCTTGACATGGTACGTACCTCTGTAAATGTCACGGGAGATGCCGTGGTGACCTGTATCGTTGCAAAAAGTGAAAGAGAGATTGATTTCAAGGTTTTTGAAGATTCCGAAGCAGGAAAAATGAGCGAGATAGAGATAAACACTGTCAATGAAGAGGCTTTAGCCAAAGCCGTTCATCATATGGAAGAGAAATAAAAGGAATCATCACAATGTTAATGACAGAACAAACAACAAAAATAGCACTGGCACTTCTACTGAGTCTCATCTCATTGATACTCATGGTCTTTTTCTTCAATCTCGAACAGTCATTGATGGTAGCAATCATCGTTCTGATGGTCACACTCTGGACCAACGAAGGTTTACCGCTTGCAGTGGTTTCCCTTCTACCTATCGTGCTTTTCCCTGCTGCAGGTTTACTCACAACCAAAGAGACAGCGATCAATTATGCCAATCCAATCATTTATCTTTTTTTCGGTGGATTTCTTATTGCTATTGCTGTAGAAAAAACTGGGCTTCATAAAATTATTGCCAATAAAATGCTAAGCCTCTTTCCTAGTTCTGCCCGTGGGATCATTTTCGCACTGATCATCACTTCAGGACTTTTAAGTTCTCTCCTTTCAAATACCACCACAACCCTTCTACTCCTTCCCATTGCACTTTTTCTCACAGATGATATAAAACTCAAAATGCGTTTGGCTCTTGGGATTGCCTATGGTGCAAGTATTGGAGGTATCTTAACCCCTATTGGCACACCGCCAAACCTTATACTGATGGGTATAATGGAAGACCTTGGTATGGAAGCCATTGCATTTGCTCAGTGGATGTATATGGTAGCACCTGTCGTTGTTGTGATGTTCATTCTTGCAGGTTTTGTCTTAAGCCTAGGACTTAAAGATGTACGTATAGAGGCAAACCTAAGTATAAAACCTCTCAGCACAGAACAAAAAAAAGTCCTCTACCTCATTGCAGGTTTAATCGTACTCCTACTGGTGAATGCACCGATTAAACCCTACTATGACGGACTGGGCTTAAGTGAACCTGGCATACTCCTTGCAGCGGGTCTACTTTTGTTTATGCCGCCTTTTTCTATTTTAGACTGGATGGCAGACAAGGAAAATATCCCTTATCGTATTATGTTTCTTTTTGGTGCAGGGTTTGCCATTGCTACAGCATTTACCCAAACCGGTATGGCCTCTGAAATTGCTACGCACCTTGTAGACTTTTCAACCATGCCCATACTCCTCTTTTTACTCATTATTGCCTCCATGGTCACCTTTACCACAGAGATTACATCCAACACGGCACTCATCTCCATTATGCTCCCTATCCTCTTTAAAGTAGCAGAACAGACAGGTGTCAATGCCACACTCATCATGATGGTCGCAACAGTCTGTGCCTCCTATGCATTCATGCTTCCCATCGCCACGCCACCCAATGCCATTGCCATGAGTTCTGGTGCAGTCTCTGTCAAAAGCATGGCACGTTACGGGTTGATATTCAATATTATGGGTATCGTATTGATTGTTACGGTTGCAAATTATTTTTGGATAGGGTTACTATGACCGCACTCAGCAATTCTAACTCACCCAGCCCCAATTAAAAAAAGAGAGAAAAATCAGAGGTTCTCTACAACTAAATCAACATTTTAAATATTGGGTGATGTAAAAATGGTTAAAATAAGCTAAATATAGAGTA
>JAYEJF010000061.1:0-123165 GCA_034660455.1 Campylobacterota bacterium | reverse complement strand
ACAAACCATGGATCTGTTACATTTAATGCCATTTGGAACAATTCTTTTGTCATGTAAATTCTTTTGTTGGATTTTATATCTTGATTATAGCTATTTTTCTGTTACCCATAGTTTTTTAGAAGGAACCAAAAATTTTGGTATTGTTGATGTAGCAGGAACCCAATGTCATTATATTGCATTTTCAGACAAAACAAAAGAGGTGCATGTTTGGGTAACAACTGGAGATACACCACTGGTGAAACAGTATAGAATTGTAGATAAAACAAGTAAGATAAATGCCTATAAATCTACAACTATTTATTGGAAAGGTGCTTCAACCATTTCACCTAGCGACTTTGTCTTCACTGCACCCAAAGATGCAACCGAAGCTTTTATAGAGTAATCTTTAGGAGAAGTGAAATTCTTCTTCCCCTCTTTATCATCAAAGATAAAATACACAGGCATCATCTGCATCATATTCAAAACTGCCATCCCATATACCATCATCACTTGTATAATTGATATTTCCTACATTAAAGCTAGCACACTCATAAGGGATACCGTTTTTACCCTCATCGGCAATATCTACAATATAGATATATTCATTATAAGGGACTGTAAAATCATAAGGGTCTGTACCATAGTACCCATAAAAATCAAACTCACAATTATCCGGTGGACTAAAAGTAAATTCGCCATTTGATTTTGTATATTCCCATTCATACATCGAATCACAAAGATAGGGGATACCGACATAAGGTTCTCCATATTCATCTACCAAAAACAAAGTAGTTAGATTAGGCTCGGGCGGATAGTAATCATCCCCACCGCCTCCACCACAACCGCTCAATGCCACTATAAAAACTCCTGCTGCAAATAGACCCATTAACCTTTTCATTTTTTCTCCTCATATAATACAAATGCCAACCATTTACACTACAGAGTAGGTAAAAGATTAATTTAGTAGTAGACTAAAGTGTTATTACTAGGTTAGAGGCATTACAGTTTAATCAAATTAGAATGACTAACAATTTCTCCTTATTTAGATATTGAATTATCATAATCTTGGAAAGCATTTAGCGTTTAGTTTGTAGTAACTTACATATAGGATGCAATAGAGAAACAGTATTGTTTCTACTATCTATAGTTATGAGGCTGTAAGAAGAACTAAACACTTAAACAAAGGTTTGCAAGATGAAATATGTAGGTATAGATATAGCAAAGAAATTCCATATAGCGTGTATATTAGATGAGTCAAACAACTACTTGAAAAAGAACTATAGAATCGAGTCTGAATTAACAGACTTTGATATGTTTTATCAGGTATTAGAGTTGATAGACAAAGACAAGAGTCAATTTCTTATAGGTATGGAAGCTACAGGACTTCTCTTTGAGAACTTGTATCTCTTTTTGAAGAGTCTAGGTTACAATGTGGTATTATTGAATCCCTACCAAACAACAAAGTTTAGAGAGATGGATACCATGAAGTATGTAAAAAACGACAACATTGACTCTCAGATGATAGCAGCACTCTTAAAGAGTGGTCGTTACTCTGAAGGGTATGTGAGTGAGGATATCTATCAAGCTATAAAGTCACTCTATAGACACAAAGCCACACTCATGCAAGAGATGAAGAGTGCCAAGAGGCAAGTGAGCACAACACTCGCTGTTGTATTTCCTGAGTTTGAGAATATCATCAGAGATCCCTTTTCTGTGTCTGGTATGGCTCTACTAAACAAGTATCCCACTGCTAAGCACTATAAAGGTGCTAGTGGGGATAGAATACTCAAAGTCTTTAGAAATATCAAGGGTAATAATTTCAACCTTGACAAAGCCAATAATCTTTTAGATTTAGCTATGACCACTGTCTACCAAGGCAATGCCAAAGAGGAAAGAGCGTATGTAATACTGTCAAATCTTAGAAGAATCAGATTCTTAAAGGAAGAGATGGAACAATGTGAGGTGCAAATGTTTACACTACTCAATGAATCAGAGCAAGCAGTATCTGCTTCAATCTCTAAAGACGAGGAAGTGTATATCGCTGATCTTGTGGATAACCTTCGTTCTATTGATGGCGTATCAGACAAAACCATCTTTAAAGTGTATCTTGACAAAAAGTCATCTGGTCGTGCACCTAAAGAATGTATAGTAGTTGTCGCTAGAAAATTAGCTATGATTATCTACTCAATCTATAAGAACAATACACCATATAACCCAGCTCGTGTATTTAACACACAAGCCAGTTTAAGTCATTAAATTTGATTAACAATGTAATGTGAAATAACCCATTAATAACACTTTAGTCCAACTAAAAATCGTTGGTATCAGTATTGTTAATATTTGATGAAACTAGGTTTCATCTTTAAAACACTCCTACTCTAAGAGTAAATTTAAGTGCTCAAAAGATGAAACTAAAGCAGTCTTATCTGCTAAAGTTCTTTAAAATCTTATTGTTGGCGCAAAAGGTATGTATTTTTTTAATTTCTTTTCCTTTTTAAGTTATTCTTTATAGGATGGCTTTTAAATTATTTTACAGTATAAATCATAATTGTGTTAGATTTGTGTTAAGAGTGTAGCAATCTCTTCACTTCCCCCTTTTTCAACACGCTTCATAAGCCCTTGACTTTTCATCGAAAGGTTTTCATCCAAAAGTGCCAACACCTTTTGAGTATCTATCTCATCTTCTCTCATAATCCATGCAAGATTTTTTTCAACCAAAAACGCTGCATTATGGAACTGATGGTCCGATGCTGCGTAGGGGTACGGTATAAAAAGTGTAGGCAGTGCAGTCGCCGAGAGTTCCCAAAGTGTTGAGGCACCTGAACGGGCAATGGCAAAGTCTGCTTTTTGCATATAATCAGCCAGTTCTGTCGTAAAATCAAACACTTCGGCTTCTATGCCTAGATCATTATAGGCTTTTTTGACCTTCTCTATATGATTTACCCCAGCTTGATGAATGATTTTAATCCCTCTTAAATGTAGTGCAGGCGCCATTTTTAATGCCAGTGTATTGATGGCTTTTGCCCCTTGTGATCCCCCAAGAAAGATCACAGTTTTAATCGTATCCCTTACACGTGCCTTCTCAAAAAAGATGGCTTTAATAGGGTATGCTTTAATGGGACTCTCCTCTAGATAAGAGGAGATAAAATCTGTTGCATAAGGTTTGAGCAGTCTATTAAGCGATCCCAGGGCTGCATTTTGTTCATGTATCACTAAAGGAATATGCAACAGTTTTGCTGCAAACGCAGTAGCCGCAGCAGAAAATCCGCCAACAGAAAAAACCACTTTTGCTTTATGTTTGCGTAAAAGCCCAATCGCTTTCAGGGTTGCTTTGAACATCATGAAAAGTGATTTCACTTTCCCTAAAGCACCTTGATTGACCACTCCCCTTGTCTCAAAAAAGTAGGTATAGTCAAAGTCATCATCCCCTTCAAACCACTCTCTGTCCTGTCCTTGGGTCGAACCGATATAGATCAGCTCTTCATCACCAAGATGCACTTTGACTGCCTTGATGATTGCAAGATGTCCTCCGGTTCCTCCGCCTGTCATTACAATACTCATATAATTCTCCCCTCGCTGTCTCTTGGCACTTTTTTTGATATCATCAATACCATGCCTATCGCAATGGTTGAAGCCCATATATGCGAACCGCCATAACTCAAAAATGGTACTGCAATACCTTTAATGGGGGTAATGCCGGAAATACCGTAGGCATTAAGGATAAATGCAAATGCAATAAGCAACCCTACCCCTATGGAGAAGAGGTAATACATCGGATCCTCTACTTTAGCAGCAATTTTGAAGATACGGAACACAATAAATAAAATAGTACCCGTGACAAAAACAAGTCCTAAAAAGCCTAACTCTTCCGTAATCCCTCCAAGGATAAAATCCGTATGTACTTCAGAGAGGTATCCCAATTTAAACTGACCGTTTCCTAATCCCTGACCAAAAAAGCCGCCGTTATGTATGGCATTAAGAGAATTAGATATTTGGTAGGGCTCTTTCCCCGCTTCTATACGAAGGGTCTCTACCGATTCAAATGGAATGAGAGAGAGTATGCTGTCCTGTACCGTTCCCCACCAGCTTTTGATCCGTGCCATACGGTGCGGTGCAATGAATATCAGCCCTATGAAAGCAATAAAAGCCCCCGAAAGCAGGGTAAAGAAGAATTTTAACGAAGAGCCGATAAACAAAAAGAGTACCATTAACGTAGCACCCAATACGACCACTTGACCTAAATCTTTTTGAAATACCGCAATAATCACTACAGCAATAAAAAAGACAAAAAGATAGGGTGCAAACGCTTTAATCTCTTCCCAAAAGCCCATTTTACTTTTATGCAGCAGTTTACGGGAGAAACTCCATGCAAGAAAAAAAACAAAACCCACTTTAAAAAATTCCACAGGCGCAATGGACATAGGGCCTACCTGAATCCATCTTTTTGCTCCTCCCACACTATTGACCAACGAAGAGGGTAAAAAATGCATCACGATCATCAAGGAAAAAAAAGTGATAAACAACAACAATCCTACTCTGATAAACCACTTATCCGCTTCCATTTTACTTAAAATGACCATAGTGAAAAAAGCAATAAAAACAGCCAAACTCTGTCTGATGAAAAAATGAAAATCATTATAATTAAAATAGAGTACGGTGTACGTCGAAAGCGAATAGCTCATCACCAATGACAGTGTTAAAAGTACCATGACGGCAGCCAAAAGTGGTTTGTCAATCATCTCACCCTCTTTTATTCGAACTTCATCCCTATTTTAACAGATTTAACAGAGAACTTTGTTAAAATTCCATATCAGAGAAGGGAAATATGAAGAAAACAATACAAAATAAAGCGATTCATCTAAGAAAAAATAAAATTTCTTTTCTTTTTATTCTTCTGCTTGTTGCGATGGGTATTTTTTTATCTGCGGTACTCAAAACTATCTCTTCTGATAGGCGTATCCCCAGTTATCATTCAACCGTTTCTGATCGCTCTTTCCGCGGATCAATCATCTCTGCAGATTACTATACGCTCAGTGCTTCACAAAAAAGCTATCAAGCTGTGATTCGCGGGGCGAGTATAGACCCCGATAAAAAAGCCCTTTTTGTCAAACTCTTTAGTATTTACAGTAATATTCCTGAAGAAAAAATTCTAAAAAAGTTTAAAAACCGTAAAGGAAAAGAGATTCAAGGGAATATTATTCTCTCTAAAACAATCAATTCCCGATCTGCCATGCAACTCAAAGCACTTGCCTACAAACTTCGTAAACTGGATGTATTTCGCTCTATCAAGACACGTAGCGGTATTCAAGTGGTTTATGGACTGGATATTATTGAAAATGGAGAGAGCAGGCGTTTTCCTTTGGTGGATGTCCTGAGTCCCGTATTGGGATATGTAGGGAAAGAAGAGGAGGATAACTATATCCGACCTTCTGGAAAAAAAGGTCTTGAGCGAGCCTACGACAAACACATCACCTCTAAAAAAAATGGGTATTTTAGAGGGAAACGTGATGTGGTAGGCGCTGTCATCCACGACAAAAACAGTGTCAATATTGAACGTGTTGACGGACTTGACTTGCACTTGCACATTCCCCTTGCACTGCAAAGACGTGTTGAACTTATGATTGACCAGATGAAACTCAGTATTGATGCGCAGGAGATACTCGTTGGGGTCATGGAGAGTCACACGGGAAAACTCCTTGCACTGGCTACCACAGAACGCTATGACCCTTCACACATCACCCAAAAAGATATACCTGCACTCAACCCGAAATTTTCCGAATACCCTTATGAAGCGGGCTCGGTCATCAAACCTCTTACCATGGCAATCGCACTTGACCATAAGTACATCACCCCAAATACCTGGTTCAATACTTTTAACGGAAAAATGAAAATAGGTAAACGACGTACCATCACAGATGATCACAAATACGCTTCACTCGATGCGACAGACATTATAGTACACTCCTCCAATGTCGGGGTGTCTCAAATCTCATGGAAACTAACGGGCAAAGAGTTCAGAGAGGGACTGCTGAAATTCGGTGTTGCCAAACCCTCGGGTATCGATCTCTCCCGCGATCTTCCAGGACAACTTAAACCCCTAAAACTGCTTGATCACAAGATGCATAGAGCCAACAGCTCTTATGGTTACGGTATGCTCATTACCTTTACCCAGCTTTTGAAAGCATACTCTGCATTTAACAATGACGGTATTGCGATGACACCTCGTCTTGTGGACTATTTGGCTGATGATGCGGGAAACAGGTACACACTTGACCCCAAAGTCGGAGATAGTAAAGCCATAAGTAAAAAAGCATCAAAACAGATGCATGAGATTCTTGTAGAAGTGGTGAATCGCGGTACAGGGGTGAAAGCACAATACCCCGGTCTGGAAATAGGAGGGAAGACAGGAACTGCCCATATTGCTAAAAATGGGCGTTATGTGAGGGAGTATCACAGTAGCTTTTACGGTTTTGCCAATGACAAGGAAGGGAACAAATATACCATTGGTGCCTTGGTCATACGTGCCAAGAAGTTCCGTAAATATTTTGCATCCCAATCTGCAGTACCTACATTTAAAAGAACGACGGATATACTTGTAGAACTTGATTACCTTAAACCCGAAAACGGCATCAAAGCCCCAAGTCCGGAGATTAAAATTGAGCCAAAAGTGATTCCTGAGAAGAGTGCATCCCCTCAAGACTCGACTGCAAGAAAGAGAAAAATAAGTGAGAAAAAACCTATTTCACCCCCCACTGTCAAAGAGCTATTTAATGTGAAGAAGAAAGAGAAAACAGAAAAGACTTCAAAACCTGCTAAAAAGCAAACACAAACCCCTGCAAAAAACAAAACAACCCATGAACTTTTTGAGGACCTGTTTTAAATCTTAGGGTAGCCTTACTCAAATCCATAAATTATCAATAAGCCTCGGTTTGCCTACCCAAGCAGCCACCAAAATAATTGTATTGCCTAGCTCTACGGATTCCAATGCATTAAACTCTCTATCAACAATAGCCACATACTCTACTTCATCCGTCTCTTCCAAAACAAGCAACATCTCATTTTTTATGACTGTTACATTCAACTCCCCCGCCATTACCATTTTTGTAGCACGCTTCAATGAACGTGCTAAACAGAGTGCCCGTTGTTTCTCTTCCTCTTTCAAATAGACATTACGTGAACTTAGTGCCAATCCATTTTCATCTCGTACGATATTACAGGGGATAATATTGACATTCATAAAATAGTTTTTCACCATTTGTGTAATAAGTGCCAGTTGTTGTGCATCTTTCTTACCAAAATAGGCATTGGTAGCCCCAGAGAGGTTTAACAACTTCATCACCACTTGAAGCATACCGTCAAAATGTCCCGGTCTCTTTTCACCTTCCAATATATAACCACGAAGTGCGGGTGCCCCAATAGAGAGTTCATCTTTTTCATACATCACATCCACGGTAGGCATAAATACGATATCTACTTTTGCCAGCTCACATATCTTAAGGTCTGCTTCCTCTCTGCGTGGATAAGCATCCAAGTCTTCACCTTCCAAAAACTGCGTAGGATTGACAAAAATAGAGACAATAAGAGACTCATTTTCATCTCTGGCTTCTTGAATCAGTGAGAGATGTCCATGGTGCAGTGCCCCCATTGTCGGCACAAAACCTACAGACCCGGAGAGTCTCTTTTTTGCCTCTTTTAACGCTTCTATTGTACGTGCTATAATCATACACTAACCTCATATTTCACTATATTTTGGTAAAATCATACCTAATTATCGGTAATAACAAAGGAACAATGAACAGATGGACGCCTATGAATACAGTGAATTACTCAAATCTCTCAGCATTAAAATGGATAATATTAAAAATATTGTAAAGCCCGATGCTCTCCAGCAGAGGCTTGATGATATAGAAAGCATGCAGCAAGATCAAAACTTTTGGAATGATGCAGCCTATGCAGGAAAAATATCTCAAGAAAAGACCAAAACAGAACGTATTTTAGAAACGTACCATAATGCCAATGATGCAGTCCGAGATGCAGAGGAGTATTTTGAGCTTTCTAAAGCAGAAGAGGATACAGAGACATTGGAGATGCTTTATGAAGAGGCACCCAATCTTCAAGAGAGTACCAATGCCCTAGAAGTACAAATCATGCTCAGTGGCGAACATGACGGCTCCAATGCCATTGTTTCCATACACCCAGGAGCAGGCGGAACAGAGTCTCAAGACTGGGCATCTATGCTCTACCGTATGTATCTGCGATGGGCTGAACGTCATGGATTTAAAGTAGAAGGACTTGACTATCAGGCAGGAGATGAAGCGGGTATCAAAGATGTCTCATTCATCATAAAAGGTGAAAATGCTTATGGCTACCTCAAAGTGGAAAACGGGATCCACAGACTGGTACGTATCTCCCCTTTTGACAGCAATGCCAAACGGCACACCTCATTCTCTTCGGTGATGGTTTCTCCTGAGGTGGATGATGACATAGATATTGTTATCGAAGATAAAGATATACGCGTCGATACCTATCGTGCTAGCGGTGCGGGAGGACAACATGTCAATAAAACAGAATCTGCTATCAGGCTCACACATATTGAAACCAATATCGTAGTACAGTGCCAAAATGACAGATCTCAACACAAAAATAAAGCGGCTGCCATGAAGATGTTAAAATCTCGACTTTATGAGTATGAAATGGCAAAAAAACAAGCGGCACTTGACGGTGTAGAGAAGTCAGACATAGGCTGGGGACATCAGATTCGTTCTTACGTCATGCAACCTTATCAGCAGGTAAAAGATACGCGAAGTAACATCCCCTACTCCAATGTAGATGCTATTTTAGACGGTGATATTGATAAGCTTTTAGAGGGCGTTCTTATAGCACAAGCAAAATAAGTCTCCTAATCTTCCTCTTTATCCTCAAACTTTTTTGTATATTTGGATATGGTTTTTGTCACGACAATGGCTGCGACAAATGCCAAAAGTACCATTGAGGTGGTATAGAGTGCCTGCATGATATCTATTTTCAATTCTCTTCCCTTTGAAGTATTTTATCCTCGAGTTTATACACAGCGTCACATTGAGAAGCCATACCCTCATCATGGGTTACAAGCAGTAGTCCAGCACTGTTTTCTCGTACATAATCCAGAAGTACCGACATCACCAGTTCTGCAGTCTCTTTATCGAGATTTCCTGTAGGCTCATCTGCAAATATAATTTGAGGTTTTTTACTAAGCACCCTTGCAATAGAAATACGTTGCTGCTGCCCTCCTGAAAGTTCACCGATCTTTTGCCCCATGAGTTCTTTGATTTCAAGTTTTTCAAAAATACGCTCATCAACCTCTTCTCCACTGAGCATTGTCGCCACTTTAATATTTGCTAAACCACTCATCCCCTTAAAGAGATAGTGAAACTGAAAAATAATCCCTATATCATAGCGTCTGAATGCTTCTATCTCTGCCTCTTTGAGGCTATAGAGATCTTCTCCTAAGAGGGTTACCTTTCCTCTATTGGGTTGGATAAACGTAGAAAATATATGCAAAAGTGTAGATTTTCCACAACCGCTTCGACCGACAATCGCTGCAGAAGAAGCGGGAACCAAAGTCAAGTTCACAGCGGCAAAAAGCTCTGTCTCAAATCCATGAGCAATATCTGTTGCTTCAAGCAAAAAATTATACATTTTTACCCTTCTGTTTTAATTATGATTATTGACTGTAGGGGGAACACTATACCCTGATGCCTGCAACCTTAAAGCCTCCGGATAGATTGAATAGTGTTTTCTTACGGCATCTGCAACCCTTTTCTTTGTCTCTATGTCTACTGGTGTTGGCATTTCTTCAGGCAGAACATCCAATAGTGACTCAAGCAGTTTGTCTTGTGGTTTAGGCATCAAATCTACCCAAGATGCCAATAACTCCCGATTGATATGTGAGGGGATGGAGCCCATGATTCCAACATCATTTTGATCATGTACCAAAAGCCCTGAGGTTGTACCTCTGTCTAAGGTAAGTACCTGAAACAGATAGAGTGTATGGTAAGCTAACTGTATCGCTTTCTCTTGGGATGTATAGCTTGAATGATCTGTATATGCTTTACTGGTTATCTCTATATACGCATCGATCACACTTTTTCCCATTTTTAAAGCAAAGGCTTTATCGGCTTCAAAATCACCGCTATTAAACTCTTCAAGGTAGAAGTGACTGACTCCTCTTGTGCGTTTTAACACAGGAATATTAAAATATCTCTCTCCTTGTGCCATGCCCTCTTCTGCATAGTGTCCTGCTATTTTCTTGAATACCTCATCAAAGGTACGTTTAGCTCCATCATCTTTAATCGAAGGGTTCAGATCAGCCATAATGCGCCAATACCCTTTCCCATCACGCATTTGTGTCCATGAGATATGCATATGCATAGAAGGAGCATGAGGATTTTGAGGATGGATAATGGTAGAGAGTGCTGTTGCCGAAGAGAGTTTTTTATGGGTATCATCATCATAATGCACCTGAGAGAGATTCACAGACCCACGGTCAAATATCTTCTCATCTCTTGTCTCATAACGTACACCTCCACCGTGCCTACCTCCATCACGTCCCCACTCTACAGCTTCACACGCTTGCTTGTCTCCTATCCTGTCGCTTATGTCATTCAGTCTATCTACAAAATACGTTTGTAGCTCTTGGGCTAATCTGTACGCTACTTTTGCTTCTGGTGATTTTGCGGGAATTCTCATCTGGATACCTTAAATAGTTTGCAGAAGTATAACATATGAAAGAAAAATGAAAAATGAAATTTAGGAGATAACATGAAAAAGAAGGGAATCATACTTAGGATAAAATCCTAAGTATCATAAAAACTACAATGGAGTGATTATCCCATCTGTGCAGCAACTTCAGCAGCAAAATCTTCTTCTGCTACTTCGATACCTTCACCCACTTCTAGTCTTACAAAGTGTACGATATTTGCAGACCCACCTGCTTGTTTGGCTTTTTCTTGTACGTATTCAAGTACTGTTTTACTGTCATCCATTACAAAATTTTGGTCGAGAAGACACTGTTCTTTATCTAAAGTTGTATTATCTGAGATAAATCTTGCAATTTTACCCGGAAGTATTCTGTCCCAAATTTTTTCCGGCTTACCTTCGGCTTTAAGCTCTTCTTTAAGGAGTGCTTCCGCTGTAGCCATTACCTCTTGGGTCAATTGACTCATAGAGATATATTGAGGCACATTTTTAAGTGTTTTACCAAGTCTCACAAGCTCTTCATTCTCTTTTTCAATGGCAATGATTCTTCCTTTTGTCTCTTCTTCAACAAATGCAGGATCAAAATCTTTGAAAGAGAGTGTACTTGGTGACATCGCAGCAGCATGCATTGCTACCTCTTTAAGTACAGGTGTCATCGCTTCAGCGGTAGCTGCACTGTCACATTTGGCTTCAATAATCACACCGTTTTGTTGATTGGAGTGAATATACCCATTGACTGCTGTAGTCTCATCTGCTTCGATACATGCAGCTCTTCTTACATCTAGTTTTTCACCAATGGTTGCAATTTGTTGAGAAAGATATTCAGAAAAAGGTTCACCGTTAATGGTAGAATCATTAATCGCTTCTGCATCCGCAAGAGCATTGTCAAATGCATGCTCTACCACAGTAGACATAAGGGCTTTAAATTTATCATTCTGCGCAACAAAATCAGTCTGTGAATTAATCTCAACAATGACTGCTTTTTTACCTTCAACTTTAACACCAATTGCACCTTCAGCAGCTACTTTTCCCGCTTTTTTAGCTGCAGCACCCATACCTTGGTCTCTAAGCCATGCAACCGCTTTATCCATATCTCCATCCGCTTCAGTCAATGCTTTTTTACAATCCATCATTCCTGCATCGGTCATCTCTCTGAGTTTCTTAATATCTTTAGGTCCAAAATTTGCCATGATTATCCCCTTCATTTATGCGTTAAGCCGATGTTACGGCATTTTTATAATTATTGTAAATATACTGCGTTTTTTGTCACACTATTATAGTATATATACCTCATAGTTGGAAGTATATAGACCTTATTTACTGGATGTACCTCTACGAATTGTTTTCAACTTCAGCAACATTCTCAGTTGAGGTTGCTTTCTCTCCAACCAGTTTCTCAACTTCAGATTCTGTTGCAGGAGCAGAAGCCTCTTCCGCTGCTGCTTCCGCCATGACAGCTTCCACTTCACCCGCAGATACTTCTTCTGCATTCTCTCCATTTGCTTCAGCATAGGCTGCTTTACCTTCGATGATCGCTTCAGCCATCTCTTTACAGAAAAGGTTAATCGAACGAATAGCATCATCATTTCCCGGAATTGGATAATCAACCACATCAGGATCACAGTTTGTATCAAGTGGTGCAACCACTTTCATTCCCATTCTTTTTGCTTCTTTAACAGCAATGTGTTCTTTCACTGTATCAATCACAAACATCATATCCGGAAGTTTTTTCATATATCTGAAACCTTCTAGGTATGAACTTAACTTCTCTTTCTTTCTTAAAAGCATCAATGCTTCTTTTTTAGTCAACATATCAAGCTGACCATTCTCTTCCATCTGCTCAATGATTTCAAGTTTTCTGATAGATTTTTTCATTGTTGGGTAGTTTGTTAACATACCACCCAACCATCTTGTAGAAACATACGGCATACCACATCTTTCCGCATGCTCTTTTACAGCTTGTCTCGCCTGCTTTTTAGTTCCTACAAAAAGAACCGTTTCTCCTTCAGCCGCTGCATCTCTCACTACATTGTATGTATATTTAAAATATCTAAGTGTTTTTTGAAGGTCAATAATATAGATGTTCTTTCTTGCACCAAAAATGAACTTTTTCATTTTTGGATTCCATCTTCTTGTTTGGTGTCCGAAGTGTACACCACATTCGAGTAAGTCTTTCATTGTTACCATAGTATTCTCCTTGTTGGTAATTAGTAGCCTAAGTCATCTTAAATAGATTGCAGCAATCCACATAACATAACTTAGGCTAGATTAAAGGCATGTGCCTATCATTAGGTTTGATCCGCTGTAGTCATCAACACATACTGTGCAACCGTTCAAGGAATAACTACATGAGTATTTCCAAATCTTAAGATGTTTTTACACCATCATACAGAATACAATTATACCCAAATAATATTTAAGAGTAGCTAAGATAATTTCTATAACGTTCTATCAGCTGCTTTGCAAGGCTTCGAGTTTTTCTTTCACGATATTTGCATGTTCCTTCACTCTCACTTTGGTCCACGTTGCAGCCACTTTTCCATCAGGGTCTATGATAAAAGTAGAACGTACCACCCCCATATACTCTTTGCCCATAAATTTTTTAAGCTGCCAAATACCAAAAAGGTTACACAACTCTTTCTCTTCATCTGAAAGTAAAGTGATTTTTAGTTCTTTTTTCTCTATGAAATTTCTATGTTTTTTCGGAGAATCAGGACTTACACCCAAGATAATAGCATCCAAGTCCGTGAAATCGGGAAGGGCTGCCGTAAAATCACACGCTTGTGTTGTACATCCCGGGGTATTGTCTTTTGGGTAAAAATAGAGAACAATCCATTTTCCTTTGATATCTCTAAAACATATCTCCTCTTCATCCTGATTGGGCAGGCAAAAATCCGGTACCTCTGTTCCTACTTCTAACATTAAATATCCTTATATCAATTTTTTGATAGTATAACAGAATGAATATTGAAACAACGCAAACCAAAGAAAAACTCCTAGCGGATATAGAAACGCTCATTGCTTACGGAAGAGAAGAATCCACCATCAACCCTGCTCTTTTGGAATATTTAGAGATAGAAGACCTCATCAACACAAAAGTCAAACTCTTAGAGAGGGTTGGCGTACTCAGTGATGAAGATAAAGTATGGTTGGAACAGTTTAAAAAGTATGCGTAAGTGTTAATTTATTTTTTAAACTTTCCAAACTCACTTTGACATCTAAGGTTTCACAGCATTCAAATGCTTCATCTTCGGGATTATGTGTTAAACCAAAAGGCTGCGCGCCGTAATCTCGAGCAATATCTGCAAGCATACATGGCATATCCATACATGTTTCCATATCATAAATGACATACGTATATCTTCTCTCTTCAAGAAAATCCATAAACTCTTGCGTATCTGTTGTTACATCTACTTCAAGTTCTAAATTGTCTAAGAGCGTTTTATAGACTTTTGCCGTCAATGGCACGGAATGATAGAGCAATACATCCACTTTTCGTTTCTCTTCAGCAACGGGTACACGCTTGGCTACACTATTGCTTATTTGCACTTCATCAACTATCTCATCTTTAGTGACTTCCTCTTCATTCACTTCCTCTTCATCTGCCACGATTTTATCAGGAAAATATTTTTGTAATAATAGCGTCAATTTTTCAAGCTCAAATGGTTTTGAGAGGTAGTTATCCATCCCTGCATTAAGATACTTTTCTCTATCACCCGATAGTGCATTCGCCGTCAAAGCAACAATGGGTACATGTCGCTTATTGTTCTCTAACTCATACTCCAAGATCGCTTTTGTTGCATCAATACCACCCATGACAGGCATTTGAATATCCATAAATATAAGATCATAGCTATTCGCTTTACGAAGCATTAAAGCCTCTTCACCATTGTTGGCGAGTGTGACATCTAAGCCAATTCCACTCAACACATGCTGTATCAACTTCTGATTGATACTATTGTCCTCTGCTACCAAGACCTCTATATTTTTAAAGGTAATACTCTTTTTATCCTCTTCTAGTTTGGATGCCTGCTTATTAGAAACCATATCTAAGGCTTTCATTGTTTTAGTAAGATTTACCGGTTTGTACAGTATCCGATTAATCTTCTCTTCAATCGTCTCAATACTTCTTTTCTTGTTTCCCGTAGTCATAAGAATCACTTTAGTATCGATACTTAACAGTCTCTCAAGTTCATCTTTTCTTTGATGGTATGCATGATCGATAAATATCACATCTGGTAAAGATTCTTTGTCTATTTGAAATAATTCATCTTGCGTATAAAATTTATATGATGCTCCCGTATAATCAATATAAGACCCTAGATTTTTATTGATATTGGCAGCTTCCTCTATGTCTAGTGTAACAATTCCAACAGTAAGTGCCTCCATATGAGGTGCTATTCTTTGGGTATCACTTTCGACTTTTTCCATATTAAGCGTAAAATGGAAGGTGGAACCTTTTTTCTCTTCACTTTTTATTTTAAGGTTCCCACCCATCAAATTCACCAACTTAGCTGAAATAGCAAGTCCTAATCCTGTACCACCGAACTTTCTACTCGTACTTACATCTGCTTGAGAGAAAGCATCAAATATATTTTTCTGTTGTTCCTCACTAATACCAATCCCTGTATCTTGTACGGAAAATTCTATTGAAGTATGTTGTTCACTTTGCGCTACTTTTGCTATAAGCACATCAACACTACCACCTTCATTGGTAAATTTAATCGCATTTGAAATAAGGTTTACTATCACTTGAGATATTTTAGTAGGATCACCCAGTACGACCGATGGCAATTTAGGATCAACAAAAAGATTAAAGTTTACCCTTTTCTCAGCAGCTCTCGCTGCGTAAGACTCTACAGCCGACTCAAATTTTTCCACAGGATCAAATTCAATATGCTCTAATTCAATCTTATCCGCTTTAATTTTCGAAAGATCCAAAATGTCATTTACAATTGCTAGCAGGTTATCTGAACTATTTTTTATCACGGAAATATACTCTTCTTGCTCCTCGTTTATTTCCGTATATTTAAGCAACTGAGTAAAACCGACAATTCCATTGAGTGGTGTACGTATCTCATGTGACATATTTGCAAGGAAAAGATCTTTTGCCTCATTTGCCTCTTTGATTGTATTGGTCAAAAACTTATAAATATGGTTAATATCCCTTTTGTCAATGAGGACTTTAAGTTCTCGTTGCTGTTCCAAACTAAGTACTGCTTCAATATCTTTTAGTGTATCTTCAAAAAGCTGTGTATCTTTATTGATATTATAATAGATAATCAATAGTACTATCAGAAGTAACAAAGCAATAAAAGTACCGACCATATACTCCAACATCACATCTTTACTTTTTGCAATCTGTTTGGCTACATCTTTATCAATAGCAGATACCAGAATACTTTGTGCCAACTCAATGTACTTCATCTTTTTTTCAACTTCATGAAACCATTGGGTTGACTGAGCGGTATACTTTCCGCTCAGTGCTCCGTATAGAATAGAAACACGTACTTCATCCCCAATTTTATTGAACTGTTCAGCTGTCATAAGCGTATGTAACTCATTGACAATTTTTTTATTATGCAATTTCTCAAGTTCCGGTAATGTATCATTGTCAACAAGGGTATCCCACAATAAAAGATCTTCATTTGTCATTATCTTTGAACTCCCTAAGATAAAGAAAAGATTTGCATTTTCCAACTCAATATTCTCTTTCAATCTCACAAAATCTACATAAGTATCAAAATAATTAATGACATTTTGAGAAGAGACTTTACCCTTTGCCGTCTCTATGACACTACCAAGGGCGTCAAATATCTTAGCATGGTAAATATCAAAGAAAATATTTTGATAATCCGTACTTAATGAATCTACCCTTGTTCTTGCATATTTCAAGTTTTCGGAAATATTGGATAGAGTTTGTCTATAGAACTGAAATGTCGAATCTCTCTGTAGCAACCCCTCTACCTGCACAAATTCATTATCCACAATCTCTCTTGCTTCTTTTAACTTTTCAAACCCTTTTTTACCACTTGTACCTACATAAATAGCACTATAGAGTCTCTCTTTGGCTATTTTATCCAGGGTACTATCGATTTTTTTAATAAACTGTGTATTGTTTGCACTTTTTTGACTCGCTTCATATTCAATAAACGATTCAAAAGCATAATACGCAAAAGCACCCGATACGGCCAATACCAAAACAATCAAAAAGCTAAGAACATTTTTATTATTAAATTTCATTGTGACTCCTTACTTATTGATTTTGCGTATGAAAAAGTGCTATTTTCGCAACAATATTTTCTAAATGCGCTACGGAAGCATTCATGAGATTAGGAATAAAAAGTGTCTCTGACTTTTCAAGAAATGCTTGTGTTGCCTTCCATGAAGCATTCATTGCCATTTTTTGTTCTCTTTCCTGTTTTGGATAGGCATAAAGATTTATTTTTGCTATATTCTCCTCAAAATGCATAATCGACTCTTGCATCGCATCTTTGTTTGTAGGACTATCAAATCCTGCATGTAATGCCATATAGTATTTACTCATTCTCTCAAGAAGATACTCCATCTCTTTTGTAACCATTAACATCTTCTCTTCATCAGCAAAATCATATCTATGTGCAACGGCAACCGAATCGGCTCCCTCTAGCAGTGTTTCACTATAGTCAAGCATCAACGCAGCCCTCTCTTCATTAGGCACTTCAGAGAAAATCTCTGCAATTTGGTCTTTACTGTAGGCCAAAAATTCAAGAATATCTTTTGTATCACTATCCTTGGTTGTAGTGACGATTATTCTAAAATCATCATTGAGTGCAAGCAACATCCTCTCAAGATCCCTTTTTGCCTGAAATTTCGTTGGATTCTTATAGAAATAAAGATAGAGCTTCACCATTTTTTGACTAAGGTATCGAATATTTTCAGATGCTTCTATCACTTTGATATCCCCTCTAGTAGCAGAAATAACCTGTTTTTTGGCAATATCTTTCATGATACGTTCTTCTGCTATCGGCTCTGTTGTGTTCACTTCTGCCACAGCAAAAAGTGTGGTACTCAACATAAAGAACCCTCTAAATAATACTTTTCTCATTCCTGCCCTTTATTTATAAAGTTCCGCATAAAGTCCTGTTACCGTATTCATCTTTTTCATAATGTCATCCGTAGTATTAAAAACGATAAGCGGTAATCCGCCTTTTTCAATGTTAAGGTAGAATTTATAGACTATTTTCCAAAGTCTGTCTATTTTGTTGAGGTTTCTATTGATTTCGGGTGTATTATCACTGTTCTTCATCAATATCTCATGTGTTTCACCGAAGAGTTTAACCGCGGCCTTCATTTGATCCACGGTATTTTTATCTTTAATACCCGATTGATAGGCAATATAGTATTTTGCAATACGTTGAGAAAGCATACGCTGTCTTCCTGAGACATCTACAATTTTAGACTCTTTGAGCTTTACCGTATCTTTCAGTGAAGCAACAACATATTGACTCCCCTCCAACATCGATTCGCTTAAATCTATGATTAATTGTGCATTATCTATGTTAAATTCTTCTTTAGATGTTGCCTCAAAATCTTCCGTACTCATCTCAACAAATGCAAGAAGATTTTTGATCTCCGGGTCATTGATAGACTCAACAAGCAATGTGTGTGCGGCATTCAAAGTATCGAGTGAATCTTGAAGTTGTTTTTTGGCTTTTGACTTGGCAACATTATTGCCTATATATAAATAATCTTTTGCAATTCTCTGAGAGAGCATTCTTTGCTTTCCTGCAATATTTATCAACTTCATTGTATCTGAAACAACCCCCGGATTTGAAGATGCTTCTTCAGCAAAACCATTTCCTGTTAACCCCAATACTACAACCGCTGCCATACTTAATTTTTTGATTACATTACTCATGCTTTTTTCCTTTTACTTTGTTTCTAAAGCAACATATGCTTGTGTTACACTGTTCATATTCACTAAAATATCATTTGACTTTTTATAGATTAAAGTCGGAATAAATTTCGACTTTGACTTATTCATCATTTCAAAAAATAAAAATGATCGTTTTACTTTGGTTAAAAGTCTATTAATGTCTTCTGTATTGAGTTGAGACTTTTGAAGTGTTTCAAGTGAACTCTTAAAGAGATCCATCGCCTTGTCCATCTTCTTTCCAAACTGAGGGTCATCAATCCCCCACACCTTCAACATATATAAACTTGCCATTCTTTGAGAAAGCATTCTCTGTCGTCCTGCCATATTGACCACCTCTCCTGATTCTTTACCCGATGCTTTACTAAAAAGCTTTGTAGTATCATCTGCAACTTTGAGTAAAGCTTCCAAATCTTCTTGAAGTTTTCCTACCTTCTCTTTTTTTGCTTCTTGAGAAAGAACCTCTTGGATAGGTTGCCATAGGGCTTCCATTTTCGTTATACTTTTTTGTATCTCTTTATCTGTTGTATACGCCTTTAATGCACCTGATGCACTCTCAAACTCAGCCATAATTTTTTTAAGATCCTCTAAGGGATTACCAAAACTGTTTTTCATACCTACCATTGCATAATCTTTTAACATTCTTTGTGTAAACATTCTTTGTTTCCCTGCAACATCTACTGCATGAGATGCGCCCTTAATCTCTATCCCCCATACAGAAGTCACCATCACCACTGCTGATATCAAACTTATTTTTTTAATCATCTATTTTTCCTATTGTTCTTGTGCCGCATAGAGACCGGTTGCTGTATTCATATCTTTTAGCATCTCATTGGACTTCTTATAAATTAGTGAAGGGATAAATTTTGAACTTGATTTATTCATCACTTCAAAGAACATAAAAGATTTTTTTGCCTTTTTAAGTAAAAGCGTGATTTCAGGCGTACTCATATCCGATGCCATCAATGTCTCTAGGGATGTTTTAAAAAGATGCATCGCTTTTGTCATCTTCTCTTGAAATTGAGGATCATCTACACCCCAAACTTTTAACATATAGAGTCCTGCCATTCTTTGAGATAGCATTCTCTGTCGTCCTGAAATATTGATAATTTCACCCGAAGCCTTGCCTGTTTGTTTTGCAAAGAGCTGCACCGCATCATTGGACTGCTTCAATAATGCTTCGAGATCTACTTGCATTTGACCCGCTTTCTCTTTACTCGGTGGCTCTTTTAATGCTAATTTGATAGGTTTCCACATCATTTTTACTTTTTGCAAACTCTGATTGGTTGCATCATCTTGATTAAAAGCAATCAACGCATCTAAATGCTTTTCAAATAAGCCCATAATTTTTTTAAGGTCTTCGCCCGGATTCCCAAAATTATTTTCCAATCCAACCATGGCATAATTTTTCAACATACGCTGTGTAAACATTCTTTGTTTACCTGAGACATCCACTGCAACAGAAAGGTTTTTGATTTCAATCGCATACGCCCCACTCACCAAAAGAGACAAAAGAAGTACTACTCTAATAGACCTCATCCTATTACTTTGCATCATTATTTCCTTAAACTATATATTTTTAAATAAGTATAAGTATAAGTATAAGTATAAGTATAAGTATATTGGATTATATCTAAGGGGGGATTATAGATGAATCATCAACTGATTATTTTTTAATCAGTTGATGTGGTTTGAGTAATCATTCTCGCAAGTCAATAGATCTATCAAACTCTATATTATATTTTTTAAGAATAGCACTTTGTTTTGTTTGTGCCTCATTTTTGTCGATGATTACCTGTACCCCGTCTTTATCTTCAAGAACAATGTACTCTGAAGTGACTGCCTGCATCTTTTCATAAAACGCTTTAAAGTTTTTAAATGCTTCTCCATTGATCTTATCAATAGGCCACATTCCAAAGTCATTGTCTCCTCTACTCATATCCGAAGCCAATACCTTCAACAGTACCACAACTTCATCTTTATCTTCCTCTTGCCATTTTGATGCCAAGTTACTCAAGGTGATTCGATTTCGCTTGGTAGAGACAATAAGATTTCTGGTTAAAGGGGAAAAAATATACCCTCCATAGATAAAATAACTGGGCATGGTGTCATAACGTGTTGTTTTCACCAGATACATATCATCTGCTTTATGTTTTAATTTAGTCGTAAGATGCATGGGTTTTCTCTCTCTAATAATATCAAGATCAATGGTTTCCCCCATCTGATAGCTGTCCACAAAATAATGGAAATGGGTATATTCATTATTTCTAAACTCTACAGTACCATCATTTTCAATATTATGCCCATTGATAGCCGTTAAAATATCTCCCTCTTTTACTATGCCTGAAAGGGATGAGTTGTAAACCACCTTGTTGATTAGCTTCCCTGTAGTATTGCAATCAAGTCCATAATAACGTCTTAAGGCAGGGTTCTCAAGTTTTTGTGTGCCCAAGCCCAAGTCTGCAAAACCGTCATACTTTTCATCCTTCATATCTTCGATGAAGTGCTCTACCAAATTGACAGGCACGATATAGCCTATGTTTTGGGATTTTGTGATCACTTGCATCACCACGCCGACTATCTTCCCATTTGATAGGGCAGGACCGCCTGAATTTCCCGGATTCACCGCTGCATCTACCTGTACGGCTAAAAAGGCTTCACCACTGTGTGCATACGCATGATGCTCTACACGTGAAACCACACCAATCGTTGCTGAAAGGGTGTTACCCCCCATAGGATAACCATAGACTACAATTTTTTGCTCAACATGAGGGAGAGCACCGAAAGTCAGTGGTGTTACACCTTTGAAGAATGCCTGATCAGCTACTTTTAAAAGGGCCAAATCCACCTGATGAGAGACGGCATACACCTTTGCAATATACCGTTTTCGCTGGCCATAACGTTGCACTTCCAAAAATGCCTGATTTGCAACAACATGTGCATTCGTTAAAATATACCCCCCTTCTATAATAGCGCCCGATCCCGTACTGCTACGCATGGAACTACTCCAAGGTGCCTGATAATTTGGTATTTTCGCTGTAGAATATATCTTAACAATAGCCTGTTTTGTTTGATCTTCCTTCTTTCCATTTGCACTTAAAACAAGGGTGCCAAGCACCATTACCACCAATAATTTTATCATTCCAATCCCTTAAAATCTTCTGCATCCACAGAGTAAATATTTCGTTTTTTCGCCTCTTTTGCCATAAGTCCAACTTCGTTGCTACTGATTAAATTTTTCTCTTCATCATAGCCTTTTGCCGAACAGACACCACAACTAGGACTTCTATCTTTCCCTATAAAGAGTGCTATATCGGGATTTGCATCAAAAAAGTTCCGCGCATACTGCACGATGGGCAAGGAGAGATCTTGTCCGTTCTCATTGGAGACAGCATGGTATCCCTCTTTCCCCTTGATGAGATCCATTGTCGGTCTGGGTGTTCCAAATGCATCATCTTCAGGACAAAAAGGGATAAGTTGACTCCCTTTCAAAAGAGCGATGAGCATCTCATTTTTATTATCCGCTGCATCATATCGGCAGGGTTTACCCAAAAGACATGCAGAGACAGCAACCTTTTTCATCGTTAAAATACAAACAGTAAGGCATAAACCCACGCACCCGTCAACATGGTTGATACAATACCTATAAATGTGCCTATACCATATTTTTTATGTATCCCCGAATCTGATCCTGGAAGTGTCATCTCTTTTTTATAACGTTTTGCATAATAGAGCGTAAGCACCCATAAGATCAATGTCACGACAGAGATCATAATATGAAAAATCAATACATACAAAAGATAGTCATGTGAGACGGAACTCCCCTCCATAAGGTTTTTATAGCCGCCTTCCATACGTACACCATACTCAAAAAAACCTACGACAACCACAGAGATGATAAAGAGTAACTTCTGCACACGTTCATGTGCACTGTAATTTCCTCTCTTCGCAAGAGAAATCGCCCCAAAAATTAAAAAAGGCAAAAGCGCAACAATCACCGATACGATATCCATAAAAAGCGGTGCACGTGTACCCAAAAAGCCTGTTGAAAATAACAAATCCATAAATTTTCCTTATTTAAAATAATAATACTATACCAAAGGTAGATAAAAGTTCTTATTAACAAATCACCACGGATTTCACTTCTGTAAACTCTTCAAGTGCCCATTTCGGACCTTCACGTCCCACCCCTGAAAGTTTAGAACCCCCATAAGGTTGTACATCAAAACGCAAGGTTGGAATATCATTGATTACCACCCCTCCACACTGCGCATCGTCAATAAAGGACTGTGTCATCTTCAAGTCATTGGTAAAAATAGAGAACTGAAGACCATAAGGTGAATCATTCATCTTCTCTATCGCCGTTTCATAATCACTCACTACCACTAAACTTACAATAGGGGCAAAGACCTCTTCACAGATAATCTTCATATCATCTGTCACATCAGCCATCACCGTAGGGAGGAAGATTGCTTCATCCTGCCCAGCACCTGTCAATGGGGTAGCCCCTTGGGCAATAGCAGAAGCAATCCAACTATTCGCCCGTTTACGTGATTCATCGTCAATAAGAGGTCCTAGAAAAGTCTCTTCATCATAAGGAGAACCTACTTTTAATTTAGCGGTCTCTTCTGCCATACGTTTTGCAAAATCATCATAGACGCTCTCATGGACATAAATACGCTGAAGAGAGATACACACTTGCCCGGAGTTATAAAAGGCACCAAAAGCACAACGTGCTGCTGCATATGCCAAATCGGCTGTTTTGTCAATATAGGTTGCCGCATTCCCACCCAATTCAAGGCTTACTTTTTTAATACCCGCCTGTTTGGTAATGATATTCCCTACAGGGACAGAGCCTGTAAAACTTATCACTCTTGGAATGTCACTTTGTACCAAAGTTGACCCCACTTCTGCATCGCCATACACAAGAGAGAGAGCATCCTTGACAGCATACTCTGAGTCAACAAAAAGCTTCGCAAACATATACGCAACCATCGGTGCTTCAGGTGTTGGTTTGAGAACCACCGTGTTCCCTGCTCCCAGTGCCGGAGCAATCTTGTGCGCAACAAGGTTCAGTGGAAAGTTAAAGGGAGTAATACACGCCACAACCCCTACAGGTTCACGTCTAAAATAGGAGAGTGTCTTTTTACCACTTGGCATAATATCTGTAGGAATCGTTTCACCATGGATATGTGCCAACTCCATTGCTGTAAGACGCACAGTCTCTACACAACGCTCCACTTCAATACGTGCAAAAGTAATTGGTTTTGCCACTTCGCGTGCCAACATCATCGCAAATGCTTCTTTCTGTTCATTTAACTTTTTTGCTACATCTTCAAGCCATAAGATACGTCTAGAGAGTGAAGAGTCAGATGCAGCTTTTGTCGCTTGCTTGGCAATACGAAGTGCTACAATCGTATCCTCTGCATCGCACACCGGAGCAGTACTCACGACAGCATTGTCAAAAGGACTTCTACGTTCTTGTACCTCTACCTTTGTCTCCTCTTGTGAACCAAAAAAAATCTTAGCCTCTGCAACCCCAGCGCTATTATCATATATTTTAAACATATATATCCTTTATACTATTATGTAAAATTATAGCCAATTGGAATTTTATCTGTGTTGAGACCCAATCCCTTAAGTTCACCTAAAGAAAATTAATGTATCTTTCTATCCAAAAAAATTTAAAGGTTTACCATGGATCTTAGTATAAGTTACCACCCTATTTCCCAAGAACAGATGAAAGCGTGGTATTTTGATGTTTTTGAAGATATGGGTGCCGCAAAAGCGCTAAAACTACGCATACCCAAAGAGCAATTAAAAAACCACACACTTGAAGATGTTGAAAACTATTATCAAGATAAATATAAAGAGATGATAATACGTTCACGAGAGCTTGATTATGATGACTTCAACAAATGGCATGCATATTTCCTTGCCATAGTACAGGGTTTCTATGAAAAATTTTACTTTGTACACGGATGTGCCATCTCCAGTATTCTCGATACAGAGTTTCATGATACCTATGTCACGGCATGGGAAGATGTGATACCCAGTGACTACATAGAAGGTTTACATGTAAGCAAAAAGCTTCAAGGGGCGTTTAGCGGTGGTGCATACATCTCAGCAGAGCAGGTGAAACAACTCTTACATGATTATCAAAATGATGCCCTCATTAAAGAGCTTATGGATGAGCAGTTTGAAGGCAAGAAGATTGATGTTATCATTGCAGCACTTCAATATGCCAGCGAGAACAACCAAGGTTTACTAGAAGCCAGCAAAATCATTGAACAAAGCGAGGAGCTCTTCCAAGAGCCTTCTTGTTTTAGCAATCTTTTTAATTGTGATATCTTAAGTGCAGCTGTCTATACCAAAGAATTAGCAGAACACTATGATGAAATCTATAAAGGAACAGGGGATTAATCCCCTAACCTCCCAAAGGTGACCGTATGAACAACGCGCTATATCAAAGCATTACAGAAGAGAATATTGAAACGCTTGTAAGAGCATTTTATCCTCAAGTTTTAGACCATACCCTACTTTCTCCTTTTTTTATCGAGAGATTAGGTGATGATATTACAAATGCTTTATGGGAAGAGCATTTGGTTTTGTTAACAGCATTTTGGAGAGGCGTTGCATTGGGATATGAAGAGTATAACGGTAATCCTCTTCAGCCACATCAAGATATGACAGGCTTAAGTCCAGAAGCCTTTAAAGCGTGGCTTAGCCTATTTCATAAGACAGTAGACACGCTCTATACACCCTCAACAGGACAATACTTCAAAGACAAAAGTCTTGACATCGCACAAAACTTCATGCGAAGATTAAAGATTTCATAAAAAGAAAAAATAAATCTCTTTTCATTCACACTAAGTAACGCTTGCAGAAATTTAGTTATTATTTTTTAGTTATAGAGGCGATACTCTATGTCTCTATCTGATATACTATATTTAATTTATTCATTGGGAGTCTTCTATGGAAAAACTCGTTTTATTTATTCCATTTTTACCTATCGTCATTGCCATTTTGATAGGCTTGATCAGTAAAAAAGCACTCATGCCCAAAGTGGCTATCTTCTTTTCCTCTATCGTCGCACTTTTAGGACTCTATGGTACTTACTATGTGATGAGTACCGATGAAGTGATTGATGGCTTTGGGGGGTACCTTATCTACAACGAGCTCTCCGCAATACTTGTACCCTACGTTGCAATACTAGGTCTGGTAATACGGAAGTACTCTACAAAGTATATGTGGGATGAACCGGGGTACAAAAGATTTTTTATACTCTTAAATTTCATCTTCTCAGCCATCTACCTTCTGGTAATGAGCAATAATCTCATTATTCTAACCATTGCATGGCAACTGATGAGTATCAGTCTTTATCTGCTTATCTCCTTTAATGTTGAATCAAAGTCTGCCATTAAAAATGGTGGATGGACCATGTTGGTACATAAACTCGCAGACCTCTTCTTTATCATCGCCGTGATACTTACCTATAAAGTATTTGGCAGTTTTGATTTAGCAGATTTAAGTCAAAAATGGCTAGAGATGTCACAAAGTGAATCTATAGACAATCCAATGATCTATGTAATTGGCTTTTTATTCCTCTTTGCAGCAATGATGAAATCAGCCATCATACCTTTTCATCTATGGTTACCCTACACTTCAGAAGCTCCTACACCCGTCTCTGCTCTCATGCATGCAGGTGTTGTCAATGTAGGAGGCATCTTACTCAATAAAATGGCATTCTTACTGCTACTGACACCAGCCGTACTCAATGTGGCATTTATCATGGGGCTGATCACTGCAATAGGTGCCTCTATTTTAATGCTTGCCGTCTCTGATATTAAGCGTTCACTAGGATACTCAACTGTCGGTCAAATGGGATATATGATTATGGAAGTCGGTCTAGGGGCATTCTCTCTGGCTATCTACCATCTTATGGTTCACGGTATTTTCAAAGCTTCACTCTTCTTAGAGTCAGGTAGCTTAATACATTCTGCAAGAAAAGACCCAAATATTCCAAAACGGCTTTCGCACGAAATTTTCTGGAAAGAGAAGCCACAATATAATAGTATAAACATGTTCCGTATGATTGCCTTCTTCACCGTATTGCCAGTGATTGTTTTCATTGGTGTAAAATTACTATTGGGAGAAAACTTCTTCCACTTTAATGTTGCCACACTGATACTAGCTTTTGCATGGCTTACGGGAACACAACTCTTTTTGTCTTTCTTTGAAGTATCCAAAGCAAATTCACCCAAAGTGATACTTGCGCTTATCAGCTCATTTATCATTGTCTTATTTACCTATGAGTTTGTAGGCTTAGCACTTGAACATTTCCTCTATGGTGAAAATGGGGCCCTCTTTTATGAAGTTGCTACACTTCATATATCGGGAACCATGACGCTTCTCATGTTAATAGCCATCATGATTATTGGTTGGTACTTTACCTACAAGCAGCATTTTGTCGGCATACCTATAGGTGAGCATAAACCAAATAAGTTGAAATGGCGCATCTACAAAATGTTAGCTAAAGAGGGCTACATCTCAGATATGTATGTCAAATATTTCAAAATTTTTTAAAGGATGTTGTGAATGTTAGTAGATATAATTTTATTATTTTTGTTTGCGGGGGTACCGTATTACCTCTTTTTTGAAAAGACAAAAATCATAGGGAAAGAAAAAATATTTCTTCTCTCCGCACTTCTGGTCATTGTCGGGATGATAGTATCGTGCAAACTTCAACAAGAGAGACACATCTCTTTTATAATTGTAGCGTTTATTGCCTCTTTGTTTTCTCTCTATAAAGCAAATAAGACGAGTAACCTCTATAAATTAACCTATTATATACTCTTTTTCAATGCGCCTCTGCTCATTATGTTTCAAACAAAAGAGAGTATCTTATATGGTGTATCCTTGCTTGTTACGCTTTTAGGTGTCTATCTTATGGGAAGATATTATGAGCGTAGCTATGGCAGCGCCAACTACCAATCAGTCAGTGGGATTACACTGGTTACACCGTATGCCGGACTTATATTGACCATTTATTTTACTGCTTTGGCACTCTACCCACCGTTTCCCAATGCCCTATTGTTTTTAAACGGCATACTCAAATCCGATATCAATGTGATGTGGTATCTCATAGTAGTGATTATCTTTTTTGGAAACTTTCTTATCGCTATGAGAGTGATGGCAAAAACCGTCTTTGGCAAGCCAAATGACAATGTACACTACATTGATGTAGCACACAAAGAGAGATGGATTCATCTCTCAATCTTTATTCTATTACTCGTCCTTAGTATTGTAGGACTTCAGGAGGTACTTTCATGAGTATAGTAGAAAAATTAAATGCGGTCAAAGACACCGTACCGCACTATTGGCCTATAGGTGCATTTATCCACCATAATCCCTTAAAAGGGTTTGAACACCTTAACTTTAAAGAAGGACTCGCTAAAGCGCAAAGTATCTTTGGCGGTAAAGTCTATATGGATCCGGACTACTACATCGCACTCTATCATGAAGGTAAAGTAAAATCGGATTTACTAGAGAAGAACTTACTCAGACCTCTAAAAGAAGCCAAGCTTGAAAAATATGTAAGTGAAGCAAAAAGATTTATGCTGGAAATAAGTCCAACATGGAACGGTCTAAGAAGCTACGAAGCGCTAAAAGTAGATGATATAGATGAAGAACTTCATACTCACCTTGAGGAAAACTCAATCTACATGGATAATGAAACATGGATAGCATCACTTACAAAACACATGACACTCTATGAGATTCATGATGCACTTTTTGGTACAAGTGAAAAAGAGCTCATAGAAAAGGATGTGATAGAGTTTGTTGCACGATTTCTTGATCAAGAGCAAACCACATTGAGTATGTCAGATAGAGATCTTGGTATGTTTCATACTTTTAAACTCTATGAAAATATCGACTATGTCATAGATGTCGAAGAGTTTGTACAAGAAACCCTGGAAACGCTTAAAGTAGAAAATGTAGAAGAATACTTCTTAACACACATACTCAAACTGCATGGATGGGCAGGATACATCAAATACCGCTCAGAAGATCCTGACTATTTTGCACAGCAAGAACACCCTTCCACACTCATGGACTATATGGCTATTCGATTGCATTTTGAGCTTAAATATATGCAAAAAGAGAAGATTAACAACTTTGACAAGCTTCGTAGCTATATCAAAGAGAATACCCCTTATGCCATATTAAAACTATTACAGGCAAAAGGCAAACTCACCGGCACCTATAATGATGCTATGGAAGAGCATCAAGATTATCAAGAGATTTTAGATGCCTATGTTAAAGATGAAATAAACTTAAATTCCCTTCAGGTACAGCTTGCTAAAGCAAAGTTACCTTCACTGGATATGTCACTCATTGAGTTTTCAAACTTTGCCAATGTATTGAAAAAAGAGGAAGGGTTTCTTTGGCTCAAGTCTTTAGAAGACAGCTATATTGCTGAACATGTAGATGCGTTTACCTCTCCTCATACTTATGATGAGAAACCTCTCTCCTCCACTGTATTTTGTTTGGATGTAAGATCTGAAGTGATGCGTAGAAAAGTAGAAGAATCCGGTCCACACAACACTTATGGTGCAGGTGGCTTCTTAGGAATTCCTATCTCTTTTGTCGAATTTGACAAAGCACATTCACTGGCACTATCCCCTGCCGTAATCAAGCCTAAAAATATTGTTTTTGAAATCCCGGTAGAATCCCATGAAGCGTATAATTCAAAAAAACGTACCGCTAAGACAACAAAAAAAGTATTAAGTGACCTTAAAAATAATCCATATACGCCCTATATCATGGTAGAAGCAATCGGGTGGATGTTTGGTATCAAACTGTTTGGAAAAACATTCTTTCCCCAAAAAACCAATAGACTGTTTACTAAAACAAAACCCAAAAAGCCTAAAACCACATACACCCTCGATAAACTGACTGACGAAGGTATAGAAAAATATGTAAGAAGGCTACATACCAATATTATCAATGAGGTTTTAACCACGCAATTTGATACAGGACTTAATAGCGAAGAAATAGTCATCTTATGGGAACATCTTGTTTTTGGAAAAGAGTTGTCCATTAGAATCTCTGAAGATATCATTGATAAACTACAACATGCTTACCATATCACAGCTGAAGACTATGCTCTTCAAAAAGAGAAACTTACTATGGTTGGATTTACACAAGATGAACAAGTCATGTATATAGAGAATTTGCTTAGAATGATAGGACTTGTAAAAGAGTTCTCCAAATTTGTATTTATCTCAGGTCACATGAGTGTCTCGGACAACAACCCTTTTGAATCTGCATTGGATTGCGGTGCCTGTGGCGGTAGTGTGAGCTTGCCAAATGCAAGAGCACTCTGCATGATAGCAAATAAACCAAAGATACGTGAAAAGCTCAAAGAGAGAGGGATTCATATCCCTGCAGAGACAAGATTTATTCCCACCCTGCATGTCACAACTACAGATGAGATGACATTTTATGATACCGATATTCTTGATGCAGAAGAGTTAGAACTCTTCGCTAAGGTACAAAGTGATTTCAAAAAAGCATCTTTGGCCTCAAGAGAGGAGAGGGCTTTAGATTTACCCAATGCAAACACGCAAGAGGATCTCTTTATTAAAACCATGGATTGGTCTGAACCAAGACCGGAATGGGGTCTTGCAGGGAACATGGGCGTATTTGCAGGGCCAAGAGACTCCTCTAAACACATCACATTTAACAATAGACTTTTCATGCACTCTTATGATTCCGGCATTGACAACGAAAATGCAGATTTACTTACACGTATCTTTAACGGTCCCTTAGTTGTCGGAGAGTGGATTAACCTCGAACACTATTTTTCTACTACAGACAATAAAGCCTATGGTGCAGGTTCAAAAGTTTACCATAATGTTGTCTCCAAGATTGGTGTCTATAATGGAAACTATAGCGATTTAAAAATCGGTCTTCCGACACAAAGTGTACTTACCGAAGGTGAAGCCTATCATGAACCCGTACGTCTTCTTACGTACATGGAGGCACCACTTGAAACCGTGGGAAAAGCTGTTGAGAACTCTATTGCCAAAGAGTTTATCTTAAATGAATGGATCAGACCTGTCATCATAGACAAAGCAGCAAAAAAAGTCTACTCCTATGAATTTGGTGAATTTGTTGTCATTAAAGAGCTTTAAGATAAAGGGAACCGCTAAAGTAACAAAAAAAATGTACCAATAAGCAATGTTATTGTATATAGTAGGAAAAAAGGAAAAGAATGTACACAATACATGTAGAAAAAGAGTGTGGATGTTTTAAAAAGAGCGGATTTGAAAATGATCTTAGCTATAAAGAAAAATCAGATGCACTCATGAAAGCAAAAGTAATGGAGTGCCGTATGAATCAAGAATTTTGTCACACGCACTATTTTAAAGCAGAAGATTTAGGTGATCAAATCATCCTTCGCAGTACGCTTCGTGAAGAAGATGATGAGGATGACTTTTAAAAATTATTTTAATATTCTTTTAAGCTCTTAGTGCTATTATCGACGTCTATATTAATAATTAAAGGAAATTATATGTTTACAGTAGCAGTAGAGAGAGAGTGCGGATGCCTCCGTAAAAGTGAAATTCAAAAAGAAAAATCATTTGAAACAAGAGCAGATGCAATCACCTATTCTAGAGCAATCGCAGAAATCATGAATGAAGATTTTTGTAAAAAGCATCACTTCACCGCAAAAGCAAGCGCAAGCAATGAGTTTATTATCGGTGTAGGTGAAGGTTCAGGTGGTGGATGTTGTGGTGGTGGACACTGCGGTTAAGCCTAAGTATTTACTTAGTATGCCAATAAGAGAGTTTTATCTAAACTCTCTACCCCTTTTTAAGGGAAAATTTCGGAATATTCAAACATTTAAATTCTGTTTCTAAGCGCTTGACATTATGTTCAATATCCTCACCTATAAATATCAATAACGATTTTCCATCATATCCAATAAGCTCTTCAAATGAAGCATCTCCAAAAGAGTAGTTTACAAAAATAGCATTAGGCACATCTTTGACACGTACCACCCCTTTTACTCTGTAGATATTGCTAGGAAGATTCTCTAGAACTTCATCCACCTCACTAAAGTCAATCCCCTCTTTGAGATAGGCTACTTTTTGCGTAATAGAATCTTTCAGCGTATGTCCTAAATGTGATGCATCTTCTGCAAATTGCGTCACCTCTTCTACCTTATAAATCCCCTCAAAAACCTCTTGATTGACCAAGCCCTGCTCTGCCCTATGAATCACATAATTTTTAAATATAGGCTTTCCTGTGAGCGTATTTTTAATGTTATACTGCTCTTTAATCGCACGTATTTCATCTTCTACTTTTTTAGCCTCATCTTCACTGACTAAATCCGTTTTATTGAGAACAATAATATTAGAACCACCCAATTGATATTTCGCGGTCGAGTTATCGCTATACGAAGCAAAGTTTTTAGCATCTGCTACACAAACAATCCCATCAACGCAAATACCTAAATTTTGTAATGATAAAAAGATAGGAAAAGGCTCTGATGCCCCAGAGGTCTCAACAAAAATAATTTCAGGGTTATATTTTTCAATAATTTCATTCACCCCACTCTCAAACTCTTCAGCCAATTGGCAACAAATACACCCTTCAGAAATTTCAAGTACTTCACTATAGACATTACTTAGAATTTGACTATCTACACCTACATCACCAAACTCATTGACGATAATAGCAATTTTTTTGTCACCAAAATAGTGTTTGACGCTATTGGTAAGCATGGTTGTTTTGCCTACACCTAAAAAACCTGTGATTACAAAAGAGGATATCATATATATGCCTTAAAAATTGATGTGATTAAAATTGTAGTAGAAAAAATACCAATTAAAAACAAAGTGATGCTTTTAGTTCGTATTTAGAAGATAATGACTGTGAAAACACAGTCATTATAGGATTAGATAGTCTCAAGCATTGGCTCAAGACCAACTTCTTTTGCCCACTCTGCTGTCATATCATATGCAGCTGATGCAGTCTCAAGGTTTTTCTCAATCAAGTCCATTTTTTTCTTGAACTTTTTCTCAATAACAGAATCCAGTGTAGCTGTACCACCCGAAGCAGTATATTTTTTAAGGAATCTATCTTTAATTCCCTCTTCAATCGCTGGTTTACCAAAGTTTCCTAAGGCACCGAACAATGCACCCAACATTGCCATATTTGTTGCAAGTTCAGTTCCTGCAAGGTCAATAGCAAATTGAGTAAAGTCTTTGGTTAAAACTTTAACATTTTTAGACTCTAAAAACTCTCTATCAGTATCCGTAAGAAGATCATGATCACTGTTAATAATAACAAGACCATTCTCTTTGATACCTGCATAAAAAGGCATAGTATATGATTTACCCATAGTAATAACCTGTGGGTGATAAATCATAACGATATCAGGATAGATAACTTCCCCTCTATCATAGATAGGTACCGTACCTATTCTTGTATAAGACTCTGAAGGTGCCATTCTTTTTTCAGCACCAAAAAATGGATTTGAAACTGCATAATACCCTTCAGTATCTGCTGCAGTTGCCGCAATATGTGCAGCTGTAACCGCACCCTGCCCACCAAGAGCAGGCATTCTGATTTTAATTGAATCTTTAGCCATTATAGTAGTCCCTCCTTCTTACACTCTTTCAAGTATGCTTCTGCTTCTGGAGAAACATATTTAAATGAAACAAATCTATCTTTATCTTGCTCTTTCATTTCCCATAGTCCTTCATTGGCACTTAAACCAATTTCAAGGATACAAGGTGTGTAAAGATGAATATATGTTGGTCCTATCTCTCTTGCAACCAATACAGCTTCTCTAAGCGCTTTAGCAACAGATTTAGGTGCTGATGCAGTAAGTTTAATAGAGTACTGACATCCTGAAGTAACTGCAAGTTCCCACATTGGAACTTTATCAAAGATTTTACCTTTTGGTGCCATCTTAAATACTTGACCTTTTGGTGTTGAACCAGACTCTTGTCCACCTGTATTTGCATAGACTTCATTATCAAAACAGATTGTTGTAATCTTTTCTTGTCTAAAGAATGATTGTAAAGTATAATCTAAACCAATATCAATCGTTGCACCGTCACCGGCAAGGACAACAACATCTTTAACTTTATCCGGGAATCTCCACTCTAATGTTCTTTTAATACCCGATGCAACCGCATTTTGATTTCCAAATAGTGAATGCACAGTGTGCAATGCAATATGTGGGAACATCAATGAAGTACATCCTGTTGAGTTAACAATCACAGTATCCTCAGGTTTAGGAAGTGCAGTAAGAATATATCTCAATGCAGCTGCTTCAGGACACCCTGCACATAAAGAGTGCTCTTCGAGTAACTCTTTTTTGTCTGTAAGGTCTTGAATTGTACGTTTCTCTTGACCCCATGTTGCATTATCCTCAAGATCGAGAATATCTTTTGGCATGATATCTCTAAACTCTGGATTAATTTTGTAAATATCTGTTGACATATTATGCCCCTTTCTCTACATTAACGTTTTCTAAAACCTCGTGAAGTATTGCTTCGACTGGCATACTCATACCACCGGCAACTCTTGGTCTACCAACAATTTTGGCTTCTGATTTACCATAAAGTGATGTTGCCACCTCTTTTTCAAGCCAACCCACAACGTTAAACTCTGGTACAAAAATGTGTGTTGCACTTTTTGTAGCTTCTAACAGTTCAGCATGTGGGAATGGTCTAATTGTTCTTAATTTAACAACTTTAGACTTAATACCCATTTTGCTTAATTCTCTGTTTGCCTCTTTTGCCTGGTGTGACGCAGTACCACAAGCAACAAATACAATCTCTGCATCTTCATCACCTGTAACATGTGCTAGACCATTAAGGTAGTGTCTCGCATATGGAATAGATCTATCTACCGCAGATCGTACTTCCCACTGCCAAGACGCATGCGTTGCGTAAGAGATGTAGTTAGATTTCATTACAAATGGATCTCTAAGAAATCTACCCGGAGGCATCTCTGAATCAATTGGAGGCAGTGGTGCTTTATATGGATTATAAGGCTTTAATGCAATATCATCCGCTGGAAGCATCACAGACTCTCTTGTATGTGAAACGAAGAAACCATCCACAGCAGTAATAATTGGTACGTGAACATCTGGCATCTCAGCAACAGTAAATCCAGCAATAGTCATATCAAATAACTCTTGAACATTCTCAGCATACCAAATCATACATCCTGTTTCTAAAAGATAAGAAACCTCTAAATTATCGGGTTGAATTGTCAGTGGTGAGTTAATACCTCTTGCCATCAAAATCAATTGACATGGAATTCTCGTACCTGACCACATTGGAAAGTTTTCCATTGCTCTAAGTGTTCCGGGTCCTGATGTTGTAGTAATCGTTCTAGCACCTGCCATTGAACATCCTGCAACCTCAGACATAACACCAAACTCATTTTCCCCTCTAAAGTATGTACCTACATACCCCTCTGCCCACAACTCACCAATAAGGTGCGCTGCTTCTGATTGAGGTGTAATTGGATACGATACTGAAGCATCTACCGTACATCTTTTAACAGCTTCTTTTGTAACTTCTGAACCTGTCATAAAATGTTTTTCTCTAGGTGCTTCAAAAAGAAGGTAATCAGTTGAAACTAATTTCTGACCTGACCAGTTTTTTTCTTCAGTCATATTTTTTATACTCATAATACTCTCCTAGCCCTATTTTCCAAGCTCTTGCTTAACTTCTTTAGCAATTGCAATAAATTTTTCTAAATCTTCAGCATGCTGGTCTCGAATTGTAGCCATTGCATCCTCATGTCCTGAAAGTGCACACATACCAACCGTATAACAATCTGTTTCAGATCTTACAATCTTTAAAGCAACATTCGCGTAGTGACAGTGTACACCTATAAAGATAGCCGCTTTAATATCGTTATGCCATATTGTTAAGTTAGGGTGGTTAGGGTTAATCTCTACTTCAGGGTCAATTTTAGGATATTTTGGTCTATAATCATACATAGGTATCATTTTGGCATTTAAAACCTCAGACATCTCTTTAATAAGTGTTGCTTTTTTCTTTGCTTCTTCGCTCCACGCATATAATACTTGTGGACCAGGGAATATTGTAGCATTTTCGCTTGTTAGCATTACTCTAGCAATCTCTCTCATTGCAATTTCTTCATCAACCATTTCAGTCAATAACATTGCTTTACCTTCTGGTGGTGTAAGTAAACCATCATAAGTTGCAACTGGGTACGGTGCATAATGCGCTGGACCTAAATTAGCCATTTTTTCTCCTATTTTTTGCCTTAGTACTATCATCCTGCTATACGTATAAGATTCATCCATTTTGTAAATATTAATCGTTGGGATAAATTTTATACGTATAGTCAGATAGTGTTTCTCTTAATTGTATAAAACTAAGAGTGTTTAAATTCTTATTTGAGGGGATTCACCCTCAAAAAGCCTTTACTAGTCTTCTGTAGTAACCATTGCCATTTCGATACAATCTCTATTGAGAAGGTCAGAACATACATATACACAAATTGCACACCCTTTACATCTGTCTTCATCAACCCATGATATACCATGCTCTTGACCCTCTTTTTTTGTACTATCAAACATCAATGTGTTTGGCTCCGGACAATAAAGTGTACACATATTACACTTATATGTTGAACATTTTTCTGAATCTACTTTTGCTACATAATACATTATTTTTCCTTTTTATACTGCTATATTTATTATTAATTCGTCACTGCTTAAGTCAATAGATGCTGCCATTTCAAATGTAGCATTGATTACTTCCATATTTTTGGCAAGTAACTCTTCTTTTTTCTTAAACTTTTTCTCGATAGCTGAATCCAGTGATGCTGTACCACCAGAAGCAACAAATGAGCTACCCAAGAATCTTTCTCTTACAGCTTTTTCAATATTATCTTCAGATACAAGTTTAGTGATACCGAGTACCATACCCATCATTGCCATATTTGTCGCAAGTTCAGTCCCTGCAATTTTAAGTGCTAGTTCCGTCGCATTAAACTGAACTACCTTGGCATTTTGAGCCTTCAACGCAATAATATCTTCTTCTTCAAGTACATCTACATCTGTATTAATAATAACAAGACTATCTTTCTTCAAACCTGTATAAAATGGCATTGTATATGATTTACCGTGTGTGACAACTTGTGAATGGTAGATCATAATAATATCAGGATATACCACTTCACCCACTTCATAAATAGGTTCAGATGATGCTCTTACATACGCCTCAACTGGTGCCATTCTTTTTTCAGAACCAAAAAATGGTACCAAAGAAGCGTATTTACCCGCGTTATCCATTGCTGAACCAAGGATGTGAGCAGAGGTAACAACCCCTTGTCCACCTAGCCCAGAGATTCTCATGTTATATCTTTTTCTAGCCTCCATTAGCTTACCTCTCTTTTATTTTTAGATTCAACTTGAGCAAACAACTCTTTTGCTTCAGGTGTCATATACTCTTCAAATGCAAAACGACCTTTTTCCTTCTCTTTTGCATCAGCAAATACATCAGGAGTCGGAATTGAATACTCAATATTACATGATGTATAGGCATGAATGAAAGTTGGTCCAAGGTTTCTTGCTGCAAAGATTGCTCTTCTGATTGCTTTAGATGCTTTGTTGATATTTGTCGGTGACATTTTAACAACATAAACACATCCAGCATCAATTGCAAGTTGCATAGCAGGCATCTTACCGAAGTTTTTACCTTTTGGAGACATTTTAAGTACAGCACCTTCTACACTCATACCAGACTCTTGTCCACCTGTATTACCATACACTTCATTATCAAGCATAATCGTCGTAAACTTTTCACCTCTAAACCATGCATGCATCGTCATTGAAAAACCGATATCCATCATACCACCGTCACCGGCGATTGTAATAACATCTTTATGTCTGTCTGGGAATCTTAATCTAAATGCACGCGTAATTCCCGATGCCATAGCATTTTGATCACCATAGTTACCATAGATGAAAGGAACGGCAGCTTGTGAAATAGCAAGTCTACCACATCCAGCTGTTCCAATTGTTACTGTATCTTCAGGGTTTGGAAGTGATGCAAAGATAATCTTAATATAATAAGCCATCCAACATCCAGAACACATTGGGTGCTCTTCAATCAACTCTTTGTAAGTACCCATATTTTTAACGCCTACTTCGCTGTATTTTTTACCAAACGGACCATAATCTACCAATTCAACATAATCTTTTGGCAAATATCTCTTAAATCTCGACGCAGGGGTCATATATCTTAAACTCATTGTCTATCCTTTATGCTTGTAATACTTCAGATGTCATGCCTAGTGCGTCATAAACTTCTGTCATAATTAATTCAACCGGTAATGTCATACCACCATATACTCTTGGACCTTCTACAACAATACCACCATTTGGAATCGCTGCTTTAATCTCTTTAGACAACCAACCAATAATGTTATGCTCAGGAACAATAACTGTTTTTGCATCTTTCAATGCATCACAAATCTCTTGTGTTGGGAATGGTCTAATTGCTTTGACTTTAACAAAACCAACACTTAGTCCCTCTTCTTCACAATATCTGTTTGCTTCTCTAGCTTGCGCTGCTGCACATCCTGAAGCAACAATCATTACATCTGAACCTGGGTTAAGAACATCAATTGGTCCACCTAGGTATTGATAGATATACTTCATTGCTCTTGCATTTGAATCCCAAATCTCTTGTTGCCATACTGAGTGAATCAAGTAAGACATAAAGTTTGATTTCTGAACCGGTGCATCTCTTTGGATTCTTGCTGGTGGTACTTCATTATCCATTGCGGGAACTGGTGCTGCATATGGATCCATCTCTTCAAACGCCATATCTTCAGGCGTCATTTCAACATAACCCTTCGCATGTGTTACAAAGAAACCTTCTGTTGAAACAGATACAGGAATATATACATCCACTTTTTCAGTAATAGCAAATGCTGCCAAAGTCATATCAAATGTATCTTGCTGATTTTCAGCGTGTAACATAACTGCACCACAATGCATAAGGTATGCCATCTCAATGTTATCAGGCTGAATAGAAAGCGGTGCATTGACAACTCTTGTAAGTACACCTAGTACGGCAGGTACTCTGTGTCCTGGCCATGATACAATCGCTTCAAGACCTCTAAGAAGCCCTGGTCCAGATGTTGCTGTAAAGAGACGTACACCCGCTCTAGCCGCACCTGCAATCGCAGACATCGTACCAAGCTCTTCTTCAGCTCTATAGTACTCTTTAATGTGACCTTGTGCATAGATGTCACCAACCAAGTGCATTACTTCAGATTGTGGCGTAATAGGATAAGCAATAGCCATATCTACACTTGCTCTTTTAACAGCTTCCGCCATTGCTTGTGCACCCGTAATGAAATGCTTTTCTCTTGGCGCCTCTTTTAAAAGGTAATCCATATCTACTAATGTTTTATTTAAACTCATATATTTCTCCTTATTCGACTTCTGCTACGTGTTCACCTTTTCTACTCATGATGAGACTTCTGTACTCACCATAATCAGCAGGCGTAAGTGCTCCCCAATCCTCTTCTGGTAAAGAAGGGTTTTCAGGTGGCATAGTTGTTGTCCATTCAATACCTAGTTCATTTCTAACTTCTACTATGATATCTCTAAACTTTAGTACGTCATCTGCATGTACATCTCTAATAGACGCCATCGCCTCTTCATGACCCATAAATGCACACATTGCAACAGTATAGCAATCAGTACCTGCTCTAATCATTCTTAAACTAAGGTTTGCATAATGACAATGTACACCAATAAAAACACATGCTTTGATTTTATTATCCAAAATAGTCAAGTTCGGGTGATTTGGGTTAATCTCAGCCTTAACATCAATTTTTGGATATTTTGGTCTATAATCTGGCATTGGAATAATTTTACAATTTGGAATCTCTGCTGCTAAGTCTAAGATAGCTGCTGATTTATCTGCAACGTCATCTTTCCAGTCCCATAAAACTTGCGGCCCAGGGAAGATCGTAGGGTTATCCATAGTGAGTAATGCTTTTGCAGCATCTCTCATAGCCTCTTCTTCGCTTACAATGTTTCCATAAAGCAGCGCTTGACCTTCCGGTGAGAGTTCTACTCCCATAGATGGTGCCGATTGCGGCATATAACCTACCGGACCAACTGTTATTTTCTTTGACATATTTGATTCTCCTTAATAATTGTTATCAAAAATGATTTGACTTCAGCTTATAAGCTAAGACATCCTATCTTAAATATATCTATAGTCTCATAAAAAAGATTATATTTACATTCCCAAACCCAATAAGTGTGTAATATAGTAATAACTTTTACTAATATATACACCTGATTCTATATAAACTATACAATAAAGTAAAACCCAAATACATCTTTCAATCTACTTGTACTCTGTACAAAAACGACTTACTTTAATGTCTATATTTATATAGAAACCTTATAGTATTAATTTAATCAGATTATTATTAAATAGTGATTAAAGAGTCTATATTACAAAAAACTATATGCCTAGTATTGTGTATATTCTTCACAATACTAGGCATATTCTTTTGAGAATCAATTTATGGTTTTTATTTTATTTAAAATGTTGTGTAAAATATCTCTTTACCAATGTATCAAAGTATTTCATTCGGGCTTTACCTTTAGGCATAGATTTACGCAAAGTTTTCATCTCCAACAAAAACGCTTCTACTAAATCAGGAATCGTTTGTTCGAAATAACGCCGTATATATTTCGCAAAAGCCAGTGACGCACCACCCGTTGAAAAAGCAACCGTTAAATCACCTTTTTTAACATAGCGCTTTAAGCGTCAAAAGCTTGATGTTACCGAATCCTGCTCCTGTTAAATAGACTTTACCCATATGCAGTATCCTTTAATTTTTATTATTTTATCTTAATAATAGAGTATTAACAACAATTTAGCTAGAATAATCCATTAATTTTGATAGGCTTATACACCTATTTTGGAGTACAATAATGGATAAAGCAAAATATATTTGGATGGATGGTGAATTTATACCTTGGGACGATGCAAAAGTACATGTCCTCACACATACATTACACTATGGAAACGGTGCGATAGAAGGAACCAAAGCATATAAAACTGTGGATGGAAGATGTGCGATCTTTAAACTCAAAGAGCACACTCAAAGACTATTGAACTCCTCCAAGATGACACTTATGGATGTACCTTATAGTGCAGAAGAACTCAACGCAGCACAAGTAGAACTCTTACAAAAAAATGAGCTTTTTGACGGTGCATATATCAGACCGCTTGTCTATCTAGGTTACGGGGTCATGGGTCTTTATCACAAAGAGTGTCCGGTGAACGTCTCCATCTCCGCATGGAAATGGGGTGCATATCTCGGTGAAGAGGGTCTGAAAAAAGGGGTGCGTGTAAAAATCACTTCTGTCACAAGAACCCCCAATACCTCTGGTATGGGTAAAGCCAAAGCAGTAGCAAATTATCTCAACTCCCAAATGGCAAAATTTGAAGCAGTTGAAGCAGGATATGACGAGGCACTGCTCAGGGATGATCACGGATATATTGCAGAGGCGTCGGGAGCTGCCTTTTTCATGGTGAGGGACGGTGTACTCATCTCTCCTCCAAGTGATAATACACTAGAGTCTATTACGCAGCACACAGTCATAGACTTAGCACATGATATGAATTTAAAAATTGAACGACGTCGTATTACCCGGGAAGAGGTTTACATTGCAGATGAAGCATTCTTTACAGGAACAGCGGCAGAGGTCACACCCATCCGTGAAGTAGATGCGCGGATCATCGGTACAGGTTCAAGAGGTCCTATTACAGAGAAATTACAAACAGCTTACTTTGATGTAGTTGCAGGTAAAAATCCTAACTACATTCAACATTTAACCTATATAAACTAAAGGACGACAACATGCCAGCAGACATGAACGACTATTTTAAAAAGAAAAAACCCGGAAACACTATGAACAACAATAACAATAATGGTGGAGCCAGTAAAAATTTTGAAAACCCTATCAACAACATGGGCAAAGGTGCACCATGGATCGTTGCAATTATTGCAATTGTTCTTGCATTGGTTGTCATCAAACCATTTACTATCATCAACTCAGGTGAGGTAGGTATCAAGATTAACACGGGTAAATTCGAAGAAACACCTCTCAATGCAGGACTTCACTTTTTCATTCCTGTACTACAGAAAATCATCCCTGTCAATACACGTATTAGACTTATCACATACTCTAATGTCAGTACGGGCGAATTGGGTGATGCCTATAGAGGTTTTGAGGGTGGACTACGTAGGAATCCTGCCATTACCGTACTTGATAAAAGGGGATTAACAGTCAACATTGACATAGCGGTACAATACAGACTTAAAGCAGCGTCAGCACCTGCTACCATTGAGAAGTGGGGTTCAAGCTGGGAAGAAAAAATCATCAACTCTAAAGTAAGAGAAGTAGTACGTGATGTTGTCGGTCAATATACAGCAGAACAGCTCCCCGAAATGCGTAATCAAATTGCTGCAGCCATTGAGATCAAAGTAAAAGAGAGTGTCGATCAGCTTGAGGGGCAACCGGTTATTCTAGAGTCTGTAGAGTTAAGAACGATTAATTTACCGACAAAAATTAAAGATCAGATTGAAAGGGTACAGATTGCCAAGCAAGATGTCACCATTGCTGAACAAGAGAAAGAGAAAGCAAAACAGCAAGCGCAGAGAGCTGCAGAAGTTGCACGTGGTGAAGCAGAGAGAAACCGTATTGAAGCGCAAGGTGAAGCGGATAAAATCCGTATTGAAGCAGAAGAGCAAGCTAAGGCCAATGCACTTATTTCTCGCTCACTTACACGTGAACTTCTCGAATTAGAGCAGATTAAAACACAAGCAAAATTTAATGAAGCACTTAAAGTCAATAAAGATGCACAAATTTTCCTCACCCCTGGCGGCGCTGTACCGAACATCTGGGTAGATGCAAAAGGTAAACAAGAACGTTTAATGGGGCAACAATAGTACCGTAGGGTCGATTCCATATCGACCTACCCTATTCAGAAAAATGGGCAGATATAGAATCTGACCCTACGTATATCGGAGACATTATGACTATCAACTGGACCAACACCCCCCTCATCCCCACAATCGCTCAAGACTATACTAGCAATGAAGTACTCATGCTTGCGTATATGAATGAAGAGGCATATACATTGACCCTCTCTACAGGTTATGCCCACTATTTTAGTCGGAGCAAACAACGCATATGGAAAAAAGGTGAAAGCTCCAATCATACCCAAGAGGTTAAAGATATCCTACTTGACTGTGATGCAGACACACTCATTCTCAAGATAAAACAGAATGGAGTGGCCTGCCATACTGGGCGTAAAAGTTGTTTCTTCACCTCTCTTATTAATGATAAAGTCGTCTTAGAACAAGTAGTAGATACCAATGCCATTTACAGTGTCGTAGATACCCTTTACCATACAATTCTAGAACGTAAAAATGCTCCTTACGAGACAAAGTCGTGGACAAAAAAACTTTTAGATGATGAAGCCCTGTTGCTCTCTAAAATCCGTGAAGAAGCAGATGAAGTATGTGTAGCGATACATGAAGAGAGTGATGAACAGGTCATCTATGAATCAGCCGACCTTCTCTATCATACACTTGTAGGTCTTGGATATAGGAATATATCCCCCGATAGAGTGAAACAGGAGTTAGGAAGACGTTTTGGTATGAGTGGTATTGTTGAAAAAGAAGCAAGAAGAAAATAGTCTTCCCACCCTCTTTGCAATCAAATAAAGCTTAGTTAGCACTACAGCTAGGACTCTCCGCATTGCCACCGGCAAAATAGTTTCCGTCAAAAGAGACCAATGAGTAATTTCTCTCTTTACCAAGAGACTCTTCCAGCCCTTCTATGGATAAAAAGCCTAAAGAGTCTGCACCAATCCGTTGCGAAATCTCTTCAGGAGTGTATTTAGAAGAGATGAGTTCACTCTTTGTGGGTGTATCTATACCGTAGCGACAGGGATATTTAATCTCAGGTGCAGCAATACGCATATGCACCTCTTTTGCACCTGCTTCCCTTAACATTCTCACAATTTGCGTAGAAGTGGTTCCCCGTACAAGTGAATCATCAATAATGGCGATACTTTTACCTTCTATAAGATGTTTAATCGCAGAGAGTTTCTTTTTCACTTTTAAATCCCGTACCGCTTGTGTCGGCTGAATAAAAGTACGCCCTACATAATGATTACGTACAATACCCATCTCAAAAGGCACCCCTAAACCATCCGCATACCCCTTTGCTGCTGCGACTCCGGAATCAGGAACAGGTAACACAAGATCTATCTTCACTGGTGTCTCTTTGGCCAATCTTTTACCCATCTCTACACGCATTTGATACACATTTTTCCCATCTATAATAGAGTCCGGTCTGGCAAAATAGATATATTCAAAAGCACAAGGGTGATAGTCCGGTTTAAACACCTTCACTGAGAGAGGTTCTTTACCCTCTTCAAAGATTAGCATTTCACCGGGCTCCACATCGCGTATAAACGCTGCCCCTGCCAACTCAAATGCACATGTTTCAGACGCCACAATATAGCCACCCTCTTTGAGTTTCCCAAGGCTCAGTGGACGAATGCCGAAACGATCTCTAATCACAAACATTTTAGAGCGACTCTGTATCGCTAGACAGTATGCACCTTCTATCTTATGAAGCATATCTTTAATACGGTCAATCAAAGCATTCTTTTGCGATTTAGCGATGAGATGAATAATATTTTCCGTATCCATATCAGTTTGAAAAATGGCACCTCTATCAATGAGTTCATCTCGTACTTCATGTTTATTGACAAGATTTCCATTATGTACCACCGAAATCTCTCCAAGTTTATACTTGGCAAATACCGGTTGCGCATCTCCTGCAGACTCACTCCCTGCCGTGGAGTAACGGTTATGTCCTACGGCACATGTACCATCCATTCTATCGAGTGTCTCTTGAGAAAAAACATCTTCAACTATACCGCGTTTCTTATAGGTGGTAATATCTTTGCCGTTAGATACAGAAATACCTGTCGCCTCTTCTCCGCGATGCTGCATAGCAAAAAGCGAATAATACGCAACTGTAGAAGCTTTTTTAGCACCAAATACACCAACTATTGCACACATATTAAATTCCTAAACAATCATTTATTGAGTAAAGACCACTCTTTTGATTTACAATCCATGTCGCTGCACGAATAGCCCCTTTTGAGAAAGTTTCTCTGCTGGTTGCCGTATGATTGAGTTCTAAAAACTCACCGTCATTATAGAAACCAACCGTATGTCGACCTACGATATCCCCTCCACGAAGTGCCATTACGGCAATCTCATCTTTAGACCTTGCCCCTATCTGACCATCTCTTCCCGAGACACGTACTGCCTCAAGGTCAAGACCTCTTCCTTTTGCAGCAAACTCACCTAAAGTCAACGCTGTACCACTTGGTGCATCTACTTTATGTCTATGATGCTGCTCTACAATTTCAATATCAAAATCTACCAATGTTGCTGCCACCTGCTCTACCAACTGCTTAAGCAAAGCAATACCTGCGGACATATTTGAAGCATACAATACCGGCATCTCATCAGAAGCTTCTTTGAGAATATTTTGCTGATGTTCCGTAAATCCTGTCGTTGCTATCACAAGTGGAGTAGGGTTTTTCATAGCCTCCTCACAAAGCTCCTGCGTAGCTGCAGGTGCAGAAAAATCTATAATCACATCAGATGCTTCAAGTAGTACTTTCATACTATTCGTGATGAGCACTTGATTGGGAACCTCTACTTTAAGTTCACCATATACATGTAAAGCACCAAGCTGCAGCAGTTCATTTTCTAAAACATTCTTTATTAAATGTTCGCCCATTCTTCCTGTACTTCCGACAATTCCAACTTTTGTCATCTACTCTTTCTCCTGTAAATATGAAATTACGCCAAGTGCGGCTATTGAACCGTCACCACCTGCAGAAATCACTTGTTTTGGCGCTTCTATCCGAATGTCTCCTGCTGCAAAAAGTCCTGGTACGGATGTCCGCATACTTAAATCAACAATCACCTGACCTCTCTCATTCATGTCACAAATAAATTCACCATTTTGATCTTTGAGTACATCATTTCTTATATCATGTCCGACAAATACAAAAAGTCCCGTGTTATCCATATGCGTTATTGTACCATCATTATTTTTGATATCTACCCCACTCAGTCCCATTGTATCTCCAAGGGCTTCTTCTATCACCGAATTGGTTACAAGATGTATGTTGTCTTTTCTCATAACTCTGTCAAGTGTGGGAGGTGCCGCTCTAAACGTATCTCTTCGGTGCACGACAAAGACATCAGAACAAATATTTGAGAGATAGTATGCCTCTTCTAAAGCTGTATCTCCACCGCCAAGCACGGTAACAGGTTTATCTTTATAAAAAAATCCATCACAGGTCGCACAGGTACTCACACCCTTGCCAAAAAATTGATCTTCACCTTTAAACCCAGCTCTTTTAGGGGTTGAACCAGTACAAATGATCACAGTAAGGGCTTCTACACTATTACCGCCCTCATAGATTACAGTAAAATAATCATCTGTTTTAACCACACTTTCCACTTTCTTCATTTCGTGCTTAAGCCCAAAATGAAAACACTGTTTTTGCCAAGTGTCCATAAAGTCCATACCCGTTTTTTCATGATCGAAAAATCCGGGATAATTTTCAATTTCGGAACTTTGTGTAATCTGTCCTCCAGGCATCCCCATTTCAAACAATGTCACATTCTTAAGTCCACCGCGTGTGGTATAGAGTCCTGCAGTAAGCCCTGCGGGCCCACCTCCGATAATTGCACAATCTAACATTTTAACTCCTTAAAAGAAATGAATAAATGATTAATCAAATTATACAATCATAGAACTTGGTTAATAATTTACAGTTGTTGAGCAAGAGAGATTTCTAAAGAGGTTAGGACAAAACTCTCTGAAGAAAGAGAGTTCCGTTCCACATAAGTAAAAGGGTAATACCCCTTTTACTAATTATTATAATAAAACTTACAATTGTGCGTTTATTTTTTCAGCAAATGCATCTTTAGAAGCTGCACCGACCATTTGGTCTACCATTTCACCGTCTTTGAAAAAAAGAATTGCCGGGATAGATCTAATACCATACTTAACCGCTATATCTTGCTGCTCATCTGTATTTACTTTACAAATTGTTGCTTTCCCCTCAAACTCTTCTGCCAACTCTTCGATAACAGGAGCAATCATTCTACATGGTCCACACCATGGAGCCCAAAAGTCTACCATTGTTACACCTTCAGCGATAGTCGCATCAAAGTTTTCGCCTGTTAAGTCAATATATTTTGCCATATTTATTCCTTTATGTTTAATAGAATTATTATATCCTACATTTCTTATAAAAACTATTGTTAGAACTTATGTTTTTAATAATAGTAATCTCATATGTAATCGCTGTGTACTATTCGGACAATATCTATCTTATTTATGACTGTTCTACATTTTTTCTAATGCAATCTCCGGGTACTCAGAAGAGCGTGTACCCTGCAAGGCTTGTGTATGTCTGGCTTTTACTGTATAAACAAAAGATATTTTTGGTTTATCCGTACTATTTTTATTGGCTCTATGTAGAAGTAAAGAGTGAAAAATCACAACATCCCCTTTTTGTAGATCCGTGGTAACTTTCCCGGCTAAAATCTCACGATTCTTCTCATAAGTTTTTGAAAAATACTCCTTCTCATCAAACTGTTCTGCCATAAAATGCATTGTATGACTCCCCGGAATAAACTCTAATGCCCCATTCTGACTTGTCTCATCATCAAGTGCGAGCCAAACGCTCACTAAATCATCATCGCTATATCTCCAGTAACGTCTATCCTGATGCCAACCCGTCTCTTCACTTACATGAGGCATTTTAGTCATAATAGAGTTATGATGTGCTGTAATAAGGATAACTTGATCACCCAATATTTGTTGCAATACTGGGCGTATCGACTTCTCCTCCATCCAATTTTTAAAAAGCATATCTCTACCATAGACTTGGCGCAACCTGCGCACTACGGACCGATCTTCATCCGTATGACTGTTATAGTCTGTAATATCCGTGCGATATGCTCTGCTTTTGCTGTTATACCCTGTTTCAGTCTCTATCGGTTCTATTTTTTCTCTTAAATGTTCTTGTGAAACTTTCGTGATTGCATCACATTTTTTTTCATCCAAAAAGCCTCGTAGAACAATAAACCCGTCTTTATTAAATTGAGCCAATTGCTCAGAAGTAAGATGCATCTATCTACCCTAGTCATTTATATACACGATTATAGCGTAACATTCTCTATAAATTCGACCTCATCGTGGCGTATGATCAAAGCATCTATACTAAAAGTCATATCTAAACCTTTTGTTTTCATATAATAGTGTGCCGAGTTTATCACTTTTCTAAGTTTTGCAGGCGTAACGTTATAAACAGGGTCAAAAGTATCAGACTTCCCTGACTTCACTTCTATAAAATGCAATTCATCTTCTCTTTTAGCAATGATATCTATCTCACCAAGTTTTCTTGCAAAATAGTTACGCTCTAAAATGCTAAAACCCTCTTGTTCTAAAAAACAGCTAGCAAGGCTTTCAGATTCATCACCGAAAAGTTTTGGGAGTTCTCTCATGGCTTTAAAAAACCCATTATTTTTTCATCTGTTTGCTGAGTCTCAACCTGATTAAGCTCTTCTAAATCAAAATCGAACATAACTTTTTTTCCTCGTAACGTATATATTTTGTGATGTATAGGTGTGAGCTTTTCATTCATAGTTACTCCTGTTGTTAGAAGTATAGAATAGAAAATAAGAGACGAGTAAAAGTATGTCATATTGACATACTTTTTAATAAAATGAGCTATGCATAAATTTTGACTTTAGATATAATTTATAACTTTTTAATCTAATAGGAGTAAATTTCTCCTATTATGACTTAAAATCAAGTTTTATTTAAACAAACTTGGTTATTATCGGAAAAATTAAAGCAAAAGGATGACAATGTCAACAATAAATATAGCACAAGAGTGTGGATGCTTCAAAAGAAGTGAATTAGAGAATAATGTTTCTTTCGATAACAAAGATGATGCGATGATGAAAGCCTTAGGTATGGTAAATCATATGAATGATAAGTTTTGTGGAAAACATGGCTTCGAACTTAGTGAAAACGGTAGTGATTTCAGCATTGCTATGAAAGCACCACAGGCAGCTTCAAGCGGATGTTGTGGTGGCGGACACTGTTCATAAGAACAGACTGTAGAGGTAGATTCTATATCTACCCACAATCAGAACAGATATAGAATCTGTCCCTACATGATATCCCTATTTAAAATTCCCAAACACTAATGGGGCTTTCAAATCAAGCGTTTTTACCTCACCCATCACAGCCTGCAAATCATCTATTTTTTTACCCGATACACGTACTTCATCACCCTGTATAGACGGTGTGACTTTAATCTTCATCGCTTTAATCGCTTTGACTATCTGCTTAGCCTCATCTTTATCAATCGTATCGACTATTCGATAGATTACTTTTGTATTACCCCCGCTGATACCTTCAGTTTTCACCTCTTCAAGTGCCTTACCTGCAATACCGCGTTTGACCAACTTCGAAATAAGTATATCCTTCAACGCATCTATCTTAGCATCTGAACTTGAACTAAGACTCACAGTTTTTCCAGCCTCATTCAAATTAAACTCAGCCTTCAACCCCTTAAAATCAAAGCGGGTTGCTACCTCTTTTTCTGCCATTATCAAGGCATTTTTCATCTCCATCATATCCAGCTTTGCCGTGATGTCAAAATAGTGTTCTTTTGCCATTTAGTTTTCCTTTTTCTTTACTTTTCACATTTTTTCATTATCTCTTTATCAAAACTTATTTTACCATAGCCTTGCAATACATTCTTTGTGCATATAAGGGCATCAACATAATCTATATTTTTATGCTGCATTAGATTCAGGGCATCTATACAGATACCCTTGTCATCATTTACAACACCATCTAATAACAAAAGACTCTTTAATTTCTCTATCACTTTACTCTTAGGTATTTTATATATCTTGATCATGACAAACAAGACTTCCATAAGTACTTTCATAAGTACTTCACTAAGTATCTCTACTTTCAAAGTACCTTTTTACTTCTCGATCCTCATCATGGCAATCTCACCATACACCACATCAAGTTTTCCTAGTGCAGTCATCGCTTCTTGCATTTCACTCTCTTTACAGCGATGCGTTGTAAAAAGAAGTTTTGCTCTATCTTCAACAATAGATGGTTTTTGTAACATTGCCTCTATAGAGATACCAAACCTACCAAGTTCTGTGGTGATTTTAGCAAGTACTCCACTTTGGTCATCTACTTCTAGTCTCAGGTAGTACTGTGTCACTATCTCCTCTTTTGGAAGTAGTTTTAGTCCTGATTCAAGCCCTTTTTTATAGCCTAGCATAGGACCCTGGTTACCACGTACGATATCTACAATATCAGAGATAACAGCAGACGCCGTAGCATCACCACCCGCGCCTGGTCCATAGTACATCGTCTCACCTACACGATCACCTATAACAGTCACTGCATTCATCACACCATCAACCTTCGCTATCATGCTGTCTGCTGGTATCATAGTCGCATGCACACGTAGTTCTACACCATCACCTACTTTTTTAGCAATTCCTAAAGATTTAATCTCATAACCAAACTCTTTAGCAAAATCTACATCCGTACTGGTTATTTTCTCTATACCCTCTATGAGAATATCTTCTGGCTTTGCATCAATCCCATACGCGATACTTGCTAAAATAAGTAGTTTATGGGAAGCATCAAATCCACCAACGTCAAATGTTGGATCAGCTTCAGCGTATCCTAGCTCTTGAGACTCTTTGAGTATCTCCTCATACTGTGCCCCGTTGTTTATCATATTGGTAAGCATATAGTTGCACGTACCATTCATAATACCCTGAATAGACTCTATATGATTGGCGGAAAGCCCTGTGCGCAATGCACCAATAATAGGAATACCCCCAGCTGTACTTGCTTCATACATAAGAGGAATATCACCGGCTATCGCTTGGAGTTCATAACGATGGTAAGCAAGAAGTGCTTTATTGGCAGTCACGACAGACTTTCCGTTTTCAAGTGCTTTTTTTACAAGTGCATAAGGTTCATCCACGCCGCCCATTAACTCTACTACAATGTCTATCTCTGGGTCATCTACCACATCCAAAGGGTCATCGGAGAGTTTTATTGAAACCCCTCTATCTTTAGAAAGGTTTTTTACGACACCTGATTTTACTTCTATTTTTTTACCTGCTCTTGCTTCAATGATGTCACTGTTCTCTCCAAGTATCTTTGCAACACTTGTCCCTACGGTACCAACACCCAATATGCCTATTTTTATCATTATGACTTACTCTCTTCAAGCTCTTTAAGGAACTTTTTAATATTTCTTGCTGCTTGTCTAATACGGTTTTCATTTTCAATAAGTGCAATACGTACATACCCATCCCCGTACTTACCAAAACCAATCCCCGGACTTACGGCAACACCTGCTTTAAGCAGTAACTGTTTTGCAAACTCCAGTGAACCCATATCACCTGCTACTTCAGGAATCTTAGCCCAAATAAACATGGATGCACTTGGCTTAGCCAAAGACCAACCTGCATTCCCAAAAGCATCTAACATTACATCACGTCTTTTCTGATAGCGTGGGATAATCTCATCATCCGGAATCATATGATACTCATCCAAAGCAACTGTTGCGGCAACTTGAATGGGTGTAAACATTCCGTAGTCTAGCCATGATTTTATACTTTGAAGTGCCCCTATAAGCTTTTTATTACCCACAATGAACCCTACTCTCCATCCTGCCATATTGTATGACTTTGACAAGGTGTAAGACTCAACTGCTACATCTTTTGCACCTTCTACTTCCATAATAGAGGGGGTCTTATACCCATCAAAGGTAATATCAGCATACGCAATGTCCGAAATGATATAAAAACGTTTCTCTTTTGCAAGTGCTACCAGTTTTTCATAAAACTGAGGCGTTACGGTTGCAGTGCTTGGATTATGCGGGAAATTCACCACCAAAAATTTTGCTTTAGGAATGGAGTTGTCTAAATGTTCTTCAACATCTGCTAAAAACTTCTCTTCATCCACTTCAAACGTCTCTTCATCAAACAGAAGCTGCATCTTTTCAACATTGGCCCCTGCCAATATAAATGCCTGTGAATGGATAGGATATGTCGGATCGGGGACAATCGCCACATCACCGAGGTTAGAGATAGCCTGTACCAAATGCACATACCCCTCTTTACTCCCCATCGTAGCTACGATCTCTGTATCTGGATCCAAATCGGCATTATATTTACGTTTATACCATTTACTCATGGCCAGACGTAATTTATAGATACCTTTACTTGCACTATATCCGTGTGTTTTAGGTTTCTGTGCCGTCTCACATAACTTGTCAATAATCGGCTGCGGGGTAGATGCATCGGGGTTTCCCATCGAAAAATCTATGATATCTGCACCTTCACGTCTTAATTGCATCTTCAAATCATTAATCTCTGCAAAAAGATATTTTGGTAGCCGGTTTATTTTTTCAAATTGTATTTCATCAAACATACTTTACTCACTTTAAAACTTTATCATTGGTACTTAAGACCTTATCTAGCATTATCATCCGTGACACTCTCTTCTTCGTTAGCGACATCCTTTGCACTATTTCCTTGTGTCTCAAGAGGTGCATCATTTGTAGATACTTGACCTGCTTTGGGTAGTGCTACTGTAACACTGTCAATAGTTAAATCTGCTGCTATATTCTCTACATTTTCCTCTTCGTCACTACCGATAAACCCTTCAATAGTTTGCTCATCCATAAAAGGAATCAGCGTATTTAAATGCTTTTTATCGAACTGGGTCAAAAAATACCATGTACTAAATCCAAGTAGAATAAACACAAAAATAAATAATCCATTGGATTTACTTTTATGCTCATTCACGACAGGTTTCCCCATGGGGAACAGATGTTTTTGAGCACCTTGCCCGTAATATTCCAAAGCCTGCTCTCTTACTGCACTTAGATCGGCCTTATACTCTCGTTCCAGAATAGAGATAAACCCCAATGTTCTCACCTTGGTTAACGCATCAAAATCCGACTCTATAAGATACTCAAGATTCTCTTCGGGTATTTTTGTTTTGTCACTCATTGCTTTTATACTGTTTTCTTCAAGAATATCATTTAACTGCATAACCCATCCTATGTATTAAAATCGCTGCTGCCGCAGAGACATTCAGTGAATCAAACGCATGCTGCATCTCTATGGAAACCTTCTGATTCACTTTGGAGAGTACTTTATTGGAGAGTCCCCTGCCTTCACTTCCCATCACAAGTACACGCCTCTTTTCAAACGTGACATGCTCTACATTTTCACCGTCCATTGAAGCTGCATAAACCGTAAATCCCAGTTGACTAAGTTCATTAAAACGATCTAAAATATTTGGAGCAATCATAAAAGGCATCTCCAACATTGCCCCTGAACTGCTTCTGGTAATCGCTGCAAAATTGAGTTGCTTAACCCCTGTTGCAATGATCCCATCCACACCAAGTGCATAAGAGGTACGTACAATTGCACCGATATTGCCAACATCCGTCAAACCATCGAGTACTACAATAAAATTAGACTTCTTAATCTCTGTAAAAGAAGCCTCTTGAAAGGGCTCCATCTCTATGAGCAAACCCTGATGGTTCCCACCCTTAGACATAGACTGTGCCCACTTCTCTTCGAGAAATTTAATTTTCTCATGATACTGATGGAAAAGTGCTTTGGGAAGAATCCCCTTACTACTCGCACTCTTTTGTGCTACATAAACTGTTTTTATTTTCTCTGCATGGTGCTCTAAGGCATGTAAACAGACTTGTTTGCCATATATTATCATAGAGTAGATTTTATCTAATTTTTTCTTTTAGGGGGTTAAGCGTTCACCCTATAAGTTTTGCATACCACTCTTTCACACTTTTGTCACTGAGCTGTGAAAGGAGTTTTGCCTTAGGTTTAGGAGGTAGGTCAAGTGCTAAAACTTCCGTGAAACTGAGAGATTTTTCCATGCTTTTTTGAGCTGATATCACAACAACCCATTCACCACGTATGGTCAATGTTTTAAATCTCTCCATGAGTGATTTAATCCTCCCACGATAGTAGCTTTGATACCGTTTACTGATCTCTTTGGCCAAAAAAACCTCTCTCTCCTCATCCAAAAGAGCTATCTCTTCCATAAGTTTTTCCAAACGGTGAGGGGACTCATACAGTACAGTATTATATCCATTATTCATTGCTTCGGCCAATGCAATACTTCTCTCTTTGCCTTTATGGGGTAAAAAGGCATAAAAGAGAAATTTACCCTCTTCAAAACCAGATGCAGCGTAAGCAGTCGTTACCGCTGATGCACCGGGCAAGACATCATAGTCTAAATTCTTCTCTTGACAATAGGCCACCAGTAACTGCCCCGGATCTGAAATAACCGGCATCCCCGCATCACTCACATACACTACCTCTTTATCTTTAAATGTCTCCCCAAATTCTGTTAATCTATCTTCTCCGTTATGTTCATTAAACGAGTAGAAATCAGCTGTTGGATATACCATATTGAACCGCTCTTCAAGTAAACGCAAAAGTCGTTTGGTCTGACGGGTATCTTCACACAAAAAAAGCGTCGCTTTTTCAAAAGTTTTCATGGCACGAAGCGTAATGTCTTGAGGATTTCCAATGGGTGTAGGAACGAAAGTGATCATAAGATGCCTTTAGGCAGTAAATAGATATGGGGAGAGATCTCCCCAAAAAAGTTGTAAAGGATTAAGACAATTTGTATTTGTTTTTAAATTTCTCAACTCTACCGGCAGCATCAAGAATTTTTTCAGAACCTGTAAAGAACGGGTGACACTCATTACAGATATCAATACTCATTTTTTCTTTGTCCGATTTAATCTCAAAGTGGTTTCCACAAGCACATGTAACTGCACATAGTTTATAATCAGGGTGTATCTCTTTTCTCATCGTGAGACCTTTTTAGTTTATTTGGTGACAGGTAACAAGCCTGTTCTAGTCGGTGACTCTTCCTTCTTATAGTAAAAAAGGGGCATTGCAACGCTCTTTGGCGAGACAATTGTGGGCGAAATTATAGCGAAAAAAGTTTAAATAATTATAAGAGATGCATCTTGTTACTATTTTTTGCTATGCTTTTAAATTAAGACACCTCTGAAAGAAAGGCTAAAGCACATCAAAAAAAAATATATGTCAATATTTTTTGTTGTTTTTGTGACCCTCACATATTCCAAAGAGACAAACAGTGACAAAAAAATAAACATCGGCCAGTTCAAGACCCATATAGAGCTGTTTCATTATCAGATTTTAAGTCATCATGAAGGTGACTCCCTAGAAGCAAGGGCTACGGCACTAGGCGGTTTTATTCAATATACCTCTGCACCTTTATATCATTTTGGTCTGAATCTAAAGCAGTACGCTTCACATCTTATATTCCAATCACAAAATCCTGAAAACACTTCACTCACTGATTGGGCAGGAGAAGATATCAACCCTTTGTCAGAATTCAATCTTTATTATCAAAATGACAATGTTCACATTAAAGCAGGGAAACAACAGCTACAAACTCCCTTGATTAATGATGATACGACGAGACTTATCCCTTTTAGCTATCTTGGTCTTACAGCGGATATCAACCTTGATACATCATCGAAGCTATTTTTGGGACATATCTCCGAATTTAGAGCTAACAATAGTGAAACTTACACAGAGTACTCTTCAAGTGGCTTTGCAGAAAAAGGTGTAAGTTTTGTGGGACTTCATACAACACTTGATAGCATCAAAGCAGAAGCGTACTACTATTATGCCTTTAAACTTTACAATACTCTACATCTGCAAGTAGAAGATCACTATCAATACAGTGAAGAGAAAACATTGTTTTACGGCATACAGGCTATTCACACCCAAAAGAATAAGAACGGAATCAATATCAGTAACACCAAAAACGGAGGAGGAGATGTCAAACTTGTTGCAGGTAAAATTGGTATTAGATCTGAAAAATTTTCCTACACCGCTTCACTCTCCTATAACTTTGGCGAAGATGGTATCAACCGAGGATATGGAGGTCTCTCGTCACTCTATACAACGGCAATGATTACAAATGGAAAACTAGACGGAAATCCTTTTGCCAAATCGCTTAAAGTTCGCTATACCTACAAAAACAAAATCTACTCAAGTGCCCTCTATTTGACCAACGTAAGCTATAAAGAGAAAAGCAAAAACAGTATTAACTCAATCTACATAGACCATAAATTCAATTTTAGAGCACGTGAATATCTTTTTTTAAGATTTGAACACCAATGGATAAGCGATGAACAAGATAAAAGCTATTTTAGAATTATCTCTGCCTATGATTTCTAATTCAAAATAGCGCATTAGAAACAAATCATCTTTTTAACACTCAATTAATCATCTATGTTATATAATAACTTGTAACAACATTATCAAAGGAAGAACAATGAAAAAACTCATTATCGCAATCACTGTAATCTTGATGTCACTCTCATCACTACACGCTATGGAAGGCATGGGTATGAACAAACTTGCACTAAAACATGCAAACCCTATGCCAAATCTTATGCGTATCGCTATTAAAAATGCTGACCTTTTAGGTATAGACCAAAAACAAATGACTGCTTTACAAGCATGGTCAAACACAAACAAACCCAAAATGCAAATGATGGTTAAAAAAGTAATGCATGAAGAAAAAATGCTTTTAGAAAATGCGTTAACTACAGACAATGATTCTCTAAAAGAGGCTGAAGCAATGCTTGAAACGCGTAAACAGATTATTGGGATGAAAGCAAAGTGTAATGCAAATTTAAAAACAATTTTGACCAAAAAACAATATGCCGATGTCGTTACAATATATAGAAGTGTAAGATAAACGTCTTACACTATAATTTTAGAGTAGTATTTTACTAGCAGCCGCACACGCTGCACTTTCACTTTTCAAAACCAGTGGGGTATCAAAACCTACAATGTTTTCAGGTCTAAAAAGTGTAGTTTCATCTTCATGAAATCCGCCCTCACATCCAATAACAATCGTTTCTATGTTTGTATTGGATATAAAATGATTTTCAGAAAAATTTAACATTTTAGCCTGCGGGTTCTCCTCTACAAAGGTTTTCAGACTCTCTGCCCTCTTTAACTTCATGCCCACGGATCTACCCGACTGCTGTGAAGAGTTCAAAAGTATCTTCTCTAAACGCTTGAAATCGAGTGTAAAACTTTTTTGAGAACGTTTGCAATAAAAGAAAGTGATTGTATCAACACCCATTTCATTGAGTATAGGCAGTACTTTTTCTACACTTTTTGGATCTATGATACACCAGCCGATATGCAGCTTTTTTTTAGCTTGAATAGCAAGAGGTATACTCTCTTGAAGATCCAGTACCGCAGATCGCTTATCTAGAAAAGTAATCGTGTAACGATGGAGTACTTCATCTTCAAGATTACGCAGATATAAGGTATCATCCACCTTATGTCTGCGTACCTTAAAAATGTAACGATGCTCATCCCCAAGAAGTGTAAGCTGAGCCTGACTTGCATCTTTATGGTATAGATAGAGCATTAGAAACTTACGATACCTTTGGCTTTAAGTACCATCAAGACTATCATGATCACCACAAGAAGTATCTGTACCATCGAAATTTTAATAAATGCCGACTTTAATACTTTAAATGTCTGTTCATTCTCAAGGTTGGCTACTTTAATAAGCTTGTGCTTTTTAATTTCAATATACATCATAATTGCCCATACCGCAATCATTATAATTGTTGTCACCGACCATCCTAAATCACCTGTAAATACTGCTACAAGCCCTGCAAATGCAATCATCGTAGCGATGGCTTGAAAGATCATGGTATAGATAAAACTTGCTTTTCTAAAACCCAATGGATTTTTTGCTGTCATAAAAGGGATGATCAATCCCCCTACTAAAAAGCCCAAATATACTTTAACCAAAAGAGAGTGTCCTGCTAACATCTGTGCTACTTCCATGCTAAATTCCTTATTTATTTTCTTTAATTTAAAAGTGGATTATACCCTAATTAGTTATAATCATTCTAATTTCATTTTAAAGGTCAACTATGGCTGTTTCCATCACTCAGGCACTCGATATTATTGATAAAAACACTGCTCTTGCAAGTACGGAAATCATCCCTATCGAGATGGCTTTGGGACGAATCATGCGTGAGGATGCCATAGCTACATTCGATCTGCCCCGTTTTGACAACTCTGCCATGGATGGTTTTGCCGTTAAATGTTCAGATGCAGGCACGACCGTCTCCTGCAGGGATATCATCTACGCAGGAGATGACCCCAAAATGAGACTTGAACCCACACAGGCTATAAAGATTATGACAGGTGCTCCCATCCCCAAAGGATGTGAAGCGATTGTTCCCATCGAAAATGTGAATATAGACGGTATCCTCGTCACTTTACCCAATAAGATAGAGAAAAATGCACATATCCGATGTGCGGGAGAAGATGTGAAACGCGGTACGGTATACCTCCGTAAAGGTGAGAAAGTAACAGCATACGCCATTGCACTGCTGGCAAGTCAAGGAGTCACACATCTTAAAGTTACACGGCAAATTAAAGTAGCAGTATTCGGTACCGGGGATGAGCTCCGCCCGCACTTTGAGAAGATTGCATCCCACCAACTCTATAACTCAAATTCACCTATGTTTCTCTCACGGGCCAAAGAGCTGGGGTGTGAGGTCCAATACATTGGAAGTTCCGGTGATACCATAGCCTCTTTGGAAACAGCGATCAAATCTGCTCTCAATGCCGATATCATACTCACCTCGGGGGGTGTCAGTATGGGTGACAAAGATTTTACAAAAGAGGCATTTGAAAATCTGGGCATGCAACTTCACTTTGATAAGGTGGATATTAAACCGGGTAAACCCACGGCATTTGGAACCATAGGAAAAACCGTTATCATCAACTTACCTGGAAATCCTCTGGCATCCATGGTCAATTATGAGATATTTGTCCGTGCAGCGATACGTAAAATGTCGGGGATGAAAGCCTGTTATCATGCTACAATTTCGACTGTAATGAGAGAGGATTTTACTTTAAGAGCAGGAAAACAGACAGTACGTTTAGGTAATTTTGACGGAAAGTCATTCATGCCATTTGAAAAACAACTTCCCGGTATGATTTCACCTTTGAAAGAAGCAAATGCCATGCTCATTACCCTACCTGAGGTATCTTTACTGCAAAAAAACAATGCCGTAAAGATCATACCCATACGTTGGGAATGCACAGCTGATACAAAAGAGGATTTTTTTACCTCTTAGGCTAGCCTTAGTCTTTATTTTACAGAAGAGAGATACGTTGCTATCGCTTCAATATCTTCATCACTGACCGATGCCATTTGACCTTTCATAAGCCCACCCATACCTGATACATTTTTAGTACCTGCTTTATAGGCATTCATAGAAGCAATGAGTGTTGCTTTGTCCTGTCCTGCGATGACTGCAGATTTTCCAAGTGCAACTGTTTTCCCCTCTGCCCCATGACAGCCCTTACATTTAGCATAGGCTGACGGTGCTGAAATTGATGCCATTGCATCTGAAGCGGCAACACTTACTTTTTCCGCCTGTGCCTTTAACTCACTGCCCGCCTCTGCAAGGCTCTTTTCTGCCGACACCTTTAACGCAGCTGTCTTTTCTGCAGCAGCAGCTGCGATTTTTTCCGCTTCTACCTTTGCTTCCTCTGCTATCTGCACGGCCTTCATTTTAGTCGCTTCTGCTGCTTCTTCAACTGCTTTTTTTGCTGCGTCAAGACTACTGAGCTTCTCTTCAGGTGCTACTTCCGATACTGCTGAGGGTGTCTCTTCAACTGCTTTGTCGCTCTTCTCTTCACAAGCTGTAAAGAGCATAGAGGCTCCTACAAGTGAAATGAGTATAATTTTTTTCATTTTTTATCCTTATTTTGGTATCTGCAATTATACCTAAATAAAGGAGGTCTAAACTTTTGTAGGATTTCTAATTTGTAACCGATTGAGCAGATTCTCCCAAAGTTGACTGTCACTCCATTCACTTTGAACTTGAGGTGAGAAAATAATATCTTCAAGATTGAGTTTCCCCATAAGTTGACTATGGGCATCTTCTTTAAATCCCTGCGCATACCCTGTTTCGGTCTCATGCACGATAATACTGTTCAAGGTGACTTCTCTCTCTCCATTTTGCATAGTGGTACACGCTAACACTCTCTCAACTATCAGATAGATGACACGGGAAAATTGCTCTGCAGAGGGAGAAACAGGCAGTTCAACCCATCTGTTACTGTATTTTTTCATCGCTTCAACATAGGCAGTCTCATCTTCTGACCAAAGCGTAATGGCATGATCAAAAGAGTCTATTAACTCCTTAATAGCACGCTTGGTCAAACCAAAATCATATACCATTTGTCCATTATCAAGGTAATTTGACTCTAAAAGCACTTCAATTTTATAGGAGTGTCCATGTATATTTTCACTACAGCGTTGTGTGGTACAATCCCGTACGATATGTGCATTTTCAAATTTAAAAAGCTTTCGTATCAGCATCGTTAGACTCCTTGTGTCGTATCAAATACGCGAATATGTAATCTATCACTATAGCGAAAATTATGTTTCATACAAAATTCAAATACAGCTTTATCGTTCTTCCATATGCTGTCTCTACTCTCCCCTACAGGCATACAATAGACCTCTAGTTCTGGCAACTTCTCTCTTATTTCATTGATCTCATCTAATGCAGTCGTCTCTACAAGATTGGCATCTATCGTAAATTTTAAAAATGACTCTTTTGCATAAGTATAAATGTTCTCAAGTGCTTCTGGGCGTATTCGTTTGCCTATAGCTTCTCCGGAGTTCGCTAACTTCAATGAAAGTGAAAAAATACACTTTTTATAAGCAGGATAGTTCTCAAAATCTATCTCCATCGTTCCATTGGTCTCAAAGGTAATGTTGACACCATGCTCAACCATACTTTCAAGCACTGTATAAAACACATCATCTTTAGCATACATCAATGGTTCACCACCCGTAATAACCATAGCCGGGATATACCCAATCTTTTCAAACTCATTTTTAAGATGTCTGATGAGAATATTTGCATCTATTACTTTTTCCCATGAAGAGGAGAAGTGTCCATCAACTGCAAAGTACGTATCACACCCTAGACGTACTTTCCCCTCCACTTCATACGCTGCGCCAAAACCGGGACAAGAGAGATTACATCCGCCAGTACGCAAAAAGTAAGAAGGGACGCCTGCATACTTGCCTTCGCCTTGTATTGAGAAGAATTGTTCGGTTAGGTAGAACATTATAGGCAACCAAAAATTGCTTCACTCTTTTGAATGAATTGTTTTATATTTGTAAAATCTGCATTTAATGTTTCAATAGTTAAGTTTGTCACATCTTCTCCATGTGCTATTTTGTGTCTTGTTTTTACAATATTGTCAATTGAACAAGTTATAATATCAAATTTATCAACTAAATCTGACTTTAATAACCCTAAAATATTTTCATCTATCTTCATAAATATCTCTCTCATGGCACACCATTTTACATTTTGTATCTTTCTCATTGATTTAATCGAATCTTTACATTCATGTGTAGAACAGTGAGAACTAGTTTTATAGTTATCTATAACTTTTTGCATACTTTGTTCAAGATAACCAGAGATAAGTACACAAATATAATTTAAAAGATGAGAAGAGAGAAATTCATCCTCTATGTTTGGAGCATTTTCTAATAAAAAATTTATTTTATCTTCCATCACTTCTCACTAAATAGTCTTATAAGATATTCACATCTACCTTTTACATTTTCTGCTTTTGACCTTCGTGATTCCCAATACGCTTTTTCTTCAAAATCATTATTAGTAATATCACGCTTTAATTGATTAATCTTATTTACTAAAAAATTTTCTTTAACAATATTTTTATTATCAAGATTGTGAGCGATACCAACAAGTACAGACTCTAAAAGCTGGGTGTTAATTCTATTACTATTTAATAGACAGATATGCTCTTTGGCTAGATGAGCATCGACAATATCAAATACTTGATTAAATATATTTTGGATTTCCTCAAAACTATTTAATTGAAAATTTCTATTTTTACTCATGTAAACATTTAAAAAATGTTTGATAGGTTCAACATAATTATTTAAATCAAAATATAGAGCCAAAAATCGCAAAATTAATTCTTCATGTCTCTTTCTCCTATTTGTTGTAACAATTAACTTTTTCCATCGATTATCTAAAGTGAGGTCATCTAATAATTTATTGAATTCTCCATGATAAGATGCCATCCTCATCTCTTGAGAAGACAACTTTGTACCTGATGTGTTAATTCTTTCAAATATTTTATAAATACTATCATTATTGTCATCTGGTATTTCTTGTCGTATCATAATAAGTTGCAATGTGTATTCGTCTAATCGATTACGTTGTTTATCATTTAGTTGATTATATTTTTTACCATCAATAGAATCTATTGTATCTTTTAATGCAAATTCTCCATCATAATACTTTTGTATAGAGAGTAATCTCTGTTGACCATCGATAATGTAATATCTATCCTCTTGTGTATCATCTTTAGCAAGAAAAATAGCAGGAATAGGTAACCCCATAATAATAGATTCTATCAGTCGAGAAGCTTGGGTAGTGTTCCAAACATAATCTCTTTGAAATTCAGGAATATAATATCTTCCTTTTTTTAGTCTATTATATATAGTAATAACATCAGCCGATGTTCCAAAAGTGGTTATATCATAAATTTCATGTTTATCATAAAGTTCATCTTCTGAAAAGTTATCAAACTCTTCAGGTATCTCTTCAGTATCTATAGTAGCCATTTGTTTTATACTCTTTCCCTTCTTTTTTACCCACCCGTCTCATAAAATGCACGTTTGCTTATCTCTTTGCTCTCAAGCTCCTCTTCACTCCAACGGTTCTCTTTGGGCTTATCTTTAAGCACTTGTGCCAATACATTTGCTGCTGCTTGAATATCGCCTTTTTTGACAGATTCGGCAATACTCATCGCTTCATCGAAATAGAGACAAGGGATGAGATTTCCTTCAGCTGTTAAGCGAATACGGTTACAACTCTCACAAAAATCATGTTTATGCGGGTCTATGAGTCCAAACTCATAGCCTGTCTCTATGATGCGGTAATTAAAAGAGGGGCTCGCTCCCTCACGACCTAATGCTTTAATGGTATATTTCTCTTTTACTTTTTCAAGTATCTCTTTACCGTGCATCCCTTTGAGTGCCTGATCGGCATGGGCATTTTCCATATACTCTATGAAACGTATTTTCATCCCACGCGCTTTGCAGTACTCCATTACATCAAGTATTTCGCTCTCATTCATCCCTTTAAGGGGTACCATATTAATCTTGATTTTAAGCCCTACTTCTAAAGCTCTGTCTATACCTTTAAACACACGTGAAAGAACATCTTTCCCTGCAACCTTGGCTGCCACGTCCGCTTTGAGCGAATCAAGTGAGATATTAAGACGTTTAAGACCTGCATCTTTCAGTCTTTGTGCTGCCTCCGGGAGTAAATATCCATTGGTAGTTAAAGCTAAATCAAGTCCCGGTTTATAATCATTAATCATTTTGATAAACACATCAAGATCTTCACGCAATAAAGGCTCTCCACCCGTCAAACGTATTTTTGTCACACCGCCGTCTATAGCAACTTTTACAAATAAAAAGAGCTCTTCAAACGTAAGCAGGTTCTCTTTAGGAACCCAGGAAAAAGGTTTTTCAGGCATACAGTATTGACATCGAAAATTACAACGTTCCGTTACTGATATACGAAGATAATTTACTTCGCGGCCATGTCCGTCTATAAGCATATATTGTCCATCATCTAAATTTTTCTTAGGGTATCCAAAAGTAGATAAAAAGGGGGTAAAAGAGATAAATGAAGAGAGCAAAATAGAATAGGTGAGAATTTATCTTTAATGATTTATACGCGTTTACTATATAAAGCAAGCCCCTTGCATAAGCTGACTGCTGAAGTTATCTATTACCAAGGGCTTTGCCCCTAGCAATTTAATTAATGAAGATCTCTCCATTGTTGTTTTTTCCATAAGAACGCTAGAATCGAGAAAATTATAAAGAACCCAATCACCCATGGTCCAAGTGCTTCTCTTGCTTTTTTACTAGGATCACCCGCTTCAACAAGATACTCCTTTACTTTCTCATACCCTTCATGATTAAGTCCCACTCTAGGCATTGAAGTACCAGGAAGCTGCCCTTGAGGATTCTCAATAAATGTTTCCATAAAGTGATCTCCTCTTGCTCTAATAATCATAGAGAGGTCAGGAGGAAGGTTACCCATATAAGCTTTAACCATATCTTGCTCTTCAATCACTTTAATCTCATATGCAAGTGCATCTTTTTTCTCTTTAAACTTAGGTGTTTCCCCTAACTGTGTCATCTTTGTATAACGCATCGCGTGACATCTTACACAAGCCTCTTTAAAGGCTTCTTTTGGTGTTACATCGCCCGCTTTATGTGCAAGCATATAGGCTACTACATCTGCAATTTGCTGATTGTCGCTCATCATAGACTTGATAGATCCCATGGGGTGCATCATTGTATCTGCATACTTATGATCCACGTTTGATGCCATTGCAGGATCTTTAATTACTGCTATCAGATAGTTTTTATCATAAATAGCACCAGCATGGTCAAGATTAGGCGGTATCACGCCTCCCATATTCATATTGGCACCGTTGTGACACCCAAGACACATACCAAAACCGGCTTCACCGGCTGCCGCATCACCTTTGAGTCCTGCAACTGTTTTTACCTCTGCCCAAAAAGCCTTCTTCTTAGCGAGAAGTGCTGCGTCACCTTTACGTTCAGCCTCTTTGATATCATCTGTACCGTCATAGGTAAAGCCATGGCTTTCAATAACTATCTCATCTCCGTTTGCATCTACTTTTTTATGCATTTCATGGTGGGCATAAGGCTCTACCAAATAATATGTCAATAGTGAAAAGAATACAACAACCGCTAATATTTTTAACTCTCTCATGTTATGCTCCTTTCTCTAATTTTTTTTCAAACATCGTAATGATGAAAAGTAATGGTCCCATTGCCAGGAATAACCATGCACATACCACACCCAAGAAAGCAAATGTCGGATCTGTCGGAGGTAATTTACCTAAGGCAGTAAGTGCAATCATATCAATGACCAATACCCAGAACCAAATTTGGAAAAGCCCTCTTTTGTGTGCCGGAGCTACATTTGGACTTCTGTCTATAAACGGTAGGAAAAAGAATGCTGCCTGCGCGATACCAAAGGCAATCAGACCGGCATCTTTACCAAAGGGACGCAAGATTTCATATGACCAGAGGAAATACCACTCAGGGTAGATATGTGCCGGTGTTTTAAGTCCATCTGCTGGATCAAAGTTTACAGGATCCATTGCAAAGTTGAAATTATAAAATACCAGATAAAAGAATAAGATAAAATAGATACCCATCACAAAGATATCTTTACTCAAAAAGACCGGAGAGAATGGAATCACTTTAGACTCTTTTTTCTTACCAGCTTTCCAAAGATCGGCAGATTCTTCAAAATCGATATCTGCACCTTCTTGATTATTGACGTGTGGTAGTCTCAATGTACCAAAGTGTAAAACAATCAATCCGATAATCACTAAAGGAATAAGAAATACATGCAGCATAAAAAATCTCGTTAAGAACGCATCCCCAGGGACATAGTCACCACGAATCCACTCCACTAAACCATACGCTTCAAGTGAACCACCTGAGAAAAGGTTGGTAATAACCATACCTGCCCAATAAGACATTTGTCCCCAAGGTAACATATATCCTGAAAACGCTTCTGCTGAGAATGCAACAAACAGACCCATACCCGAAAGCCAGATAAGTTCTCTACCCCTTTTGTAAGAACCATAGTAGATTCCCGTCAACATGTGTATATAGATAATTAGAAATACAATCGATGCACCGATACCATGAATATGTCTCCATAACCAACCATAACCAACTTCTGACATGATTGTATAATTGACTGAATCAAATGCAAGATTTGTATCTGGTTTATAATACATCAATAAAAAGATACCTGATATGACCAACATTCCAAATGTTGCTGCTAACACCATACCCATAGCCCAAAGAAAGTTAATATCTTTTGGAATCCAATACTCGGTATTTAAAACCCTCTTTAGCGTATTAAGCCCTATTCTCTGATCCATCCATTCATTTAAGCTGTTCGCTTTTTCAAAATGTGCCATCTTATCCCCTTTACACCGTTAGACCGGCATCTAACATTTTTTTATACTCAGGACCCTCTTCACCCAAAGTAAGCTGAGTGCCTGCTATCTTAAACGGCGGTATCTCAAGAGGACTTGGAGGAGGAAGACCGGGTTCATTCACACCTGAAGCATCAAATACACCACCATGACATGCACAGAAGAATGTTTTAGAATCTTTCTTATATGCAGGGATACATCCAAGATGCGTACATAAGCCTATAGACATATGAAATCTATCAGAGCCGATAACAATATCTCTCTCATTTGCTTCCATATCTGCTGTTTTTTTCAAAATGAAGATAGGTTTACCTCTCCATTTTTCAACAATCAGTTCATTTGGCTTGGCTACACTCAAATCAATTGTGGTAAAACCTGCTGCTTTTACAGACGGTAACGGATCCCATGTACGTTTCATTGCGTACAATGCACCTATACTTCCTGCTGCAGTAAATAGACCCAGACCCAGACCCATAAAGTCACGACGACTTTTTTGTTCATTTTCCATACTCTCTACTCCCCTTTAAATTATTATAATGATGGATTATAGTAAAAATAGGGTTAAAAAGGGGGTATTTACTATAGATTTAAACGGAATTTAAGCAAAAATGTTACATTGAGTAAATTAGGACATTAATAGTCTTAGTTTATAACTATAATAATTTTTTGTTTTAATTATTTGCTTTATACTTCAAAATTATATATTAATCATGATGGAAATATTGATAGTTTTATCATCAAAATGCTTTACTAAACCTGTACCCATCCCCATTAAAATGACCAGCACTAAGCTGATAATTTCTTACTTTGATGATTCCCTTTTAAGAATTCAACCTGATGTGGCTATACCTCTTGAATGCTCTCAAGCAGTGCTTCTATTTTGTCCACAGCAACTTCTTCACCTTTTTCTGCACATACCGTTATAGAAAGAGTCTCAAGATTTTCTTTTCTTTTACGGTCCTCTAACAAATTTTTTAATGCATTTGCAAGTTTCTTGGCCTTAACATCTCTTTTTGATAAAATATCTGAAATACCTGCACGATAGGCGCGATTGGCATTGTCAAACTGATCAATAGAGGTTGGAATCAATAATGAAGGAATCTTATAACGGATACACCATGCTATCGTACCAATTCCACCTGAATGCACAAGTGCTCGTGCACGCTTAAATAAAACAGAATAAGGAGTATAGCTTACTACTAAGATTGAGTCATTGACAGATAATGTTTTATGAAATCGTTCTGAGGCAACAATAATTCCTCGTATGCCAAGTATCTTACATGCATCAATAAACGCTTGAAAGTATTGCCCTGGATTTGTTCGCTTATCTCCCCCTAAAGCAAAAATAACGGGTGCAGTCCCTGAGTTAAGAAATGATATGATTTTTTCCTCTAAATTAGGTGATGCAAAGAATTCTGGTTCAAACCAAGTAAATCCTGTAATAGATGTTGGAGGGACATTACTTTCTAAATGGTTCACAAGCGTTGGAGATACCAATAATAGATTAAGTCTATTAGAATACATCGCTTCTAAGGTAGGGTGATTATGGGTACTTAAGCCTAACTTTTTTCTGTATATCATATAGTTATACATAAATAGCCCAATTACACGCCTAGCCAATGCAACATACATATGCTGTAAGGTTTTTGAACCTCTTGAGAGTTTTTGTAATCCATGAATGAATGGGAAAAGTGTAGGCTCATTATGGGAAAATGGTAAAGCCATAGGAGATGCCATGCAATACACCCAAGGTTTATGCAGTTTTTCTTTCACCATAGAGCCTGTGTAGGCTAATTGATTCCCGATTATTAGGTCATACTCCTCTGCAGCCTGAAGCAAGATTTCATATTCAGTTTCAATGGACGAGAGTAAAAAAGTCTTAATAAACCAAGAATTACCAGCAATCTTGTACAAAAATGTATCAAATCCATTACGTAGAACTACCGTATCTGGCTTATCAATTCGCAATACATGAAATCCCAAAGAAAGTACGGCATCTATATTGGCTGCATTTGTGGCTATAGTTAATTCATAACCACGCTTTTTTAATGATTTAGCAATGGCATACATCGGAAACATATCACCGTATGTACCTTTTGCTATCATCAGTATTTTCTGTTTTTTTACGCTTTCAATAGCTTCAGATGCTGAACTTTTATCTGACGCATACATCACCAAAACCCCTCTACTTTCAATAGTTTATCTATCCACATATAATCTCTAGAAAATGCATATCGTTAATGTGCAGACTCTTGAATATAGTCACGTTTAATAGTGATACTTTTATCAACAATTTTACCCTTTTGGCACCCTACTCCGCTGTGCCATCTTTATATGCACATGAATAATCTCCAAGGCTGCCGGTGTCACGCCTGATATTTGTGAAGCAGAAAAAAGTGTAGGCGGTGTGGCAAGTTCCAGTTTTTCTACAATTTCATGGCTCAAACCTGATATATTTTTATAGACAAATCCTTGCGGTATTTTAATTTTAAGCATATCATCCATTTGTAGTATCTGCTGCTGTTGCTTCTCTATATAGCGACTATACTTCGCTTCTACCAATATTTGTTCCATCACTTCATCATCATATTTGTCAAATTCGGGCAACAGTACAGTTAACTTTTGTCGGTCAAAATCACCACGTCCTATCACATCCATCCAACAGGTTTTTTCGTTTATTTTGACTGCCTCTATAGACTTTAGTTTGGCCAAAAATTCCTTGGTCGGTGTGACATGGTTGACCCTTAAAAAATCTAATGCTTCATCTAAATCTGCTTTTTTAGCTTCAAAATGCGCTATATATTCCCTATCTAACAATCCTAGTGCTTTTCCGTACCGTGACAATCGCATATCTGCATTATCCTCACGTAAGAGTAATCTGTACTCTGCACGGGAGGTAAACATACGATAGGGCTCTTTTGTCCCTTTGGTCACCAGATCATCGATCAGTACCCCAATGTATGCTTCATCACGTCGAAGGATAAACGGCTCTTTGCCTTGCACGCTCAAAGAAGCATTGATCCCTGCCATCAACCCCTGTGCTGCAGCCTCTTCATACCCTGTCGTTCCATTTATCTGACCAGCGGTATAGAGCCCTTTTACCTTCTTGGTCTCCAAGGTGTGTTTTAGTTCCGTAGGCTGGACATAATCATACTCTATGGCATAACCGTAGCGCACGATCTTCGCATTTTCCATACCCTGAACAGACTGTACCATCTCCAACTGCACATCAATAGGCAGGGATGTACTCATACCGTTAATATAATACTCCGTCTCATCCATCGTTTGAGGTTCAACAAAAATTTGATGTCTGGGTCTGTCTCTAAAACGGTTTATTTTATCTTCTATGCTCGGACAGTAACGTGGACCAACCCCCTCTATCTGACCTGAAAACATCGGTGCTCTATGAAAATTACGCTCTATAATTTCATGTGTATCTTCATTCGTATAGGTCACATAACAGGGCAACTGCACAGGATTAAAATGCTTTTTATCTGTTCTAAAGGAAAAAGGCGGTGGCGGCATATCACCGGGCTGCACTTCCATCACTGAAGTATCGACAGATTTGGCATCGATTCTTGCACATGTTCCTGTTTTAAGCCTGCCTATTTCAATCCCAAGACCTCTCATATATTCAGCCAACTCCACAGAGGCAAATTCACCTTGACGCCCTGCCGTCTGCTTTTTATCCCCAATGTGGATCATGCCATTTAAAAATGTACCTGCCGTAATAATGACTTTAGGTGCCTTATATGTGTTGCCTAGTTGAGTCGTAACGCCTTTAACCTCATTGGATTCCACAATGAGACCATCTGCAATCTCCTGTTTTACATCAAGGTTTTGTGTATTTAATACGATATTACGCATAGTAAGACGATACATATCCATATCTATCTGTGCACGTGTTCCTCTAACAGCAGGGCCTTTTGAAGCATTGAGTGTACGAAATTGTATGCCTGTTTTATCGGTGCAAAGCCCCATTTCTCCACCCAACGCATCTACTTCACGCACTAAGTGTCCCTTAGCCAATCCACCAATTGCAGGGTTACATGAAGATGCACCTATCTGTTCTGCCAATATCGTTATCAAGAGTGTTTTTGAGCCCATACGAGCAGCTGCCAAAGAAGCTTCTATCCCCGCATGCCCGCCACCAATCACTATGACATCATAATTCATTCAAAACTCCGTTTTGAAGTGAATAGTGAATAGTGAATAGTGAATAGTGATAATATATCATCTCTATTTACTACTCATCTAGTACCATTTCACTAAGTTTTTGCTATAATAATCGAATTATATCCAAATTATATAAGGGGCTGTACTTCATGATACATGCACTATTCACTCTTCACTCTTCACTCTTCACTCAATCCAAAGGATTGCCATGTTTACAGGACTAATCCGTGAAATTGCTACTGTCAAAAGATATCAGAACAATATCTTGACCATCAAATCAAAACACCCTGCAAAACTTGGTGATTCCATCGCCATTAACGGTGTCTGTCTGACCGTCATTCACCTGCACTCTGATGGTTTTGATTTGGAACTTGCAGATGAGACACGAAGCATCATCGATGAGAGTAAAATTTCAGGAAAGGTACATATGGAACCTGCCATGATGATGAACGACCGTTTTGAAGGACACATTGTACAGGGGCATGTCGATTGTGTGGGGAAAATCACTCAAATTACCCCACGAGAAAATGCCACGGACTTCATCATCAGTGTCGATAAACACTATATTACCTATATCATCCCAAAAGGGTCTATCACCATAGACGGTATCTCACTGACCGTCAATGATGTGACAGATGAAAGTTTTAGACTCACCATCATCTCACATACACTAGAGAACACGCTTATGAAAAACTATAAGATAGGCACAAACCTTAACATAGAAACAGATCTCTTTGCCCGATACATAGACCATATCCTCGCACATAGAGGAAACAGTAAAAAAAGTATATCATGGGGTGAAATTGACAGTATGCAGATGACGTACTAACTTCAGTAAGAGGACGAAATTAAGAAATGTTGTTTTACTCGGCTTAAAAAAGGGTTTTAGGCAGAACCTTCAACACAAATGCAAATCTATTTACTAGCGGTCTGTTTATCATACAAATCAATATCTTTATATTTTAATCTATATGCTTTAGGACTCAGACCCTCATGTCTTTTAAAAAAACGTCCTAACTGTGAAACAGTTTCAAAATGAAGTGCATACGCAATCTGTTTAATAGAGATGCCACCAAAACAAAGTAAATACTGTATCTCTTTAATAATACGTATATGTATATAGGAGAGTGCGGTATGATGCAGTGTACTTTTCACTGTTTCACTCAAATGTTTTGGGCTAATATCCAAAAGTAAAGCATACTCTTTGACTGACTTTTTGTGCCAGTAATGCTCCTCAATAAGTACGAGGAACTCTGCACATATTTGTTGGGGTCTTGTATGATTCTGTTTTCTCCCACAATGTATCTTTTCGCGTTTGAGTAAAACAAGCAGTTGATTGATCAGCATTTTTGCCATGATTTTATAGTCATCACTTTTAGCTCTTAATTCACTGCTCAACTGTTCATAAAGTGCCACTGCATGTGCATACTGTGTACTCTCTAAAACAATGTCCTCTTGACACTTGCGATGAAAATTCAATAACCCACTTTGTATCTGATCTGATAAATTATCTTCTTCTATAAATGATTTATTGAAAAGTAAAACAAATGTTCTTGACGCATGTGTAATATCTTTAAACGAATAAATGGCACCCGGATTTACCAACTGTAAGGAGTGTGGTTTAATATGATAAGAGAACTGATTGATCTTTCGCGTGGTCTCTCCATGTATACGTAAGAACAAAGCATAATACCCAAAGTGGATCGGTATCCCCTGACTTCCTGCTTTAACATCATCAAGCAGAACAATATCTTTAGCTTCAAAATCATCAGCAGAAAAGTCCATACCAAATAGAGGGTTGGGTGCAAAGAGATATTTATAAGTTTCCACTGTTTGGGCTATGGTAAAGAGTGGAAGTGTTTTACGCAACATAAACCTTTTTAGAACAATATATCGGATATATTAACATCTTTAGCAACAATAATACGACAAAATGTACATTTTTACGAATTTTTGCTCTTTACTAAAAAATGCTATCCATGGTATGATGCACCTATGATATTCCTAGACTATCAACTAAACCATGGGAGAACACATATGTTTATTCTGACTCAAAAACTTACAATGGCTGCTTTAGGTCTTGCACTGATCTTTTCATCTATACATGCCCAAGAGAGCATAAAAGAGCGTGCACTTGCCTATAAACATACAGATAAAAGACTGCAATGGGGACCTTGTCCCTCCTTTATTGGCGAGGGGTGCGAGATTGCTGTACTGCATGGAAATCCAACAAAGAAAAACCTAGATATTTTCTTTAAGGTTCCAGGTGACTTCTCCATACCTCACCATTGGCACACATCAGCAGAGAGAATGGCCCTGGTATCTGGAAAACTGAAAGTCACTTATGACAATCAGGAATCAGAACTTTTAGAGACAGGCATGTATGCCTATGGTCCATCAAAGCATCCTCATACAGCTTACTGTGAAAAAGGTGAGCCATGTGTACTCTTCATCGCATTTGAAGAACCTATTGACGCTTTTGAAGTGATGAAAACAAGTCAATAAAATCACAAAAAGGGGGACTACTTTTAAACCTCCTTTTCAGAAACTCATTACAATTTATCCAACTTTTTGCTAAAATATAAGGGCACCTCAAATATTATTTTTTCAAAGGTTACTCCATGACATTCACAACAACCCTACAAGAAGATGCAATTAAAATCATGCTCCTTGGTTCTGGTGAACTCGGAAAAGAGGTAGCTATTGAAGCACAACGACTCGGGTTAGAGGTGATTGCAGTCGATAAATATGAAAATGCCCCTGCACACTTGGTAGCAAATCGTTCTTATGCTATTGATATGCAGGATAAAGAAACACTACTTGCACTTATAGAAAAAGAGAATCCTACCTACATTTTACCTGAGGTGGAAGCCATCTCTATTGATGCACTCTTTGAAGCAGAAAAACGGGGGTTTCATGTCATCCCCAATGCAGAAGCGGTCAACAAAACCATGAATCGTAAAAATATCCGTCTTTTTGCCGCTGAAACCTTAGGACTTAAGACAAGTAAATATGAGTTTGTCACGACACTTCAAGGACTTAACAAAGCTGCTGAGCGCATAGGATTTCCTTGTGTTATTAAGCCTGTGATGTCTAGTTCAGGGCATGGACAGAGCATTTCTAAAACAGAAGAAGAGTTAGAGAAATCATGGGAGATAGCCAAAGAAGCCAGAGGAGATGCGAGTGAACTTATTGTTGAAGCGTTTGTCCCTTTTGACTATGAAATAACACTTTTAACCGTACGTAATGAAACAGGCACAATATTCTGTGATCCCATTGGTCATGTGCAAAAAGACGGCGATTTCATTCTCTCATGGCAGCCCATGCAGATGGCTCCCCAAGCACTCCAAAAGGCGAAAGAGATTGCGAAAGCAGTCACGGATGGACTTGGAGGAAGGGGTATCTTTGGTGTGGAATTCTTCGTCAAAGACGATGAAGTCTATTTTTCAGAGTTGAGCCCCCGCCCTCATGACACGGGAATGGTCACACTTATTACACAAAGTCAAAGTCAATTTGCGCTGCATATAAGAGCAGTACTTGGACTACCACTTGCATACACGAGTTACGGAAGCGGTGCTTGCGCAGCGTATAAAGCACAAAATGAAAGCCATCACCCCGTGCTTACTATACCCGATGATGCTTTTTGCGATAATTCTTTTGTAAGAGTCTTTGGAAAACCGCAATCACATATAGGGCGACGTATGGCAGTAAGCCTTGTTCTTGACAAGGTAGAGGATGCAAAAATTAGAGCGACTCAGATAGTCCGGCAAATAAAAGATTCCTGACAAGGAAATGATAGTGTCTGTGCACTCACCATTACCAAGATACCCAACTGTGAAAAAAACATAACACATACACACTAAAGGAGCGTATATGAACATCGTATTACTAGATGCCAAAACACTTGGAGATGACCTTAATCTATCTTCGCTGAAAAAACTTGGTACATTGACACGCTATGAGACAACAAGGGAAGAAGAGACCCTCTCACGTATTATGGATGCAGATATCGTTATCACCAATAAAGTGATTCTCAATGCCAATACACTTTCACAAACAAAAAAGCTAAAACTCATCTGCATTGCAGCAACGGGAATGAATAATGTAGATCTTGAAGCTGCCCAATATCATGGTATCGAAGTCAAAAACGTTTCAGGCTATTCCACAACGTCTGTCGTTCAGCATACCTTTGCCATGGCACTCTATCTACTTGAAAACATGGGCTATTACGATGCTGTTGTAAAAGAGAACAGATGGAGTGAATCAGGGCTTTTTACGGATGTGAGCCGACCGTTCTATGAAATTGCAGGAAAGCGTTGGGGGATTATCGGTTTTGGGCGTATTGGTCAAGATGTAGCACGAATTGCCACCGCATTTGGTGCAGAGGTCAATTACCACTCTACGTCAGGTAAGAACCTTCATCATGCTTACCCCCATAAAAGTTTAGAGTTTCTCTTAAAAGATTGTGATATCGTCTCCATACATGCACCACTCAATGATGATACCTATGACCTTATTAATGAAATTAATCTCCCCTATCTAAAAGAGAAATCCATACTCCTCAACCTTGGACGCGGGGGTATCATCAATGAGATAGATTTAGCCTTTGAACTTGACAGGCGTGAGATTTATGCCGGATTGGATGTATTGGAAACAGAGCCAATCGCATTAAACAATAGGCTCAATGAACTCAAACATAAAGAGAGACTCCTTATCACCCCACACATTGCATGGACAAGTATAGAGGCAAGACATAAGCTTCTTGATGGCATAGTAGAGAATATAGAGAGTTTTTTACAAAATCACCATTAGGAAATTTGATGCTTGACGTACTTATTATAGGAAGTGGCGGTGCCGGACTGAGCGCCGCTCTCCAGGCAAAAGAAAAAGGCGCTTCTCTGCTTGTCGTAGGAAAAGCCTACCCTACCAATTCTCAAACCTCTATGGCACAAGGAGGGATGAATGCGGCACTTGGAAATGTGGAAGAAGATGCAGTGGATGCACATATTGCAGACACCATCAAGTCTGCACATGGACTCTGTGATGAGACAATGGTGCATAAAATGTGTCATGATGCACCCCGAACCATAGCGTGGCTTGAAAATATCGCTGTTCCTTTCTCCCGTTTAGACAATGGTGAGATAGGCATCAAAACGATAGCACAAAGGCAAATGGGCGGTGCATCTTCAAAGCGTGCCTGCTATGCACAGGACTACACCGGGCTCAAAATTCTTCATACCCTTTATGACACCTCTCTTAAAAATGGGATAGAGTTTTGGGATGAACATTATCTTCTAAATCTCATTGTCAAAGAGGGGTGTGCTAAAGGTGCTACACTGCTTAATATTCGTACGGGAGAGGTTAAACAGATCAATGCCAAATCTGTGATTCTCGCTACTGGAGGGTATGGCAGTATTTATCATGGATATACTACCAATGCTTACGGTTCAACAGGGGATGGTGTCGCCGCAGTACTGCGTGCAGGAGGTAAAGTATCTGACATGGAGTTTGTGCAGTTTCACCCAACAGCATTAAAAGGTTCAAGCATACTCATATCTGAGAGTGCTAGAGGAGAAGGGGGCTACCTTGTCAACACAAAACAAGAAAGATTTGTAGATGAACTGGAACCAAGAGATGTCGTAGCCCGCGCCATTTTCGCAGAGTTGCAAAAAGGAGAAGAGGTCTTTTTAGACCTGCGACATTTAGGAGAGGAAAAACTTATGGAACTCCTTCCTCAGGAAGTTGCGCTCTGTAAGCTTCATGAGCATGTCAATCCTGCCACAGAACTCATCCCAATCAAACCTGTAGCGCACTACTCTATGGGTGGAATAGATGTAAATCATGCCCTCGAAGTCACAGGGATAAAAGGGTGTTTCGCTGTGGGTGAATGCTCCAATGCCAAAGTACATGGGGCCAATCGTTTAGGAGGGAATTCACTACTTGAAATCACTGCTTTTGGAAAGACTGCAGGAGAAAATGCCTATGCCCATGCCCTTAAAACAGAGCATAGTGAAGCAGATTCTCTGCAACTCAATGAAGATAAACTTCACATTGAATCGCTCTATGCACAAGAATACTCTATAAACTTTTATGAGCAAAGAGAACTACTTGGAAAACTCTTTTATGAAAAAGTTGGAATTGTGAGGGATAACACTCAATTAGCTCAAGCTATGGAGAGAGTCACTGCCCTTCAAAAATTACAATCCAAAATAGGTATTCAAGATAAAAACCTTACAGACAATACCAATCTGATTGACTATTTGGAGTTTTCAAATGCATTACAACTGGCGCCACTAATCATCTCTGCGGCGATTGAACGCAATGAGAGTCGAGGGGCACACTTTAAAATAGGGTTTGAAACAGAAGATGATGCCAAGTTCAAATACCATATTGTCTCAACACTTAAAGGAGATTAAACCATGCAACTCAATATCTTAAGATCCAAAACGAACAAACACCAAGCCTATCTCCTTCCAGATGAGGAGATTACCCTGCTTAATGCATTGACATACATTAAGTCCACACAAGACGCAACACTGACTTTCACTGCTGGATGTAGGGCTTCTGTATGTGGCACATGTGCCGTTAGAGTCAATGGCAAAGAGGTATTAGCCTGTGCCCATAAAGTAAAAGATGACGATTGTGTCGAACCCTTACAATACCATCCTATATTACGTGATTTAAAAGTAGATAAAACCCCTGCGAAAGAGACACTGTTAAAAACTAAATCCTGGCTCACAAGTCCTATAGAGGCATCACTAACACACAAAGATGAAAAACAATCAGAAACACAAACAGACTGCATACTATGTGATTCCTGTTACTCGGCATGTCCCGTCTATGCAGTCAATCCAGACTTTTTAGGGCCTTTTGCACTTACGCGTGCCTATCGCTACAGTACGGATAAAAGGGAAGGAGATGCAAAATCTATTATTGATACCATTCAAACCAACGGAATATGGGACTGCACCCTATGCGGTGAGTGTACTATGGCATGCCCTAAAGGGATAGACCCTAAAATGGACATTACCATGTTAAGGGGAGAGTCAGTAACACATGGTTACACCGATCCCTCTTTTAGCACACAAAGCTTTGGTACACCTGACTTTGGCGGAGGATTTGGGTTTGACCCCAATAGTGGTTTTTAATCCTTGGCAACACATGCCAAGGCAGCACGCTCATCAAAATAGTATCTAAAGATTTTTGATTTTTTACCATTGATAAAGCCTTGAACCGATAAAAAATCTTTGCCTTCTTTATAAATTTTATATTGGAAATCCACCCCTGACATAGGCAAGACCACACGATCTTTATCAAAGGAATAGGCAATGTTTAACGGGAGGGTACCTTTTTTTTGTTTTGTATACACCACATACTCTTTTTTAAAATCCATACGAATAATCGTACTATTTATACCTGATACACGCTCTTCCTCACAGATATAGACTGTTTTGTTTTCTAAAAGAATCTTTGCATCCAAAAGAGGGACTTCATTATCTGGAACAGCTTTAGCCTTTGAAAGTCTCTCTTCTCCTACTGCTTTTTTTTGCTCTACTTCCGCAATAAATGCATCAGCAAAAACTTTTTTATAGGCAAGCAATGCTTTTTTTGCATCTTTCTCTTTTTCATAGAGTATGGAAGTGATGTAATAGAGATTATTTTTCTCTTCTATGAGAATATTTTTTCGATACTTCTCTCTGTCAACCTTCGATATATTTTTAGTAAAATTGGCATAATTTTTATAGACTGCCAACTTCAGCTGAAATGCCCCAAAAAGATTTGGTACACCCAAAAAAAGCGCAAAAAATGTAAAAATCATGAGAACCTTGTTCATTTTAAACACCTCTTGGGTCAACAATCTTTCCTGCAATTGCCGATGCTGCAGCAACTGCAGAGTTTGCTAGGTATATCTCAGAAGTTCTCGCCCCCATACGTCCTACAAAGTTACGGTTTGTTGTCGCAACACAACGTTCACCATCACCAAGAATACCCATATATCCTCCCAAACATGCCCCACAAGTAGGGTTGGAAACAACTGCACCTGCTTCAATAAGAATTTCCATCAAGCCCTCATGCTGTGCCTGAAGCAGTATCTTTTGTGTGGCCGGTGTCACAATCATACGTGTATGACGGGCAACCCTTTTTCCTTTCATAATCTCCGCTGCGATACGGAGATCTTCAATACGTCCATTCGTACAAGACCCTATCATGACCTGATCGATTTTTAAGTCATCTTCAACAGCCTGCTCTACAGGTTTACCGTTTGACGGTAAAAAAGGATACGCAATGACTGGGGAAAGTGCAGAAGTGTCTATAGTGATAACCTGACAATATTCAGCATCTTCATCAGCCTCATGTACTTTAGGCTCTGCTCTAAGTCCTCCATTTACCTCTTTTCTATCTTCTAAATAGGCAAGTGTTACCTCATCCACTGCAAAAATACCATTTTTAGCCCCTGCCTCGATGACCATATTTGCAATAGAAAATCTATCTGCCATACCAAGATACTGTATCGCATCACCCGTAAACTCAATGGCTTTATAGAGTGCACCATCCACACCTATCTGACGGATAAGTTCTAAAATAATATCTTTTCCATATATATGTTCACCCGGCTTACCAGTCAACTCCACTTTAATCGTCTCCGGTACCTTAAACCAATTGCCACCCGTAATCATTCCAAATGAGAGATCTGTACTTCCCATCCCTGTTGAAAATGCACCCAGCGCCCCATGTGTACAGGTGTGTGAATCTGCACCGATGATCACATCACCGGGAACAACAAGTCCTTTTTCAGGAAGCAAAGCATGTTCAATCCCCATATCTTTTTCATCAAAAAAGTACTTCATGTCATGTTTGTAAGCAAAGTCTCTAGAAATTTTTGCCTGATTTGCCGATGCGATATCTTTAGCCGGGATATAATGGTCCATCACAATACAAAAATTATCAGGTCTGGCCATTTTTGGGGCACCACTCTCCTCAAAGGCTCTAATAGAGATAGGGGTCGTAATGTCATTACCGATGATCATGTCTATATCTACTCTAACAATTTCTCCTGCGCTAACCTCACGTCCCGCATGTTCTGAAAAAATCTTTTCTGTCATAGTTTGTGCCATAAATTGTCCTTGCTATACATATATATCTAATAAATTATTTCGCGAATTATAGCGAAAAAAAATTATGCTAGAATTTCACTACAATTAAAAAGGGATTCTCTCATGCAGTTATATGAACTCAAAGCCATTGCCAAACGTCTCTCCGACTTCTCTTTTATCTCTCGGGCAAGGCGCGTTGAAGACAATACTTTGGAGTTGGTATTTGATAAGTCCGATAGCTATTTTTTTAATATGACCAGAGGGCATAGTTTCATATACAAAGCCCCAAGTCAAAGACCGCTTCAAGGCTATAATGCACCTTTTGACACCCTGCTGCACACCCTTTTATCTGCATCAAAACTCCTCAACATAGAAGTACCTGACAATGACAGGGTATTGCGTTTTACCCTTGCACCCAAAAGTTCATACAAAGACAAGATTATCCACTTGCAACTGGAGTTTACGGGGAAATATACCAATGCCATTCTCATAGATGAAAATGAAGTCATTATTGAGGCACTAAGGCACATTGATGCAGATAGCTCTTTTCGCGTCATACGTCCGGGGCTAGAACTGCTTGCCATCCCTACTTTTTCACGCACGGAAGAGGCACACCCTATAGAAGATATCGATAGCTATTTGGAAGATAACTTTAGCCGGATGCAGTCTAAAAAACTTTTAGAAATGAAAAAACAAAAGTGCTCCAACGTAGCGCGAAAAATAAAGAAATTTGAACAACTTTTAGCAAAGCTTCCAAATGAAGAGAGACTGGAAAAACAGGCAGAGGCATATAAAAATGATGCCAATCTCATTTTAGCAAACCTTTACCGCATAAAACCCTATGACAAAAAATTACAAACGTACGATTTTGAGGGCAGAGAAGTGACGATTCCCCTGCCCAAGGAGATAAAAGTAAACCGTATGCCCGACTACTATTTTAACCTTTCAAAACGTGCCAAGAACAAAGCAAAAAACATACATATTGAGTATGAAAATCTCTCCACAAAAAAAGCATTTTACGAAAATATTTATTTTGCTCTAGAGCAAGCAAAAACCCCTTATGAATTGGAACTTTTAGTACCAAAACGTGCCAAGTCACTGCGTAAAAAAGAGAGACTCAAAGAGGGTGAACTTTTTTGGATAGAGAATTATAAAGTACTGGTAGGCAGAAACAGTAATGAGAACCAGAAACTTTTGGAAATTGCAAAAGCAAATGATCTTTGGATGCATATTAGAAACATACCCTCTTCACATGTCATCATCAAAACGGATAAACAAAACTTACCAGAATCCGTAATCAAGGCTGCGGCGAAACTCTGCGTAGATTTTTCAGTCAAAAATCCCGGTGATTATGAAGTGGACTACACAAAAAGAAAATTTGTCAAAGTACAAGAAGGCTCCAACGTTCTATACAACAAATATGATACGATTCGTGTCACCAAAGAGGGTATTGAAATTCGGATATAGAGACTTCTAATCCAAGGAATGGTATAATCATCCCACTATAAAATCAGGAAAAAGTATGACGAAGTTTTTTACAGATTATCAAGAGCGTTGGCTCACAGGTATTGGCTTGCTCGCTTTGGTTGGATTGATTGGATGGATCGATAATTTTTTTGTCATGTGGACTTTTTTAGGCATTATTTATATATTTGCTTTTTATGAAGCGATGAAACTCTTTAAACTCAACTCCTCAGGAGCTTATGTATGGGCTCTTCTTGTGTGGGTGGTTGCCTATTTCTACCCTAATCCTGATGACCTCTTCTTTTTTATCGCCGTCATATTTGCCTCCTCTCTTGCCTATTTTCATAATTTTGAAAAAAGACTGTTGCTCCCTTTTCTTTACCCGGTCAGCGGGATACTTTTTTTTCTTATCCTCTATCAGGATTTTGGTATCGCCTCGATGTTTTGGCTGCTTGTTACGGTTGCTTTGACAGATATAGGTGCTTTTTTTACCGGAAAGGCGATAGGAAAAACAAAATTTTCAGATACCTCTCCCAATAAAACGCTTGAAGGTGTATTTGGCGGTATCTTTTTTGCAACACTGGCCGGCTCTTTTGCAGGACTCTATGTCGTAGAGTTTTGGATTGCCTTAACTGTCACTTTTGTGACGGCCATTGCATCTGTATTTGGTGATTTGTTTGAATCCTATCTTAAGCGGGAAGCAGGAGTAAAAGACTCTGGTGATTTACTCCCGGGGCATGGTGGTATCCTTGATAGAATTGACGGTTATCTTTTTGCTGCCATTATGATGGTTATCGCGTTACGCGCCCTCATTTAATTCATGTCTAGCATTGTTCTTCTGGGTTCTACGGGTTCTATCGGTGTCAATACCCTCATCATTGCCAAACATTACAACATTGAAATCGAAGCACTTGCAGCCGGTAACAATATCAATCTGCTTAATGAACAGATCAAAATATATCAACCTAAATTTGTTGCGATTGCCCATGAAAAAGACAGATCAAAAGTAAACCATCCCCGTGTACTCTGCGGCAATGAAGGTATTTTAAGACTTATAGAGCGTTCACAAAGTGATACGGTGGTCAATGCACTTGTCGGCTACATCGGTCTTGCCCCTACCATGAAAGCAACCAGCCTTGGCAAAAGAGTTGCCTTGGCAAACAAAGAGTCTCTTGTCGTTGCCGGAGAATTTATAGATATCTCTCTCATTACACCCATAGACTCCGAACACTTTGGTCTGTGGTATCTTATGAACGAACGTCCTCTCTCCAAACTCTACATCACCGCAAGCGGGGGTGCATTCAGAGACTGGGAACTTCAAAAAATGAAAGATGCCACTTTTTCCGATGCACTCAAGCACCCCAATTGGTCTATGGGAAATAAAATCACCATAGATTCCGCTACCATGACCAATAAACTTTTTGAACTGCTAGAGGCAAAATGGCTTTTTGATACCACAAACGTGGATGCAATGATTGAAAAGAAATCTATTATTCATGCACTCGCAGAGTTTACCGATGGTTCCACTACTGCACATTTTGCAGGTGTTGATATGAAACTGCCTATTGCATTTGCCCTTAAAGGAGAGGTCACAGACCCTATCTTGCCCCCTACGGATCTTCTTGGCATGGGTGCATTAGAATTTTTACCCATTAAAGAAGAGCGTTACCCTATTTGGAGTATCAAAGAGCATGTTTTACAGCATCCTCACTTAGGTATTATTGTCAATGCTGCCAACGAGGAAGCGATTAAAGCATTTCAAAACGAAGCATGTTCCTTTTTTGGCATGGGAGAAATGGTGTTAGATGCCTACAAAAAATTTGAAACGGTAAAGGCTAAAAATCTTGACGAGATTATTCAGATAGATAAAGAGGTGAGAAACTATGTCATCTCAGGATAAAGTACTTATTTTGCATGGCTGGGACGGTAGTGATGCTCCTCATTGGCAAGCCGAACTTGCAAGTGAAATTGCCAAAAACTATGGCACGGTGAGCTTCCCGCTACTCGACAACTGCCATTTCCCCTCCAAAAACCGATGGCTCAAACAGCTAAAAGAGATACTTTTAACATTTCAACCCGATACGGTGGTATGTCACTCACTTGCCAATACCTTATGGTTTTGGCTTTGTCAAGAGGAGCAAGTCACAGCTATCAAGAAGCTCTATATGGTCTCTCCGCCAAGCCTCAATACCAATGTAGAAACAATTAAAACCTTTTTTCCCTCCCCTCTTCCAAGCACTTTATATGCTCAAGAGATAGAGATAATAGTCTCTGACAACGACCCCTATATTACGATTGAAGAGACACAGAGTATTGCTCGTCACTATGATGCACCCTTGAGTATCCTCAATAATGCAGGACATATCAATGCTGAAAGTGGCTATGGAAAGTGGGAGTGGATGGAGAAAAAAGTGTTAAAGGATACCTAATGATACTAAGCATTGAAAGCTCCTGTGATGACAGCTCCATCGCGATTACCGAGATTGAGACAAAAAAGGTACTTTATCATAAAAAAATCTCCCAAGAAGCACAACACTCCTGTTATGGTGGCGTTGTTCCTGAGCTTGCATCAAGACTGCATGCAGTGGCACTGCCCGAAATTCTCAAAGAGACAAAGCCCTATTTTGAACATCTTAAAGCCATCGCCGTAACCAATCAACCAGGACTAGGCGTGACACTGCTTGAGGGTATTGCCATGGCAAAAACCTTAGCAACTCTACTGAATGTACCACTGATTCCCGTACATCATCTTAAGGGGCATATCTACTCACTTTTCATTGAAAGAGAGTCCACCCTTCCCCTGCTTGTGCTGCTCATTTCAGGAGGACATACACAGGTCATACGGGTAGAGCGTTTTGAACATATGGAAATATTGGCTACGAGTATGGATGACTCGGTAGGAGAGAGCTTTGATAAATGTGCCAAAATGATGGGATTGGGATACCCTGGAGGCCCACTTATAGAGGCACTTGCCCTAAAAGGAGATGAAAACCGTTTTGACCTGCCCGTACCTTTACGAAATTCACCGCTTATAGCCTTTTCTCTCTCAGGTCTTAAAAATGCCATACGACTTAAAGTGGAAGAGTGTGGGGGCAAAGAAAATATGAGCGACAAGGACAAAGCTGATCTCTCTGCCTCTTTTCAAAAAGCAGTGAAGCGGCACTTGATTCAAAAAAGCAAAAAAATCTTTGCCAAAGAGCCTATAAAAGAGTTTGCAATCGTAGGGGGAGCCTCTGCCAACAAATACATACGCAATGCCTATCAAGATCTTTGTGAGGCATTTGGGAAAACACTCCATGTCGCTCCACTAGAATACTGTTCAGATAATGCCGCAATGATAGGCCGATATGCCATAGAAGCGTACTCCAAAAAGTGCTTCATCGATGTCAATGAAATAGACATTGTCACGACCAAAAAACAACAATCGGGAATGTTACTCTAATTCCCACTTTAAAGCCTTTCTCCAACCTCCATATCTAAGCTGTTTTTAGGTAAAATATATATACTTTACCCCTAAATAATGGAGTCTAAACATGGCAGAATATGGTGCTAATAATATTAAAGTTCTTAAAGGACTTGAAGCAGTAAGAAAACGACCGGGAATGTATATCGGTGATACTTCAAATAAAGGACTTCATCACCTTGTATATGAAGTTGTAGACAACTCTATCGATGAAGCGATGGCAGGCTTTTGCGATACGATAAAAGTCACTCTTACCAAAGCAGGTTCTGCAATCATTGAAGACAATGGACGAGGTATCCCTGTTACTGAGCACCCCACAGAAAAAATATCTGCTGCTACCGTTGTACTCACCGTACTTCACGCAGGGGGGAAATTTGATAAAGATACCTACAAAGTCTCCGGTGGTCTTCACGGGGTTGGTGTCTCTGTTGTAAATGCCCTCTCTAAAGATCTACACCTCACCGTGTTCAAAGACAAAGAGATACATACCCAAAGCTTTCAAGCGGGTATCCCTACTGCCCCACTTGAATCTGCTGACAGAACCAACAAACACGGTACCAAAATAGAGTTTTGGCCAGATGATTCCATTTTTACAGAAACCGTCACATTCCAAAAAGAGATTTTAATGAAACGATTCAAAGAGCTTTGCTATTTGAATCCTCAAATCACTATTGACTTTAGAGATGAACGAGATGGGACAAAAGAGCTTTATCATTTTGAAGGGGGGATTAAACAATTTGTAGAAGATATGAACACAAAAAACCCTCTCTCTTCAGCACAATTCTTCCAAGGTAAATCAGATGATATTGAAATTGATATTGCCTTAATGTATTGTGATGCAGACTCGGAAAAGTCACTCTCATTTGTCAATAACATTAAAACAGCCGAAGGGGGTACCCATGAAGCTGGTTTTAGGGCTGGTCTTACCCGTTCTATGGCTTCATATATCTCTAAAAATGCAAACGCCAAAGAGAAAGGTACGAAGATTACGGGAGATGACTGCAAAGAGGGTCTTTTAGCCATTGTATCGGTACGTGTTCCCGAACCACAATTTGAAGGGCAAACAAAAGGGAAACTCGGCTCCTCTTATGTACGTCCGCTGGTACAAAAATTCTTCTCTGAAAACTTTAATAAGTACTTAGAAGAGAACCCTATCGAAGCCAAAGCAATTATGGCGCAAGTGCTTCTAGCCGCTAGGGGTAGAGATGCAGCAAAACGGGCCAAGGATCTGGTAAAACGTAAAGACTCCATGAGCATCGGAACACTTCCGGGAAAATTGGCAGACTGCCAAAGTAAAGACCCTCAAGTGAGTGAAATTTATTTGGTTGAGGGCGATAGTGCTGGAGGCTGTTTTACGGGTGATACAAAAGTATCTTTAACCGATGGAAGAGAAGTCTCTTTTCTTACACTCATAGAAGAAGATAAAGCAGGTAAACAAAACTTTTGTTATACGATAAAAGATGATGGTTCTATAGGTATAGAAAAAATCTTACATCCAAGAAAAACAAAATCCAATGCTTCTCTTGTGGAAGTAAGCTTAGATAATGGTGAAGTTATCCGATGTACACCTGAGCATAAGTTTATGATTAGAAGTGGTGAATATGTAGAAGCCAAAGACCTCATTAATGGACAAAGTTTAATGCCTTTGTATAAAAAGTATTCTAAAATAGAAAATAGAATTACTATTGAGGGCTACGAAATGGTACATAATCCTAAGAGTTCTAAATGGATATTTACGCATATGTTAGCCAATCATTGGAATTTAGAAAATAATGTGTATGCACCTCTGAAAAAAGCACATAAGCATCATAAAGATTTTAATAAATTAAATAATAATCCTTCTAATATTGTGCTTCTTTCTCCAGAGACTCACCTTAAGTTACATCAAGAGCATATTGCAAAAACCTTGCATACAGAAGAAGCCAAACAAAAAGCAAGAGAAGCACATAAAGATCCTCAATATAGATTAAAAGCGAGTCAAACATCTAAAAAATATTCAAAGATGCTCTCGGAAAAAGCCAAAGAGCAATGGTCTGATGAAAACTATAAAAGCTATATGAAAGAGAAATATTTAGAATTTTACCACTCAAATGATAGCTATAGAAAGAAGGTTTTAAAAAGACTTGATGAGGAACAAAAAGCCTATTGGGCTAAAGATGAACATAAAATTAAGCAATCAGAAACAACGAAATCATATTTTCAAAATAATCTTGATGCAATTGAACATAATCGACAAAAAGCGATAGAGCAGTGGGATAATAAAGACTTAAGACAATGGAGAGCAGAGAAGACAAGAAAACAGATGTCTCATCCTGAAAATATCCAAAGAAAAATTGCAAGTGAAAGAGAAACAAGAATTAAAAACTCTTTAATACTGCTAAACTCTGTAGGGATAGATGCTTATGAAGCACATCGAAAAGGTAACCGTAAAGTATTTAAATTAGATACACTTTTGGTTAAACTCAATGAGAGCGAAAATTATCCTAAACTTCTAGACCCCCACGCATTAACTCAAAGTGATTTATATGCCTATAACCATAAGGTAATTTCTGTGAAAAACATCTCTGTTCAAGAGGATGTCTATGACATAGAAGTACCCAACACGCATAACTTCGCTCTTGCTTCGGGTGTTTTTGTACATAACTCGGCCAAACAAGGACGTGATAGAGTATTCCAAGCGATTTTACCCCTCAAAGGTAAAATTCTAAATGTTGAAAAAGCACGGTTAGAAAAAATCCTCAAATCCGATGAAATCAAAAATATGATTACGGCATTAGGGTGTGGTATTGGTGAAGAATTTAATGAGGAAAAACTAAGATATCACAAAGTTATCATTATGACTGATGCCGATGTGGATGGTTCTCATATTCAAACCCTGCTGATGACCTTCTTCTTTAGATTTTTAAAACCCATCATTGAAAAAGGGTACCTTTACCTTGCTCAACCACCACTTTACCGCTATAAAAAAGGTAAAAATGAAACCTATCTTAAAGATGAAAAAGCACTCAATGATTATCTCATAGAAAATGGTATCACTGCTATTGAGAGTACCACTATGGGACAGGCTGACCTTATAGACCTTTTTAAACTTGTAGCCTATTACCGTATGACGCTTAAAGAACTCGAAAAACGTTTTGCCCTGCCTGAAATGATTCGCTATATGATAGAGAATCCCGATATCGTCGGTACAGACAATAGTGCACTGGCTCAAACGATTGAAGCGTACATTGCGAAACTAGGCTATAATATTCTCAATAAATCCATCACAGAAGAGACCATCCACCTCTTTGTTCAAACCAATGATGGTCTTGAAGAGCTGATTGTTGATGATATACTCTTTAGCAATCCACACTATAACGAAGCGATTCTTATTCACCAAAAGATACAAGATCATATTACGGATGAATTCAAAGAGAAAGATTTAATTGAACTCTTTGAAGCGGTTGAATCTTCTGCAAAAAAAGGTGCGTACATCCAACGCTACAAAGGTCTAGGAGAGATGAACCCTGAACAGCTTTGGGAGACAACCATGACACCTGAAAATCGAAGACTGCTACAAGTTAAAATTGATGATGATGAAAGTGCAAGTGATACCTTTGTCCTATTTATGGGTGATGAAGTTGAACCAAGACGTAACTACATCGAAAGTCATGCAAAAGATGTAAAACACTTGGATGTATAATGTTATTTTCTGAGAAAGCAGAGCGGGGACGACGTTTCACTTTAGCCCTTAGGGCCGGTATACCTGTTCTTCTTCTTGTCTTTCTTGTTTTTATCACCACTATTTACAAGGGAAACCATCTCGATTTTAAACTCGAAGATGGTCTTCTATTGGCTGCTATTACTTTTATTACGATCTACTTTATCTATTTTCTCATGGATTTAAGTGTTGAGGAGACACTCATCGATCAAACAACCGGTGTCTTCAATAAAAAAACATTTATTAAAAAACTAGAAGAGAATACCCCTCAAGCGATTGCATGCTTAAGCATCCAAAACCTCTCCTCTCTCAATGAGAACTATAGTGCCGATCAGATTGACAGCGTACTCTATGCCATAAGTAAAAAACTCAACCTTGCATTTAGACAAAACGGTATCCCAAATCTCCTTATGGGACGGGATAGAGGCTCAGAGTTTTTAATTGCGCTTAATGACAACACGATTCATATTGAAACCATTTTAGAGACAATGAGGAAAGAGAATAGCCGTATTGACAATATTGAAATAGAGTACAAATATGCGATTATTACAGATACAAATAAAGACTTTGAGAAAATCATTTTACAACTTCGTGATCTTATTGCAAGTCAAGATGAAAATGAACCCCACAGCAATCCTACAAACAGTGCTCAAGACCTCTCGGAGTTAGAACAATGTGTCATTCGTTCTATTCAAAACAGAAAACTACTCCTCTCTTTTCGACCACTTCTTAATACACAGAGTAATAGTATCGACACCTATGAAATAGCCGTCAAGCTCAATTCAAACCTGCAAAAAACTATTTTACCTCGTGTATTTTTACCCATTGTCAATCGACTGGGTTTAGGACGAGAGTATGATTTTACACTGATTCAGCATATCATAGACCTCTTACCCCTTATCAATGATAGAGCATCATTTATCTTTAATCTCTCTCCCTTTTCACTAAGAGACCCCTCTTTTCAGGAGAAGGTTTTTAACTACTTGGAAGAGAAAAAAGTAAATCCATCCCGACTCATCATCCAACTTTATGAACGTAAAACACATCATGACCTTAGCGGATACCTCAAGACACTCAAAAAATTCAGGTCACACGGCATACGAATTTGCATTGATAATTTTGGATCATCCCATGCTTCAATGAAATATATGAAACATTTTAAATTTGACATGGTGCAATTTGATAGAGACTATGTCACCCACTTAGATGATGATACAAGCTATGCAATGCTGCACTCCCTCATTGAAATGTCAAAAGATTTACATGTTAAAACCATCGCAAAGTGGGTAGATACTCCTATTCAAGAGGAGAAGTTAAAAATACTTGGCATTGATTATCTGCAAGGATTTGGCATAAGTGACCCTATTGAAGAAGAGACACTGATTGAAAAACACAATTAAACTATGACAATTTGACATAGTTTTAGGCAGGTCTTTAAAAATATACTAAGATACCTAGATATGACTGTGAAGGATAGGTATGATAGATTTCGATAAAGTAATGCAAAGAGTCAAAGAGATACTCTTAACACAAAATGAAAAAGAGAAGATACTCGACAGAGATATTGCCCATACCCTTAAACTCAATCCCCAATACTTTGCAGTCATCAAAAGACGTAAAAAAATACCCTATGAACCACTGGCCCATTTTTGTAAAGCGTACAATATCAATCTAAACTGGATACTTTTGGCACAAAAGCCGCAATATTTAACCGGCTACAACAAAGATACTAAAAGTACAAAAAAGAGTTTTCTGGAGAAGAAATACAGTGATGATACCGATGTGAAACCGTTATCATCAGGGTATGCTTAAAGGATAAGCATATTTATATTTTAATAAACAAGATATATCTCTTCTCTCTTTCCAAGCTCATACCATTTAATGGTGCTTAGATTTATGGGTTTGGGTAAAGGAGCTTACAATGTGGTAAGTGACTGCACCCACCCCATAAAGAGGGAGTGTAAATCGACGAAAAGATTAACTATTTCTCTTTTCGATGATTTCTTTGGCTACGTTTTGAGGTACTTCCTCATAGTGATCAAATTCCATTGCATATGTCGCACGACCTTGTGTCATTGAACGTAGGTCTGTTGAGTATCCGAACATTTCAGAAAGTGGAACAAACGCATTGACTATTTTGTTTCCTGCTCTGTCATCCATACCATTAACCTGACCACGTCTTTTAGCCACATCACCAATCACGTCACCCATAAAGTCTTCAGGTACTTCAACTTCAACTTTCATCGTCGGCTCAAGAATAAATGGACTCGCTTCTCTACAACCGTCTCTGAACCCCATAGAACCTGCTAATTTAAATGCCATCTCAGATGAATCCACATCATGGTAAGAACCATCATAAAGTGTTACTTTAATATCTTCTACAGGATACCCTGCCTGAATACCTCTAGCCATAGCTTCTTGTACACCTTTGTTCACCGGTTGGATAAACTCTTTTGGAACAACCCCACCTTTAACTTCATCCACAAACTCGTAACCAAACCCTGGTTCTTGTGGCTCAATACGAAGGTAAACGTGACCAAATTGTCCACGACCACCTGATTGTTTAGCATACTTGTACTCTTTGTTCACAGCATTTCTGATACCTTCACGGTATGCAACTTGTGGTGCACCTACTTCAGCTTCTACTTTAAACTCTCTTTTCATTCTATCTACAAGAATTTCAAGGTGAAGCTCACCCATACCAGAGATAATAGTCTGACCAGACTCTTCATCCGTAGCAACACGGAAAGATGGATCTTCAGCAGCAAGTTTACCCAGTGCAAGTCCCATTTTTTCCTGATCGGCTTTTGTCTTAGGCTCAACGGCAACAGAGATAACCGGCTCTGGGAAATCCATTCTTTCAAGAACCACTTTATCTTTATCAGAACAAAGCGTATCTCCTGTAGTGGTGTTTTTAAGACCAACAACCGCACCGATTTCACCCGCGTAAATTTCAGAAACCTCTTCTCGTTTAATCGCGTGCATTTTCATAATACGACCAATACGCTCTTTCTTCTCTTTTGTTGAGTTATAAACATAAGAACCTGACTCCAAAGAACCACGATAGACACGGATAAAGGTGAGTTGACCAACAAATGGATCTGTCATAATTTTAAATGCAAGTGAAGCAAATTCACCTTCATCGGTAGACTCAACCGTCACTTCAGCATCTTCATCATCCATTTCAGTACCCTTAATTGCAGGGGCTTCAACTGGTGAAGGAAGGTACGCGACAACAGCGTCAAGTAGCGTTTGAACACCTTTGTTTTTAAATGCTGAACCCACAGTCATAGGAACAATATGCATACCGATTGTTGCAGCCTTAATACCCTCTACAATCTCTTCTTCCGTAAGCTCTTCACCCTCCATGTATTTTTCCATAAGTTCGTCGTTACCGTCTGCTTCAGAGATACTCTCAATCAGCTTTTCACGGTACTCAGCAACAAGCTCTTCCATATCTTCAGGAATCTCTTCTACGTGGTAGTTAGAACCCATTGCTGCGTCTGCGTCCCATACAATCGCTTTCATTTTTACAAGGTCAACAACCCCTTGGAAATTCTCTTCAGCACCAATCGGTAATTGGATAGGTACAGGATTCCCTTTGAGTCTATCAATAATTTGTCTCTCAACTTCATAAAAGTCAGAACCTGTTCTGTCATACTTGTTTACAAATACAATTGATGGCACACCATAACGGTTTCTTTGTCTCCATACTGTCTCAGATTGTGGTTGAACACCACCAACTGCACAAAATACAGATACAGCACCATCAAGTACTCTCATAGAACGCTCAACTTCAATAGTAAAGTCCACGTGACCCGGAGTATCGATAATGTTAATCTGCTTACCAGACCATTCACACGTTGTCGCAGCAGAAGTAATCGTAATACCTCTCTCCTGCTCTTGCTCCATCCAGTCCATTGTTGCAGCACCGTCATGTACTTCACCAATTTTATGTTCAACACCTGTATAGAATAGAATTCTTTCTGTTGTTGTTGTTTTACCTGCATCAATGTGAGCAGCAATACCGATGTTTCTTACGTCATTGAGTTTGTGCGTTCTTGCCATAACTTAGTTCCTTACCATCTATAGTGAGCAAATGCTTTATTCGCTTCTGCCATTTTATATGTATCTTCTTTCTTTTTGAAAGCAGAACCTTTTTCAGTTGCTGCGTCCATCAATTCATTTGATAAACGCTCCATCATTGTTCTTTCGTTTCTTTTTCTCGCTGCATCAACAATCCATCTAATTCCTAGTGATTGCTGTCTTACAGGTCTTACTTCTATAGGTACCTGGTACGTTGCACCACCTACTCTTCTTGATTTTACTTCCATTACAGGCTTAACGTTTTCCATTGCTTTGTTGAAAACTTCAATCCCTTTTTCTCCAGATTTTGATTCAATTCTCTCTAACGCAGAGTACATAACTTTTTGCGCTGTGCTTTTTTTACCACCAAGCATAATTGCATTGATGAATTTTGTTAATACTTTAGAACCGTGTACTGGATCTGGCAATACCGGTCTTACGGGAGCTTTTCTTCTTCTCATATGAGGATTCCTTCAATTATTTAAAATTTACTCAAGTCTTGTCCCCTAAGGTAAGTCTAACATCTAGACTCAATGACAACACCTGCTGAAGCCTGTTCCCAGACTAAACTATTACTTATATACCGCGTTTAAATAATTTTAAAAATTATTTTTTAGGCTTTTTAGTACCATACTTAGATCTTGCAACAGTTCTTCCTGTTACACCTGAAGCATCCAATGCACCACGAACAATATGATACTTAACACCAGGTAAATCTTTAATTCTTCCTCCACGTACAAGTACGATTGAGTGCTCTTGAAGGTTATGACCCTCACCACCGATGTATGAGATAACTTCAAAGCCACTTGTCAATCTTACTTTAGCCACTTTTCTAAGTGCCGAGTTAGGTTTCTTTGGCGTTGTTGTATATACTCTTGTACATACACCTCTTCTTTGAGGACATTTTACTAAAGCAGGTGATTTAGATTTTTTCACTTGCTTTTTACGTTCTTTACGAATCAATTGGTTAATTGTAGGCAAATCGTTTCCTTTCTGGGTTCCATTTTCATGGGTTAGTTTGAATTGAGATCATCATCTCTTGAATCTGGGTTCTTACACCACATAATAACGCTTCATAAACGCTTTTATCTAGTCTATCCACACAGATTTTTGGAGGCATATTATATCGAAATATTCTTTGGTTTTTCTTATAGCACTTCAATACTTAAGTGCCGTTATGCTTATGAGGGGCTAAAGGAGTCGCTTACTCTGTTCTCCCTGAAAATATCAGGAACAACAGAGTGAATCTATTACTCTGGGATAGTCAATTGAATATCATCATTGTCTATCATACCTGTACCTACAGGGATAAGACGTCCAATAACAACATTTTCTTTAAGATCTTCAAGCGTATCTACCGTACCTGCAATAGAAGCAGAAGTAAGCACTTTTGTCGTATCCTGGAATGAAGCAGCAGAGATAATGGAGTCTGCCCCAACCGCTGAACGGGTAATACCCACAAGCATCGGTTCAGCAATGGAAGGTTCTCCTCCAAGTTTGATTACTGCCTGATTTTCCTCTTGAAATTTACGACGAGAGACAATATCTCCGGCAATAAATTTAGAATCACCCGACTCAACCACTTTGACCTGTCTCATCATTTGAGATGTAACAATCTCGATGTGTTTATCTGAAATATTTACCCCTTGTCTGCGGTAAACCATCTGTACTTCAGAGACGATATATTCATAAAGTGCCTTTTCACCGAGTGCTGCGAGGATGTCATGACTTGAGATGATACCATCGGTAAGTTTTTCACCTGCATGCACATACTCTCCGACACTAACCAGTGCAACTTTATTTTTATCAATGAACTGTTCGGTAATCTGACCATTATCACCAGAAATAATCAGTCTCTCTTTCCCACGTAACGGCTTACCAAAACTGACCAATCCGTCAATTTGTGCAATCAATGCAATATCTTTAGGACGTCTTGCTTCAAAAAGTTCGGAAACTCTCGGAAGACCCCCGGTAATATCTTGTGATTTTTGTGCTGCTTTTGGTGTTTTTGCCAAAATATCGGCAATACTCACTTCATCTCCATCTTGCACAAAGAGACTTGTTTTAGGATCAAGTTGATAACGAATCACCTCACCGCCTTCCGTTGCAAGGATAATTGCCGGCTTATATGCAGCAGGGATATATTCATTCAACTCTAATCTTCTATCTCCCGTTACTTCATCAAATTGTTCTACTACGGTTACGCCGGGGATAATATCTTCAAATTTCAATCTCCCTTTCTGCTCTGCAATAATAGGTTCCGAATAAGGATCCCACTCTGCGATTACCACCTGAGTAGAGACTTCCGGAGCAGAAAGTGTATCACCTCTTTGTACCTGTGCATCATTGTCCACTTTAACAACCGAACCTCTTGAAATATAATGTCTTGCCGCTTCTCTATTGTTCTCATCAACAATCACTGCAAAAAGACCTTTTACCTCTACAGTATCCCCTGCTTTGATGGTCTCATGTGCTTCAAGGTAATCTCCTTTCAGTAAAAAGAATTTTGCTTTCCCTTTGGACTCTACAACCACTTCCTGTGTCACAGGTGCACCATCTTCCACCTTGAGTTCTGAAGCAAAGGGAATACGAGACGGAACAGACCAACCCTCATTGATTACTTCAACAATTGAATCCCCCTCTTCTACCTTATCTCCATCGTTCAACGGCAAGAAGAGTTTACCCTCAATTTTACCTGCAACACCTGCAAGTTCATTCGATTTTGCTACATCAGACTTTCTAAGGTTATACTTGACTTCATCAACTCCCTCAGACTGTACAGAAATGACATATTCATCATGTGTTACGACAATAGAAACTCTACCTGAGGTCACTGCTTTTATTTTTGGTTCAACCAGTAAAACACCTGCATTTCTTCTGTTGGCAACAATGAGGTTTCCTTCTCTGTTACGATAGACAGAGAGATTGTAATATCTTACAAAACCTTCTTTGCTCGCAATAACCTGTCTCTCTTCCTTACCTGCGGTTGCAGTACCACCCGTGTGGAAAGTACGTAAGGTAAGCTGTGTACCTGGTTCCCCAATCGATTGTGCAGCAATAACACCTACGGCCTCACCGCGTTTTACAATCTTATTATCAGCCATATTCAGGCCGTAACATTTTGCACAAATTCCCTTTGGTGCCTTACAAGAGGAGGGTGCTCTCATGACAACAGAGCGTACCCCTGCATCTTCTACTCTTGAGGCAGTCTCTTCATCAATCATTGTCCCCTCAGAAACCAGTACTTCAGAAGTGATAGGGTCAATAATACTTTCAGCCAGAACCCTACCGTAAATACGATCTGCCAATGGCTCAATCATCTCATTACCCACAACAATATCAGAGACTTCAACACCTTCATGTGTACCGCAATCGGTCATTGAAATCTTCACGTTTTGTGCGACATCAATCAACTTTCTAGTCAAGTAACCCGCATTGGCAGTTTTAAGTGCGGTATCGGCAAGACCTTTTCTTGCACCGTGTGTTGAAATAAAGTACTCAAGTACATTCAGACCTTCACGGAAATTTGACGTAATCGGTGTTTCAATAATCGATCCGTCTGATTTCGCCATAAGACCCCTCATACCTGAAAGTTGTCTAATTTGAGCTGCAGAACCTCTCGCTCCTGAGTCAGCCATCATATGCACCGAGTTAAATCCCTCTTTATCGGCTCTAATCAAGCCCATAAGCCCCTCTGCAATACCATTGTTGGCATCTGTCCATATATCGATAATTTTATTATACCGCTCTTGATCAGTTAAAAGACCTGCGCCAAATTGTCTTTGAATCTCTTTCACGCTCTCTTTTGCCTCAACAACACGTCCTGCTTTAATCTCAGGGATTTTAATATCGTCAATAGAGATAGAGACCCCTACTTTTGTTGCATACTTAAAACCCATATCCTTAAGGTCATCCAGAAAAGAAGCTGTCTGAGAAACACCACCGATCTTATAGATATAGTCAACCAATGCCCCAATATCTTTTTTCTTAAGCACCTTATTCCAGTACTTTTCGGGTACATAATCGGGAATGATTGATTTTAAGATCAATCTCCCTGCCGTCGATGTAGCAATATGCCCCTCAATCACGGTTCGAATACGTGCATTCAAGTCCAATGAATTTTGTTCAAATGCGATTTCAACCTCTTCCACATTTGCAAAGAGTTTATGTTCCCCCTTGACATCATTTTTCTCTAATGTGAGGTAGTAAAGCCCCAAAATCATATCTTGAGACGGTACGGCAATCGCTTTACCTGAGGCAGGAAGCAAAATATTCATAGATGCGAGCATTAATACTTTTGCTTCAGCAATTGCTTCATCTGAAAGCGGCACGTGTACCGCCATCTGATCCCCATCAAAGTCAGCATTAAAGGCAGAACATACAAGTGGGTGTAACTGTATCGCTTTACCCTCAATCAATCTTGGATGGAATGCTTGAATTGAAAGCTTGTGCAGCGTTGGTGCACGGTTAAGAAGTATTGGATAATTTTCAACAACCTCTTCTAAACACTCCCATACTTCATTCTCCTGTTTTTCAATCATCTTCTTGGCTTGCTTAAGGGTAGTGGCATACCCCTTCTCTTCAAGTTTTGCCATCAAGTGCGGCTTAAAGAGTTCGATTGCCATTTTCTTAGGCAATCCACACTGATCCATACGTAAGTCTGGTCCCACAATAATCACCGAACGTCCAGAGAAGTCAACCCGCTTACCAAGAAGGTTTTGACGGAAACGCCCTTGCTTACCTTTAATCACTTCGGAAAGTGACTTCAAGGGTCTTTTGTTCGCACCTTTTACAGCATTTCCACGTCTACCATTGTCAAAAAGTGCATCAACAGCTTCTTGAAGCATACGCTTTTCATTTCGTACAATAATTTCAGGTGCATCAAGTTCAACCAATCTTTTCAAACGTTGATTACGGTTAATGACTCTTCTATACAGGTCATTCACATCTGAAACGGCAAATTTACCCCCATCAAGACTTACAAGTGGTCTTAAATCCGGCGGAAGTACCGGTAGTTGCGTTAACATCATCCACTCTGGTCTGTTTCCTGAATGTAAAAATGCTTCAATCACTTTTAGACGTTTTACAATCGTCTTTCTTTTCGCTTCAGATTTTGTTGCCTGAATATCTTCTTTGAGTTGTGCAAACATATCTACAAGATCAAGATCAGCAAGAAGCTCCTGAATAATCTCACCACCCATTCTAGCATCCAACTCAGTGTCTGCAAAGCGTTGCATAATTTGCTGATATTGTTCTTCATTCAATACATCATATTTAGCTAATGGATTTAATCCTTCAGAATCATACGATGCTTCTCCTGCTGTTTTAACAATATAAGCTTCATAATAAAGTACTCTCTCAAGATCTTTCATCTTTACACCCAAAAGTGTACCAATACGCGAAGGAAGAGAAGAGACATACCAGATATGTGCCACAGGAGCAATAAGGTCAATATGTCCCATACGGTTTCTTCTTACTTTAGATGTCGTGACTTCAACACCACACTTTTCACATACTACACCCTTATAACGCATTTTTTTGTATTTACCACAAAGACACTCATAGTCTCTGATAGGACCAAATATTTTTGCACAAAAAAGTCCGTCTCTTTCTGGTTTGAGGGTTCTATAGTTAATTGTTTCTGGTTTTTTGACTTCACCATAACTCCACGAAAGCACTTTTTCAGGGCTTGCAACTCTCAGTTGCAACGCTGCCAAATCCTTTGGTCTCTCTTCGCTGTTTAAATCTATTGGTGTTAAATTCTCTAAAAACTTACTCATTTTCACCCTCCAATTCTTTTTTACTCTCATAGAGTTCTGTATCAAGTCCAAGTGCCTGAAGCTCTTTAGTCAATACGAACATTGTTTCAGGTACCCCTGACTCAGGTACAGACTCACCTTTAGTGATTGCTCTATATGCCCTTGCACGACCATCAACATCATCGGATTTAATCGTCAACATCTCTTTAAGAATATGTGATGCACCATATGCTTCAAGCGCCCACACCTCCATCTCACCAAATCTTTGTCCACCAAAGAGTGCTTTACCCCCAACTGGCTGCTGTGTTACAAGAGAGTATGGTCCTGTAGAACGTGCATGCACTTTCTCATCCACCAAGTGGTGAAGTTTCAGCATATACATATACCCAACATTGACTCTCTCTATCATCTCTTCACCTGTTTTACCGTCAAAGAGTTGCATCTTTCCGTCACTGTCAACCTTAGCCATCTCAAATAACGTATCAAACTCTGCCTGATTTGCTCCCTCAAACACAGGTGCAGCGAACTTGACGCCTCTTGACCAATCTCTACCATACTTTAATAGCTCTTCATCACTCATATTTCCAAGCAACTCTTTTGCCTTCATCAGTTTTGCTACATCTGCGATAGCAATCATTTTTGCTCTAAGTGCTCCAAGGAAATCTTCTTGCTGATTTGCAAACATCTCTTCGATCTGCTCACCCAATCTTTTACCTACAAGACCAAGGTGTACTTCAAGAATCTGTCCGATGTTCATACGAGAAGGTACACCAAGTGGATTCAAAATAAGATCGACCGGTCTGCCATCTGCCATATACGGCATATCAATTTCCGGTACGATATTGGAAACAATACCTTTGTTTCCGTGTCGTCCCGCCATTTTATCACCCACTTTGAGCTTTCTCTTGGTTGCAATATAGATTTTGACCAGTTTAGTCACACCTGAAGGAAGAATATCATCTTTTTCTAATACAGATAGTTTATCTTCATGATCAATTTTTAATCTTTTCTTCTGCTTAAGGAAATAGTTTTTCAGTGACTCATACTCATTTTGCACTGAACTTTCATAAGATTGAACCACCCCTCTAAGGGCAAATCTATTCACCTCTTTAATCGTCTCTTCGGGAATTTTCGATCCGGCCGTATATTCGCTGCTTCCTATCGTCACATCTGAAATTAATTCTTGTCTTGAAAGGAAGTTCGAAATACGTAAAATCTCCTCCCTGTCTATCATTAAAAGTTGGTCATGATGATCACCGTCTAAGGCAGCTTTCTCCTCTTCATACGCTTGAATGGCACGTGCATCCTTCTCATACCCTTTTTTTGTAAAGACTTTGATATCAACAACTACACCCTCCATAGAGGCAGGACAATAGAGTGACTTATTGACCACATGTCCCGCTTTTTCACCGAAGATTGCTCTTAGCAGTCTCTCTTCAGGTGTAGGTTTAATCTCACCTTTAGGGCTTACTTTCCCCACAAGAATCATTCCCGGTTTCACATAGGTACCTATTTCAACGATACCCGACTCATCAAGATGCAGTAGCTCATCTTCGCGAATATTCGGGATATCACGTGTGATCTCCTCCGTACCATGTTTAAGCTCTCTGGCCTCTACCTCTTTCTCATAAGTATGTACCGAAGTAAAAGTATCTTCACGAATGATTTTTTCAGAGATAATCACCGCATCCTCATAGTTATATCCATACCACGGCATAAAGGCAACCATAATATTTTTACCGATTGCAAGTTCACCCTGATCCATATTTGCACCATCAGCAATCACTTGCTTTGCAGAAATTTTATCACCGAGTTTTACAATAGGCACTTGTGTAAAAGTCGTATTCTGGTTGGTTCTCATATTTTTTTCAAGTGGATAATGATCAATAAATACACCATTATCATCTTCACCCATAATATAGATATTTTTACCATCTACTTTTTCAACCGTACCTGGTCGTTTCGCTTTGACAGCCTCCCATGCATCACGAGATACAATCGCTTCCATTCCTGTCCCCACAACTGGCGCCTCTGTTTTAAGCAGTGGCACTGCTTGACGTTGCATGTTTGAACCCATCAAAGCACGGTTTGCATCATCATGCTCCAAGAATGGAATCAACGCGGCTGCCGATCCTGAGATCATTAACGGAGAGATATCAATTAGATCGACCCTCTTGGCCTCATTCAATTCGATATTTCCATTTAATCTTGTCTCAATAAGATCCTCAACAATACGCCCCTCTTCACTCACAAGTGTTGAAGCAGGAGCGATACACTTATCCTCTTCTTGGGTTGCTGTAATATAAATGATTTCATCGGTAACCTGACAATCTTTTACCACTTTATACGGTGCTTCAATAAACCCGTGTTCATTTACTTTAGAATATGTAGCGAGTGTGTTGATCAGACCAATATTCTGTCCCTCAGGCGTCTCTATCGGACAAATCCTTCCATAATGCGTAGGGTGTACATCCCTCACTTCAAATCCAGCTCGCTCTTTCACAAGACCACCTTCTCCAAGTGCAGAGAGTCTTCTTTTATGTGTCACTTCAGAAAGAGGATTCGTCTGATCCATAAATTGAGACAATTGTCCCGATGAGAAGAACTCTAAAATCGTATTGGTAATCATTTTAGAGTTGACTAAGTCATGTGGCATCAACTCATCGAGTGTACCCGAAACCGTTGTCATCTTGTCACGTATCGCTTTTTGCATCTTCACGAGACCATTATGTAGCTCATTTCCTAAAAGCTCACCAATTGCCCTAATTCTTCTGTTCCCCAAATGGTCTCTGTCATCAATGTGACCTTGACCATTTTTGACCTTCACAAGATATTTTACCGTATTGATAAGATCTTCCGCAGTCAAAACCGTAGCATATTCAGGTATGTCCAAACCTAATTTGTGGTTCATTTTCATACGCCCTACTTTTGTAAGGTCATAACGCTCAGGATCAAAGAAAAGCTGTCTTAAAAATGCTTTAGCCGCTTCAGGAGTAACAGGCTCTCCGGGTCTCATTACCTTATAGATACGTATGGCTGAAAGTACATTTTCATCATCAATCTGCTCTGTCTGCTTTAAGAGTCTTAAACTCTCACCGTCAGCAATAAATGCATTGATAATGGACATATCCGCACCCTCTGCTAGATCATTAATTACCTCAATCTTATCAATACCCTGCTCTATCATCTTTTTGAGTTTTGCTTCATCTAACGGTGTAACCACATCATATAGTACTTCCCCGCTCTCTTGATCGATAACAGGTGAAGCCAAGTGTCTTTCTAAAAGTACTTCAAGAGGATACTCAATCCACTCAAGGCCCTCAGCAACAAGCTGCTGTGATTTTCTCTTCGTCAGCCTTTTTCCTGCATTTACGACGATATTTCCATCAATATCCCTCACGTCATAATCGGCTCTTCCGGAAAAATCATTTGCATCAAATTTTACTAAAAACCTATTATCTTTAATCGTGATTTCTTTAGTGACATAAAATAATTTAACGATGTCGTCTTTAGAGTAGTCTAGTGCTCTAAAGAGAATCGTGACTGGAATTTTTCTTCTCTTATTGATACGGGCATAAAGTATATCTTTAGAGTCATACTCAAAATAGAGCCATGAACCACGGTCAGGAATGATCTGAGCAGAGTAAAGCATACCAGCACCCGCAGTCGTTCCCTCTTCTTCTTTAAAGATAACACCCGGTGAACGGTGTAGCTGATTGACAATAACTCTCTCAACCCCGTTAACCACAAATGAGGTTCTATCTGTCATCAAAGGGATATCACGTACAAAAACTGCCTGCTCTTTAATCTCTTTGGGATCTAGCTTTTCACCCGTCTTTTCATCTCTGTTCCAAATCGTTAAAGCAATATTCATTTTAAGAGAGACCGAATAGGTTAATCCTCTCTCCATACACTCTCTTACCGTATATTTTGGTTTAACCACTTCAGAGTTTTTATAAGTCAGGGTTAATCTGTTTTGTTGATCGTGAATAGGAAATGAGGATCTGAATACTTTTTCTAAAGTAGAGTTTTTTCTATCTTTTTCACCTAACATCAAAAAGTTTTCATAACTTTTTTGTTGAAGTTGGAGTAGATTTGGGATTTCAATTTCTCTAGGTGTTTTTGAGAAGTCAACACGAAGTCTGTTACCAGAATGCAAAGAATTTAGCATATTTGTCCTTGTAATGGTGTTAATTTTAATGATTTAATAAATATCGTTCAGTTTAGAATAACTCTAACATGGTTAGATACACAAAGAAACTATTAGATGAGGGTATGAAATGTCTCGGAATAGCTTTTATGAGTACCTAAGTAGATGGGTTGAGTTTAGGCAGTATGCCTAAACTCTCTTAAATAAAATGAATTATTTAAGTTCACAAGAAGCGCCTGCTTCTTCAATTTGTTTTTTGAACTCTTCAGCTTCTTCTTTAGAAACAGCTTCTTTAAGTACAGACGGAACATCTTCAACCGCAGCTTTTGCCTCTTTAAGACCAAGACCAGTAATTGCTCTTACCACTTTAATCGCATTGATTTTCTTAGCACCTGCATCTGTAAGTACAACATTAAACTCTGTTTGCTCCTCAACTGCTTCAGCTGCTGCACCACCACCACCTGCAACCACTGTTGCTTGTGCAGATACACCAAATTTTTCTTCAAATTCTTTTACAAGCTCAGAAAGCTCAAGTACTGACATGTTTGAGATAAACTCAAGAACATCTTCTTTAGTTGTTGCCATTTTTAATTCCTTAAAATTATGTTTATAAATGCCTATGCATTTTCAAAATAAAAAGAGCCTTGTGGCTCTCACCACTCTACGCTTCTTCTTCTAATTTTTTAGAGAGTGCATCCATACCAATTGTAAAGTTTTGTACCGGAGCATTCCAAACATTAAGAAGCATACCGATAAGGGTATCTCTATCTGGAAGTGTAGCCATAGCATTGATCGTTGCCATATCAGCAACTTTACTCTCAATTAAACCTGTTTTGATTTTAAAAGTATCTTTAAATTCACTTCCTGCTTTATCTGCTATTTTACAAGGTAAAATTTGTGATTCACCCCAAATTACAAGATTTGTATCTGTAAATTCAATATCTTCACATCCTGCATTTTTGAGTGCAATACGTGCAAGTCTATTTTTTACAACTTGTACTTTAGTCTCTTCATCTTTTGCATAGTTTCTCACAATTTCAAGTTGTTCAACTGTCATACCTTTGTAATCACAAACGATAATCGCACCAGCATCTTTAAACTCTGCCGTCATTTGGCTAACTAACTCTTCTTTTCTCGTTCTAGTCATTTATTCTCCTTCCGATCTCTAAAAGGGTATAGGATACTCCTACACATCTACTCTTTCAAATAGATTAATTAAGCTTTCACCCCTTTTATCTTAAATCTAAGATTATGAGCAGTAAAAATTACTCTCAAGAGAAAAGTATCCAAAATACTCTTCTATTAAAAATAATCAATGCAGCCTAAGCCGCATCCATTCACTTATTTCATCTCCATTACTTCTGATGCATCCAATGTAATAGAGGGACTCATTGTAAGAGATATTGCTGCATTGGTAATATATCTACCTTTTGCAGATGCCGGTTTTGCTTTATTTACTGTTTGAATCAGTGTTTCAAAGTTCTGCTTAATTGCTTCCTGCGAAAAAGATATTTTTCCGATTCCTGCGTGGATATTACCTTTTTTATCTACCCTAAAGTTCACTTTTCCACCCTTTGCTTCAGTGACAGCTTTAGTTACATCCATTGTTACTGTCCCTGTTTTAGGGTTTGGCATAAGGCCTTTTGGACCAAGTATTCTTGCTACTTTACCAAGTACACCCATCATATCAGGGGTAGAGATAACCGTATCAAAATTAATGTTACCCGCTTGAATCTCTTCAATCAAATCTGCAGCACCGACAATATCAGCACCCGCGGCTTTTGCTTCATCTGCTTTTGCATCTTTTGCAAATACTGCAACCCTAACACTTTTACCCGTTCCGTTAGGAAGTACCACTGATCCTCTTACCATCTGATCCGCATGTCTTGGATCTACATTTAAATTGAGTGCAACTTCTATCGTCTCATCAAATTTTGCTGACTTAAGATCTTTAAGTGTTGTCATCGCTTCATCAACACTATATAATTTAGCTGCATCTACTTTTTTTAGTAGTGCTTCTCTTCTTTTACTTGGTTTTTTTGCCATTTTATTTCTCCGCTTTATATGCTCCCACATTTTATAATCATGTGGTTATGATTGTCTTTTATCAAAAGACTAGTCTACGATTTCAACACCCATACTTCTACAAGAACCAGCAATAATATTTGCAGCCATCTCTCTGTCATTTGTATTAAGGTCAGCAATTTTTTGATCAATGATTTCATCAAGTTTTGCTTTAGTAATCGTTCCAACTTTATTAAGAAGAGGATTATCTGTACCTTTTTTAATACCAGCTGCCTTTTTAATCAAATCACTAGCTGGTGGCTGTTTAGTTACAAATGTAAAACTTTTATCTGCATAAACCGTTACAATGACAGGAATTGTAAATCCTGATTTGTCTTTTGTTTTTTCATTAAATGCTTTACAAAACTCCATAATATTTACACCACGTTGCCCTAATGCAGGACCTACTGGAGGTGATGGATTTGCTGCCCCAGCGGGGATCATCATTTTAAACTTAAAAGCAATTTTTTTTGCCATCTGTTCTTCCTTCTATTAAATTTATCTATATGAAAAGAAAGAGAATTCTTTTCAAATTTTTCTCACAATATCGTATTTGAATGCCTCTGTGAGTTTTTATAATCACTTTTCACTATGAGTTTAAAGTCTTTGTGAGAAAAGACTAGATGATCTTCTCTACTTGGGTATAGAGAATCTCTACAGGTGTATTTCTACCAAAAATAGAAACATTTAACTTTAACTTTCCATGGTCAAGATCATACTCTTCTACCATACCTGTAAAGTTTGCAAATGATCCATCAACAATACGAACCATCTCCCCTGTCTCAAAATCGACTTTTGGTCTTGGTGCAGACTTCTTCTCCATTTTTTCTAAAATATTTCTAACATCGGCTTCTGCCAATGCAGTAGGTGTCTTTTGTTCACCGATAAATCTAGATACTCTTGGTAAAGATTGTATCTTATGCCAAAGATCAGTATCCAGATCTATATGTGCGAAAGCATACCCCGAGTAGAGTGTTCTCTCTGTAATTTTCTTCTGACCATTCTTCACTTCAATTACTTCTTCTGTTGGAACTACAATACGTTCAACTTTCTCTTCAATACCATGATCTATGACAAGTTGCTCTATTGCTCTTTTTACAGATTGTTCAGATCCTGAATACGTTTGAATTGCATACCATTGAAAAGCCATTGTTTGTCCTATAAAACTGATGATACGATTGATGACATCAAAAAGTCAACCAATGCTAAAAATATTGATATCACAGTTACTACGAGAACAACTGCTAAAAATGCTTGTCTTACTTGTACTTTTGTTGGAAATATAACTTTATGAAGCTCCGCTCTCGCGTGTGTTATAAATGTTGAAATTTTTCCCATATTATGTTACCTTATTATTGTGGCAGGCCAAGAGGGACTCGAACCCACGGCACCTGGTTTTGGAGACCAGTGCTCTACCAACTGAGCTATTGGCCTAACGAAAAATACTATTGGACAGTACCAATAGTATATAACAAAAGTCTCCGATTACAGCTTCATCTCTTTATGTACTGTATGGCATTTACACCATTTACAATATTTTTTAAGTGCAAGTTTCTCTGTTGTCGTTTTTTTGTTTTTATTGGTGTGATAGTTACGTCTTGTACACTTTTCACAACCTAAGTGAACGGTTTCTCTCATTGTTATCTCCTATGATAAATGTGTAGAGGAACTCTCCTCTACACTGGTGTTATTAAGCAATAATCTTAGAAACAACACCTGCACCAACTGTTCTACCACCTTCACGGATAGCAAACTTAGTACCTTCATCAAGTGCAACTGGAGCGATAAGTTCAACATTAATTTTAACATTATCCCCTGGCATAACCATTTCAGTACCTTCTTGAAGTTGAACTGAACCTGTTACATCTGTTGTACGAACGTAAAACTGTGGTCTATAGTTATTAAAGAATGGCGTGTGTCTTCCACCTTCCTCTTTCGTAAGAACATAAATCTCTGCTTCAAATTTTGTATGAGGTGTGATTGAACCTGGCTTACAAAGAACCATACCTCTTTGTACATTCTCTTTATCAATACCACGGATAAGAACACCACAGTTATCACCAGCTTCTCCACAATCCATCTCTTTACGGAACATTTCAACACCAGTTACAGTTGTTTTTTGCGTATCTTTAATACCAACGATTTCAACTTCATTCCCAACACATACAGTACCTTTGTCAACTTTACCAGTTACAACTGTACCACGACCTTGAATAGTAAATACATCTTCAATTGCCATAAGGAAATCTTTATCCGTCTCTCTTACTGGCTCAGGGATATAAGCATCTACTTCATCCATAAGTGCATAGATTTTTTCTGACCACTCACCCGCTGTACCAGCTTTAGCTTCTTCAAGCGCTTGATATGCAGAACCAGCTACGATTGGTGTATCATCACCTGGAAAGTCATACTCTTCAAGAAGTTCACGTACTTCCATCTCTACAAGCTCTAACATCTCTTCTTTATCTTCATCATCAAGTTGGTCCTCTTTGTTCAAGAATACAACGATATATGGAACACCTACTTGCTTAGAAAGGAGAATGTGCTCTCTTGTTTGCGCCATTGGTCCATCTGTTGAAGCAATTACAAGAATAGCACCATCCATTTGAGCAGCACCGGTAATCATGTTTTTAACATAATCGGCGTGACCCGGACAGTCAACGTGAGCATAGTGTCTGGTCTCTGTTTCATATTCTACGTGAGAAGTAGCAATGGTGATTCCTCTTTCTCTCTCTTCTGGAGCATTATCGATTTGATCATAATCCATAGTAGCTTGACCATTTTTAAGTCCAAGACACATTGTAATTGCAGCTGTCAATGTCGTTTTTCCGTGGTCAACGTGACCAATAGTACCGATGTTAACATGCGGTTTGTTTCGTTCGAATTTTTCTTTAGCCATGCTATTCTCCTAGCGTAAAATGATTTAAAGGCAATATTATACCTGAATTGTTCTTAACCTACTATGGACAGAACTATTACACAGATGTAATACTTTTGTCCATACTTTGGTGCTGGAGCCCATAGTGAGACTTGAACTCACGACCTCTTCCTTACCAAGGAAGTGCTCTACCCCTGAGCCATATGGGCAATATACTACTTTAGGTAGTTCTAGTTATTTAAAAACAGTTATTGATCAATTTTGTTTGAGATTATTAGTAGCATATAAGTAGAAGCGACTAATCGCATAAACCATCTGCTGAAGTTAATAATAGATATGTGAAGTACATAATTCACACAGCTCCCTAATCATGGAGCGGGCGAAGGGATTCGAACCCTCGACAGCCTGCTTGGAAGGCAGGAACTCTAGCCACTGAGCTACGCCCGCGTCTTTATGCAACTTAACATCTATGGTGGTGAGTGAAGGATTCGAACCTTCGAAGACATAGTCAGCAGATTTACAGTCTGCCCTCGTTGGCCGCTTGAGTAACTCACCACTTATTTTGTTTGTTGTTTTGATTGGTACAAACACTGATAATTATATTTTATGGAGCTGGTGAAGGGACTCGAACCCCCGACCTGCTGATTACAAATCAGCTGCTCTAGCCAGCTGAGCTACACCAGCGCCATCTCATTAGAAGTTTTTACACTTAAAATGGACGGGAATTATAGACAAATAATTTTTATATGTCAAGGGTTTTTGTAAAAAAATTTAAAATTTCTTTTTTTTAGTTAATTTCATTAGAATACATGCTATTAAATCCGTACAGAATAGGCATCTACTATGAAAATACTCCTGGCCCCAAGTGAAACTAAAAAATCAGGAGGAGCGCTCTCCTTTGATCCAACAACACTTCTTTTTAATGCATTAGCACCTCACCGTATGAAACTCTTACATGCATATACCAATGTATTACAACAAGGAGATATGCAAGTACTCTCTAAAATGTTTGGCATTAAAAAAGAAGCTGACATACTAAAACACAAAAAAGACATCATCCACGAACTGACCATGAAATCTATAGAACGTTATACCGGTGTTGCCTTTGACTACCTTGGGTATGAAGCACTCAATGCTTCTGAGAAAAACTATATAGATACAAATGTGATTCTCTTCTCTAACCTCTTTGGCCCAATACTAGCGTCAGATCTTATACCAGAGTATAAACTAAAACAGGGTGAGGCGGTTGCTGACATTAAAACGGAGAAGTTTTATAATGAACATTCGACACATCTCATGGAAGCATACTTAAAAGATGAAGAGATACTTGATCTACGTGCAGGGTTTTACGATAAGTTTTACAAACCTACAAAACCCTACACTACGCTAAAGTTCATCAAAAACGGTAAAGTAGTGAGTCACTGGGCAAAAGCCTATAGAGGTATTGTCTTACGAGAAATAGCCAAGGCGGGTATCAAAACAATGGAAGAGTTTATGAAACTCCCTATAGAAGGCTTGAGTATTCATGAGATACAGACTAAAAAGAATAAAACTGAAATCGTCTATACAATAGACAAGTAAAAGGAAAGAGATGAAACTGCCTAGCGATGATACACTTTATAAAATATTCATTTTCTTACTTACTCTCATGGTCATCCTTGGCATACTCTTTGATACAAACTACAATTAGGAGCAATTATATGAAAAAGAATCTATTTGAAATGGGTGCAAATTTTGAGGAGGGGTGGGTATCGGACAATAAAGAAAAACCCTCTAAAAAAGTTGTCACAGAGATAAAAGCACCCAATCAACATCAACTTTACTTTGCAAAAGAGAAACGAAGAGGCAAAAGCGTAACCCTTGTGCAACCTTTTTATCTCAAAAAAGAGACATTACAAGCCTTATTGAAAACACTTAAAAAGAAATTAGGTACCGGCGGTACCATAAAGGAGAACGCTTTGGAATTTCAAGGAGATATCCCCGATATGCTTCGTAAACATATCGCTGCTTTAGGATATGGGTTTAAAAATTAATCTTTCTTATCCTCTCCTAAGCGTCTATTCTCCTCTTCATCTTCTAACTCAACTTTGGGAATGAGTATTGCCACAAGTGTCACAAGCAGACCAAAAATCAATACCACTGTCTCTTCACTGCCGGGGAAGAGTTCAGGTAAAGTAAGGTTTCCTGAACTTTTTCCCATTAAAGGATGAAAAATATCATCATAATAGAGTGTGAATACCAGCCCACCTAATAACCCTCCAATCGCACCGATGAGTACATCTATACGACCTTCTGCGATAGACACAGGGCCTGTTCCGGGACATTTACCTAAAATAGCCATAGAGATTCCAAACAAAATCCCGCCTATGATGAGCCCCTGCCATATAATCGGCTTTACATGGTAACTCGCAACCCCTGCATCGATCATAAAATAGAGCCCAATACTCGTAAGTCCTACCGTAAGAAAAAGCATCTTGGGGATAATCGTATCTTTGAGCATGGAAAACCCTGCTATTTTCTCAAATTTATCTACCCTTGTGTACTGAATGATTCCTCCAAAGATAATCCCTATAAGAAATACCAATACTAAAGAACCATGCCCCTGATGAATCACATTTTCAAACATTTGAGCAATACGTGATGCAAAATCATCCCCTGCTGTCTCAACCACTATCCTCATGCGTTATCCTTTATATTATAAAAGAGTTTTCCCGTGATGACCAAAGTTGCCATCACTACCACACCAAAGATCATCGCAGAGATTGCTATCTGACTCATTCCTGACATAAAGTGTCCCGAAGTACACCCTCCTGCAAGTCTTGCACCAATGATCATAATGAAACCTGAGAAGAAGCTCCACAATAAACGCGAAATAATTGAATGATTTTTATATTTTTTCCAACCGCTAGGAATGAGTGAGAAACGAAATGTTTTCGTTAAAAAGACAGAGGTAATAAACCCGCCAAAGAGTACACCAAAGAGCATCACCCCTTCCCATGCACCAGAATCTCTGATTTCTCTCAAGTACGAATATTCAGCAGGGTCCAAATCAAAAATGATTCCTGCAAAATATGATACATACGTCGATGCACCTATAGGTCTGTCTGCACCATACACAGAAAATGTCATCAGTAATAGTCCTGACATTAAAATGCCACCCATCCACCAAGGTAGTCGATTCATAAATATCCTTTAGTTTTTTGACATTGTATCAAAATATGCAAAAACTTATGATACTTATAACATAAAATTATTATATTACTTGCCAATAGCTAAAGCATAAAGTACCATCTCATCATTTCCCACAAAGGCATTGACTTCATCATCATAGTAGGCACCTATCCCTGAACAACCGATATCAAGATACTCTGCACACACATAAAGTCTCTGTCCAATAATGCCTGCCTTTTGATAAAGGGCTTGATAGTTTTCTGACTTGGAAGTGAGAAAAAATGCTACTGCCCCCTGCTCAGATAGGGTGTACTGTTCAAGTGAAAGATAGCCGGCTTTTTGAGCATAATCCCCGTAACTAAGATACCTACCCTCTTTATAAAGGCCAATGGGCATATCCAAAACTCGGTTCATCACCATATAGATCTGAACCTCTTCATCACAATCTGATGGAATGGGTTGATAAAGGGCATCACATATCGTGTGAAACTCTCCCTTTGTGATGGCTCCTCCGTTGAATCCGCGTTGAGAACGACGCTTAAAAAGTGTCTCTTGCAGTTTCACAGGCTCATAACTAAATTTCGCTGACTCTATTTGAGAAGTACAAGAGGTTAAATGCATACTCTCATCATATGCCTGTTCTATGACTCTGTTTTGTTCAAAACTTCTGCTTCCCTCAACATAGGGAAGTTCAAACTCAATGGCTTTCGCTACTGTCCCTACCATAGGTGTTGCCATAGACGCACCTGCTAAAAACCACTCTTTGTTTGCAAAGCCAAACATACGGTTAAGCTTTTCGCGTTCAATACGATATTGAACAACTACTGACTGTGACTTAAGTAGTGCAGAGGCTTCGATGCTTCCTAGAAGATGTCCTGCATCCAATAAACAGTAACGAAAGGCACGATTTTTATATTTCCAAGATGAACGATAGTAGATTGCCGAGACTAAAAAAAGATAGCCGCACATCTCTGTTTTGTATCCAAAATAGGGTTCCAATCCCTGAGCATTGTTCAAACTTTGTAACAAAGTCAAAGAAGCGCTACTCACTTCATAATGATAGATACCATCTTCTCTGCCCTCAACCCCTCTAGATTGAAAATAGAGTTCATTAGGATATAAAGCCCCAGCACTAGGGTTGATACGCAGATAGTACTCTCCACTAGGATAAGACTTTTTAGCGGTTAATCCCGCAATGTAATAGAGAAAATTATCCTCTTCATGATCTAAATTTAATTTAACTTTTTTAAAACTATGCGGATAGTTCTTATAGGTGCTCGGCTGATCTTCCCATGCCAAACGGTTGGGATTGGTGCGAACAGAGTTGTAAGAGTGTTTAGTTGTTGCATGATACCAATACATCAAAATATCTCAGCATGCTTTTGCTTCAATGCTTCTATCTTCTGTGAAGCCTGTTTAAATAATGCTGTATGTTCAACATCTTCTGTACATAAATGTTTATACCTCTCATAGGAGGAGAGTACTTTTTGCGCTTTTTTTTGTACATTGTTTCGATTTCGTTTGATGTGTTCAAAAGCAATCGCCCCATTAATAAACCCTTTGACAAGATTTGCAAGAGGATGCTTTTTTAAACGTAAAGGGTGCCATGCTTCCTCTAACACTTCATGCGCCTCAAAATACTCTTCTTCATCCAATAATTTAAGATACTCTCTTAACGCACCTTCTACATCATCATTCATTTTTAACATCGTTTCCATACCGCCTTTTGTTCATTTTGTTATAATTCTTCCCCATTATGCAATAGAATGACTAAAAATAGTGTTTAAAAGTGCCCTAATACATTTAGGTTAAAGTGATTCAATATTCCCAACCACTTTCCCTACAATCTTCACATCATCAACCCTGATAGCCTGTGGAGGATACATACTGTTATCTGAGATAAGTTCGATCATTCCATCTGCACGTTGCTGAATACGTTTGATAAACAATCCTCCCGTAGTGGATGCAATAAAAATACCGTTCTTGTTGATATTGGTTTTTGCCCTGTCTATAAAAACAATGCTCCCGTCTTGCAGTGTAGGTTCCATAGATTCACCATCCACATGAATGGCTTCGAGTTGTGTATTCCCTAAACCCACCATACTATGCATAATCTTTTCATCTATAGTAAGGGTCTCATAGTTCGCATCAAATACTTCTGCTCCTCCGCCTGCACTAGCACGGATATCCGAAAAGTAGCGTACTTGAAAAAATTTCTCCGTCTCCTCTTTTAACATATCTACTGCCTGATCAAAGAAGAGCCAGTTTACAGAGATTTTCTTCATGGCACAAAATTCCAAAATCTCCTCATAAGGAATTGAATTTCTTTTTTTCATGGTTGCAAAAGTAGATTGAGGGATACTCAATGCTCTTGCAACATCCTTATCAAAAACCTTTTTACCAATAGTGCTTTCAGAGAGTACATCTTTCAGTTTTTCTATAATCTCACCTAATATTAACATGGAAACTCCTTTTCAATATAAACTATAAGTAAGTATAGCCCTTACTTCTTAAAATATGACAATTTGAGATATTATTAAACAATATTAATTAATTTATTTACAATTTGAGATATTTAAAATAAAAAGGAATGAAAATGGTTTACTCAAAAAATAAAGAATTACTCAGTTACGCAATTAAAATGGGTTGTAAAACAGCATCGGACTTTGCGATGTTTCTTAAAGCCAGAGAATCCATCCTGGCACTTTAAGATTTAAGTAAGAGAACAGTCACTTCCTCGTCAGCTGCTTTGGAAGTATCATCTTCTGAAGTCTGAAGCAGTGCAACACTACCAAGCATATTGGTAAGTATTGCAGAGGAGCCGACTTTTTTATCTTTAAAGTCCACGAAGTATTTACCCTGTAGAAGATTCACATTACATGCAGTGAACTCTGCTTTTTTGGCCCGCTTGACAAAAGGCTCTTTTAGTGTTGCTTTTACACTATCTAAAGCACTTTTCCCTTGCTGCAGTTTGGCTATCAGCGGCACAAGATAGAGTAGTGCTGTCACCGTAGAAGAGTATGCAAATCCGGGTAACCCGATAATAAACGTATCCTCTTTTCTGGCTACCATGATATGCTGACCCGGTTTCACACGTACCCCTTTAAAAAGCACATCACACCCCAGCTCCTCAATCACATCTTTCACAAAATCAAAATCACCGACACTCACACCACCTGTAGTCACAACGATATCAGACTTTTTCAGAGCATTTGATACTTCTCTCTTAATCGTCTCTTTATCATCTTTGATACACCCTAATTGCAAAGGTACACCATCATACTTATTGACAATTGCTTCTAAAATATAATTATTTGAAGAGCGTATTTGGGCATCATTGCTCTGCTCTTCTCCAAGTTCAAGCAGTTCTGAACCGGTAGAGAGTATTGATACGATTGGCTTTTCATACACGGTGACATTAGCAATATTGAGACTAGCCAGAACACCTATTTGAGGAAAATCAATTTTTGTTCCTTTAGGAATAAGCATTTGCCCTTTCGCATAATTCTCACCTACATCACGTACGGAAAAACCTTGTGCTACCTCTTCATTGATGATGATTTCATCTCCATTCACCTCTACATTTTCTATGGGAATCAGTGTATCCGCGCCATGAGGCATAAGAGAACCTGTAAATGTTTTAATACATGTACCCCCAATGATCTCTTCTTGAGGTGCGAAACCTGCAGGGTTGATACTTGCAATATTGAGAGTACCTAAAGCCATATCTTCATGAAGTATTGCATATCCATCCATCGCAGAAGTAGGAAACTCTGGAGAGTTATGATCGGCAATGATATCTTCTGCAAGCACATACCCTAAAGCATCTACTACATAGAGTTTTTTTGTTTTATAGTTATTAATCACAAGATTTTGTATAATCTTGATTGATTCATCAAAGTGAAGCATTCTATTCCTTATTTTAAAAGCCCTGCACCCTCCATAGGGGTGCTTCTGTCAGCAGCATAGATCCGCTCACCGTTTTTCACATCATATTTCCATATAGGGGCATTGGCTTTAAAATCTTCTACAAATGCATCTATGAGTTCAAGCGCTACCCTACGTTTAGGTGAAAACACTGCAGAGATATACGACGAGGTATGCACAGGGACATCCCCTATAGCGTGTGCCATTTTTACTACAGCACCTCTCTCTTTCGCTTTTTTCTGCCATGCATCAAACCATTGTCGCAAAATCGGTTCATAAATATCAAAACTAAGTGCTTCAATGCCATCTTCTGCCCGTATCGTTCCGATAAACGGAATATATGCCCCGTAATTTGAAGTTGCCTCTTCATCCATCCATCTGCTGCATATCTCTTTGATTTCTAAAGGACTGTGATAAAGCTCCACGCTTAGCCACCACACACAGGAGGTAAAATGGAGACTCTGTCACCATCTTGAAGTACGGTATCTACATCATGCACCATCACATCATTCAGTGCGACTGCACACTTATCTAACCACGTGCTCAGTGTGTCGTCTTCTTTTAATTTTTCTGAAACATCGGCTAAGGTTTCAGCATCAATCTCTATGGGTGCCTTTCCGATGGGACCTAAGAACTCTACTTTTATCATGAGAAAATTCTCCTATCATTATGTGGGAAATTATAAATCTTGTTTGGTATAATCATGCTTAAAAAGGGAGAGGTATGTTATTTGGTTCAATCTCTTATCTCAATCTTTTACCCTTTCAACTCTTCTTAAAACGTTATCTACGCAGTACGGCATCGAAAATGTCATTTCACTATAAACGTTCAGTTCCCTCCCAAATTAACAAATCTCTCAACAGAAGAGAAGTGCATGCTGCTTTTATCTCCTCTGTTACATCACAAAAGCATAAATGTACAGACCTTGGCATCGTTGCAAACAAAAAAGTCTATTCCGTTCTACTTTTAGAAGGAGCACATCAGCCCGATCCAGCCTCGGCTACCTCTAACCAGTTAACTAAAGTACTCAACCTGCAAGGCAGAGTACTCATAGGAGATGCTGCCCTCAAACACTATCTAGACGGCGGAGAGGGTATAGACTTGGCCCAAGCCTGGTATGAGAAAACCGGTCTGCCCTTTGTCTTTGCAAGGCTCTGTTATAACAGACATGCAAAAATCATAAAAAACCTGGCCCACTCTTTTGCAAAATCCAACGTTAAAATACCGCAGTATATATTAAAACGTGAGGCAAAAAAAAGGGGGATTAGTGCGAAACAACTGACTTGGTACCTAAATCATATCCATTATACACTAGACCATAGAGCACATCACTCCTTGAAACTATTTTTAAAAAAAAGCAAGAGAGTTTAATTCCACAATTAATCTCCGTTCTTTCAAATACAGAGGAGACTTCCAATAACCTTTTTGTTATCACTTACGATTCATGTGTTACTTATTTGTTATCCTTACTCTCTACAATGCTTCGTTTAAAATTATACTCAAAGGATTGGTAATGAAAATTTCACATGTTGCTGCTTCAGCTTTATTGATTGCTTCTATCGTAGTAAGTGGTTGTTCTGATGGAGAAGATGGTGTTGATGGTGTAGCCGGTATACAGGGACCGGCTGGTCAAGATGGTGCTGATGGTGTTGATGGTGTTGATGGTCAAGATTATGATGATGGCGAAAGTGGTGTTGCTGCTACAAAAGTAGAGTTTATAGGTATGGATGCACCTTCAACTCATGATGATATGTCCCGTGCATACTCTGAAGCAAAAGCACGTGTATATACAAGCGATACAGAGTATACAGACTACCCACTCTCATATGATATTCTTTTTGATGTTAAGACAAAAGTGGGGACAAACCCTCATGCTGCTGGACAACTCTACAATGCAAAAATGGAGCCGTTAATGGATCCTTATGGAGAGCCGCTGATTGCTGAAACACCAGATGCTAACTCACTTCTTAAAGTAGATGACAAACTCTTCTTAGTTTCACACTTAGAGTATGATGATGTACTTAGTGATGGTGTAAAAGCTTATAAAACAGAGGGATGGTACTCAAGAGCACCTATGAATATGCTTTTAACAGATATAGAGCAAGGTGAAGATGGTTCACTTACTGCAGCTGATCAAAAACCGATTGATCACTCAAGTGTTCATGGTGGATGGATCTTCTGTTTTGGTTCTCAAACTCCTTGGAATACACACTTAGGTGGAGAAGAGGACTACGATCTCTACTATACTGAGACTACAAGTGATTCAAGAACTGTGGCTGGTGTGAGATCTATGACTGAACTCTATTTTGAGAATGCTACTGAAGCAAATCCATACCACTATGGATACAACCAAGAAGTCGTAGTAAAAGGTGATGGTACGTACGACCTACACAAACGCTACGCTATGGGTAAAGGGACATGGGAGATGTCAAAAGTATTTGGAGATGGAAAAACTGCACTCTATGGTGATGATGGCTCCAACGTATTTATGATGATGTTTGTGGGCGATAAAGCGAATGATCTTTCAGCTGGTACTCTCTATGCTTCAAAATTTAATCAAACAAATGCAGATGGAAGTGCAACTGCTGCGGGTACACTAGAGTGGATTAAACTTGGTCATGCGACAGAGCAAGAGGTTTCTGGCTGGGCTGATACACACACATTTGCAGATATATTTGACTACCTTACAGCTGCAGAAGTAGAAGCTGGTGCAAGTACTACAGGGTATACAGCTATCAAAGCGGGACAAACTTCTGTAGAGTATCTTAAAGTTAAAACAGGTAAAGAGATTGTTGCTGCATTCTTAGAGCCACGCCGTTTAGCCGCAATGAGAGGTGCTACAACGGAGTGGAATAAAATGGAAGGTATAGCGATTGATGAGACAAATAAAAAAGCATATATGGCTATCTCGTACCAAGATAAAGGGATGTTAGCAGATGACTCTTTTCCTAAAGATGATATTCGTGTAGCAAAAAACAACTGTGGTGCAACATACCAAATCTCACTTGCGGGTGGACAAAGAGATAACGAAGGTAATGGAATTGACTCTGAGTATGTTGGTGTAAGCATCATGGCTCCTATGGGACTTGTGGGTGAAGAGATAGCTACAGATGCAGTTGGAAATACATGCCATGTAGACAAAATAGCGAATACAGATAACATCGCTTTCTCTGAAAAGATGCGTACACTATTTGTCGGTGAAGATAGTGGAACACATACAAATAACTTTGTCTGGGCATATAATGTAGATACGGCGAAACTCTCACGTATTCTTTCTGTTCCTGCAGGTGCAGAGTGTACAGGTCTTCAAACAGTGGATAACATGAATGGTCATGCATATATTATGAGTAACTCTCAACACCATGCGGACTTTACAAAAACTACGCCTGATGAGCTTAAGGCTGCCCTTGAACCACAAATTGATAGATTTGGTGGAAACTTTGGATATATCGGCGGAATGCCAGGACTCAAATAAATTCTATATTTTAAGAGGCTTCTTGCCTCTTAAAGTCCTCCTATAAAAAATAACTCTGAAGATAGGATTATCATGAAATCAAAATATTTACACTTTACCATCTTATTTTTTATAGGTGGACTTTTGTTGATGGGCTGCAGCTCAAGTGAGCCTAAAACAGAAACAGAAACAGAAATAGAAATAGAAACAGGTCAAGAAGAGAACGAAACCATCTTCTATGATGCACCGATGCAAGGAAGTCTGCGGGCTAGAACACTTTTTGATAACCCTTATGCAAATATTCCTGCACAGTGCTATATTGAAACCTCTTTTGGCACACAAAATGCTTGTCTATTTTGTCATTCAAATGCAGCAGCAAGACAAAAACTGGGAAGTTCTTTAGCACAAGCTGGCTTGGATCCCTATATTGGAAATTTACAACTCGAGTATGCTTTTGGCCCCGCTGATAGATTTAGCACATCACCAAATATAAATCCTTGGGAAAATACGATTACCCCACACAAACTTGACGAAGCCTTTGATGCACTGGGTATGGATGAGAATAGCTGGGATATGCAAAAATACATTCAAACCGACAACTGGCAAGAGGCGTATAACAAAAAAAGGGGTGATGCCAAAGTAAGCAATAGTGGCATTTTAAATGATGCCTTTAGGCTCTTCCCTGCACTCAACCCTACTGCCCTTCCGGCAGATAACGATGGCTTTGTACGGACACAAAACAGTACGGAAACACTTTTTAAAGATGGAAAAGGATTTAATACGGGATGGCGTGCTGTCAATTTTATGCCTTATGGTATATTTACGCCCCATTCAGGAAGTGTCAGTGGTATCTATATCCGTCTTGATACAAAATTTATGCAAGATGAAAATGGCTCATTTAATCTTGAAATCTATAAACAAAACCTTGAACTTCTAGAACAGGCGATTCAAGATAGAATTGAAAATAATGCTACACACTATCTGGGAAAAGCGAGTGATGAAGCATTATTAAAAGGTCTTTTTCCACTTAAAACCGAATTTGCACACCCTTTACATTATGTCGATATAGAGGCAGATGGACGCTCTTCTAAGTTTCCCGGAACGCGCTCAAAAAGAGTCAAAGAGATTCGTTATATGTACAAATGGAAGATGCACTATCCTACTGAAGCAGTTACAAAAGAGGAGAATGCACCACTCTACTACAATGAAAAAGAGGCATGGATAGACAACGGTGCGGGTTGGTGGATGAGTGCTTTTATTGAAGATACAAAGGGTACGCTTCGATCTCAAACACCTGAGGAGCTAATGCAATGTATAGGGTGTCATAGCTCAAAATATAGTTTTGAGCCAGCACAATTTACCTCTGGAACGGGAAATACTATTGATACAGTATGGTCTTTTTCCCGTAAGTTTACAGGAGACCTCGGCTGGAAAGAGATGGATTATCTAGGCTATAAACGAAATCAATATGCCACCCCACAAGAGACAGCAGGGGAAGCGTATAGAGGCGACCCTATTAACCGTGATGCAAACATAGGAGAGTATAGGAAGTTTTTAAACCATGTTGTCGGTGCTTCGCTCTACGGTGATATGCCAAACTCTATGGAGGAATATCTTAAAAGTGTTATCACAAGAGCAAACGGCTACAGTGATGACTTTCCGGCTTTATCTTTTGAGAGTATTGAACAGCTTAAATCAATCCAAAAGAGAAGACTTAAACTCATACGAGAGTTCACGGCAAAAAAAGATTATCTTAGCAACGTAGGCTTTTTGCAAGCAGCACTTCTATATCCGACCCTAGAAGAGTCACTCAAAGGTGCAAAAGGATACAGAAAAGTAGTTACAACACAGCGCTACACAAAAGGGAAAGATTACTTTGGGGAGACAATTTTTACCTATAAATACTACCGTGATGCAAATGCAAGTTTTTCGCATATTGATGGTACACCCTACACTTTTGGTGAGACGATTACAGATAGACCGTACCATACAGAAGAGACCATTCTTTGGGGTGTTGGGAAGATTGAGACACTCATCGATGCAGATGGTGATAATTACGATGAGGAGTACCTGCCTATCTTTAGCCATCCTCAAACTTTTGAATCAAAATAACACATCTTTCAAATGCTCTAGCATTTGAAAGATGGAGAAACATCCATTACGCTATTGTCGTCACGGCTTTCTCAATACGCAATATCGTCTCATCCACGCCCAAAATCGCCATAATCTCATCAAGCCCCGAGCCAGTCATGCTTCCCAAAAGAGAGACACGAAGAGGCATACCAATTTTTCCAAAACCTATCTCTTTATCTGCAACAAGCTTTTCCATCACTGCATGGTAATCACACGGTAGATGCAAAGGCGTTTCCCATGTTTGCAGCATTGCGATGAAATCGGTCAAAATTTGTTTTGCATCCCCTTTAAAGGCTTTTTTCGAAGACTTCGGGTCATACTCACTTGGTGTCGTCAAGATGAGATTGATCTGTTCTGCTAACTCAACAAGTGTCTTTCCTCGCTCTTTGGTTGCATCCAAAAGCAATTCTAGCTTATCATGTTCTCTTACATCCACTCCAAATGGATGAAGTAAATCAGCCAACTCAGTATTAGGTGTATTTTTAATATAATGGGCATTGAGCCATAAAAGTTTGTCTAAATTATAATTAGAAGAAGACTTATTGATATTTTTAGGGTCAAACAATGATATCATCTCTTCAATAGAGAATATCTCCTGATCACCGTGACTCCAACCCAAACGTACAAGAAAATTCAAAAGTGCTTCTGGCAGATAGCCCATCGCTTTATACGCCATGACATCAGTTGCACCATCTCTTTTAGAGAGTTTTTTACCCTGTTCATTGTTGATCATGGCAACATGATTAAAGTTTGGAATATTAAATCCAAGTGCCTGATAGACAACAATTTGTTTCGGGGTATTATAGAGGTGATCATCTCCTCGTATCACATCCGTCAAGCCCATAAGTGCATCATCAATCGCGACAACAAAGTTATAGGTTGGGGCACCGTCCGCACGGGCAATGACAAAATCATCTACTTCCGTTGCAGCAATGTTCATTTCACCCTTCACGCCATCTACAAAAGATATTGTTCCCTCTTGCGGTGCTTTAATACGGATAACAGGGTCAACTCCAGCAGGAGGTGTACCCGTAAAGTCACGGTAACGACCGTCATACCGTGTACGCTCTTTTTTTGCCATCTGCTCTTCTCTAAGGGCATCAAGCTCCTCTTTACTCATATAACACTTATAAGCCTTGCCCTCTTCAAGAAGTTGGTCAATATATTGTCTATACAGATCAAAACGTTTTGACTGATAGACAACCTCACCATCATGACCCATCCCAACCCATTCAAATGCCTGAAGAATAGCTTGGGTTGCCTCTTGAGAATTACGTGCCATATCTGTATCTTCGATACGTAAAAGGAATTTCCCTTGATTATGTTGTGCGCAAAGCCAAGAGAAGAGAGCGGTGCGTAGTCCGCCGATGTGTAAATACCCTGTAGGGCTTGGAGCAAAACGTGTAACTGTCATAATAAAACCTTGAAATAAATTACCCGTATTGTAGCAAATATGAAGTTAAAACGTATTAGTCTTCGAAGAGTCAGCAAGCTACAGAAGAGGAAACCCTCTTCTGTCTATTTTTTATGGACATCATTTTCAATATTCTTGACCAATGCAGGACCAACACCCTTCACCGCTTCAACATCCGCCATACTTTTAAAAGGCATCACTGCTCTTTGTTTCATAATGGCATCTGCTTTTGCCATACCAATACCCTTGATTTCCATAAGCTCCTCTTTAGATGCCTTGTTAATCTCACTTACACTCATACCAAATAACAGACTTGATGCCAACACGGATATTAGAGCAAGAACCTTAAACATTTTAACCATTGAATACTCCTAGAATTTTAGTATTATTTTCATAACCTAAAAAAAGTATACCTTTACGATGTCACATTTATGTCATATTTTGCTCTGTTGCTGAAATTCAGGTACAATTTTTTGCAGTGCTTTGATTTTATCGTCTGCTAAAAAGAGTGACTCTATATCATGACTTAGTTCTTCCATTACATAGGGTGTTGGTTTCGCAATAAAAATAGACTGATATTTGGTTTCTTGTTCACTCTCATCAAGCAATAACTCTTCATAGAGTTTTTCTCCCGGGCGTAATCCTGTAAACTCAATCTCAATATCATCCTCTTTACCATACAGCCGTATCATCTGTTGTGCCAAATCAACTATTTTAATCGGTTCACCCATATCTAAAATGAACAATTCGCCTCCTTTGGCAATACTTGCTGCTTGTAAGACCAGCTGACACGCTTCGGGAATAAGCATGAAGTAACGCGTAATATCCGGATGAGTCACGCTCAGAGGTCCGCCCTCCTCTATTTGCTTTTTAAATTTAGGAATCACCGATCCGCTAGAACCCAGTACATTTCCAAAACGTACCGCAACGATTTCCGTCTCTTTTTCATCAACATTATTGGCATAGAGTTCAGTCACACGCTTGGTTGCCCCCATCACATTGGTGGGACGTACCGCTTTATCTGTTGAGATAATCACTAGTTTCTGCACACCATGCTCAATACTGCTGTCTATCACATTTTTTGTGCCCAGTACATTATTTTCAACGGCTGCTTCAGGGTTCTCTTCACACATAGGTACATGTTTATAGGCCGCTGCGTGTATGACGATTTGGGGTTTTACGCTTTTAAAAAGTGTATCGAGTTTTTGCAAATCTGTCACACTCAAAAGCTTTAACGCCGCCTCTTCTACCTGCTGACCTATCTGATATAAATTAAATTCACTGTTATCTACAAGGGTTAATCTCGATGCACCAAACCTTTTACACTGTCGCACGATTTCAGAGCCTATACTACCCCCTGCACCAGTAATCAAAATAGATTTATCTTTCACAAATGATGCGATGGTCTCCAAATCAAGATCTTTAGGGTGACGGGCTAGGAGGTCTTCAACAGTAACTTTTTTAAGTTTTTCCTCTTTTTTTTCGAGAGAAACTACTTTAATATCATATAGATGTAAGGCATTTAACCTACGATATAATGATTTCAACAAAGATTGATCCAATCTCTTTGCGATGATTACAGATTGAATACTATCCTTCTTCACCAACATTTCAATATCTTCAAGTTTGTGTACATGCAGGTTAGAGAAATAACTCTCTACTATCATTTCATCATCATCAACCACTGCCGTAATATAAAAGTCATTTTGTTGTTTCAATAGAGTTTGCGCAAAAGGGGAAACACCGATAAGTAATGTCTTTGCTAAATTCGTGTCACCTCTGCTTTCTATCATCAATCTTTTTGCAATCCGTAGCGTACCCAAGAAAACCATAGAAAAGAAAAAATCTATCATAAGTACGGATCTAGGGAAAGGGCTAAAAAGGTCAGGAGAGAGATAAAAAACCCCTACAAACAATCCGTAAGCAAGCATATGTGCATAGAAAAGCCTTTTCACATCCGACAAAGAGACAAATCGCCAAGAGATATGATACATGTTAAAATAGCCCATTACTCCTAATTTAAAAGATATAAGAATTAAAAATACCAGAAAAAAACTCTCTAAATATTGTTGCTCTATATCAAAGTTAAATC
>JAYEJF010000060.1:33464-34735 GCA_034660455.1 Campylobacterota bacterium | reverse complement strand
TCCATTCCGAACCTGGAAGTCAAGCCTCCCATCGCCGATAATACTGCAGGCTACGTCTGTGGAAATGTAGGTCGCTGCCACTTTGAGTTTTTAACTACAACATTCCCCTAAATATTATTCTTCTAAATAACAATTCAATCAACACTTTCATTTATCATTACTCAAATAGGCTTATTTAAAAGTTATTTATTGGATTATGATTATGATTTCTTTTTTTTGTTCATCTTTTTAATGATGTATCATGTTTTTTTCTCTTTATATATCATTAATTCTGAACTTTATGATGAGTTTTAATGACTTGTTAATAATAAATAGATAAAATGCATTTATAAAAGGTGACTACCTTAAACACTCTAGTTGAATAACTTTACGCCTTGTCCAAATTTGTAAATTTCTTTTTATGTTCTCTAGTGTGGGTTGCCTTTTCTTCATTATTAAAAACTAATTCATACGAATATTTCGATAAAATATACCTAATTATACTTACTCTAGGAAACTAATATGTCTATAAAAATTGCTTCGGCTCGCATCTCTACTCAAAGTTCTCAACTCCTCCAAAATCTCAACAACTCATTGCCTTTTGATAAAGCACTTTATGCAGAAGATATAGAGGGGTCTCGAGCACATGCGTACATGCTTGGTGAGCGTGGAATCATCTCTAAAGGGGATGTAGTTAAGATCGATGCGGGATTGGTACAAATAAAGCAGCAGATAGAGTCTGGCGAGATACTCTTAGATGGCGATGATGAAGATATCCATATGGCTGTAGAACGTCACTTGACAGAGTTGATAGGGGATGCAGGTAAACGTATGCATACGGCACGTTCTCGTAATGATCAAGTGGCACTAGACTTTAGAATGTTTGTTCAGAGAAATGGATTGACCATCGCAGAGCTACTTTTAGAGAACATCAAAACCTTTGTAAAAGTTGTAGAGGAAAATGCGGCAGTGATGCTTCCGGGGATGACACACTTACAGCATGCGCAGCCCATAAACTTCGGATTTCATATGATGGCGTATGCCAGTATGTTCAAGCGTGATTATGAACGTTTTATGAGTTCTTATGCGCGTAATAACCTTTCACCTATAGGATGTGCTGCATTGGCTGGTACACCTCATAATGTGGACAGAAAGATAACGGCAGAAAAGCTTGGCTTTGATGCACCGACACTGAATTGTCTAGATACAGTGAGCGATAGAGACTTTGCTCTTGAAATACTCTTTAACATAAGCACGATGATGATGCATATGAGTCGTTTGAGTGAAGAGCT
>JAYEJF010000060.1:0-33364 GCA_034660455.1 Campylobacterota bacterium | reverse complement strand
AAAAGCTTGGCTTTGATGCACCGACACTGAATTGTCTAGATACAGTGAGCGATAGAGACTTTGCTCTTGAAATACTCTTTAACATAAGCACGATGATGATGCATATGAGTCGTTTGAGTGAAGAGCTTATCATCTGGTCTACGAGTGAATTTGGGTTTGTTACGTTGAGTGATCGTCATGCGACAGGTTCATCCATTATGCCACAAAAGAAAAATCCTGATATTCCTGAACTACTACGTGGAAAGACAGGTCGTGTAAATGGTAACCTCATTTCACTCCTTACAGTGATGAAAGGACTTAGTCTTGCGTACAACAAAGACATGCAAGAGGACAAAGAAGGAGTCTTTGACTCTGTAAGAACAGCACTGCTTTCACTGCAGGTCATGAATGAAATGATCGCCGACATGACAGTCAATGCAGATAAAATGGAAGCTGCATGTATGATAGGCCACCTCTCAGCAACTGACCTAGCTGACTACCTTGTAAAAGAAGCAGGACTTCCATTTCGTGATGCGTACCACATTGTAGGTAATGTCGTCAACATGGCAGAAGAGAAAGGGCTTGACATTTCAGAACTGAACATCGAAGATCTACAGAGCATTGATGAACGCATCGGTAAAGATGTGGTAGTGCTCCTTGACAACCGTGCTTCTATGAATGCCCGTCAGTCTGAAGGTGGTACGGCTACTGTGAGAACTTTGGAGCAAGTGGAGAGTATGAAGGATTGGTTAAGTCAACAAAACTAGCTATAATAAATCAAAAAAGGAGTTTGGGTGTATCTTTCTAATGAAGAACAAGTCAGTCTTTGGTAAAAATCATGCCTGATGTCGTGTTAAATAAGATTCAGACCATTGAAAGATGTTTACATAGGATACGAGAAGAGTACATAGGGTATGAAGATACATTTGAAGAGAACCATACGAAACAAGATTTTGTTATACTTAATCTTGAGCGAGCTTCACAATCGAGTATAGACATTGCTAGGCATATAGTAAAGACTAAAAAATTACACTTATTAGGAAAACAATGACAGCCAAATCACTTTTACTAACCCCAATCCTTTTCACAGTCCTAGTCTGCGCCAAAGCACCCTCAAATACACACACCATAGCCAACATCCCCGAAGCATCAGGTATAGATTACTGTGCAAACACCCAAACACTGATGGTTGCCAACGATGAGGGAAGTTTTTATGAGATATCTTCTAATGGTGATACCATACAAAAATACAAGTTAGGCAAGTATGACCTAGAGGGTGTGGTGTGTCATGAGAATGAGGTGGTCTTTGCCGTAGAGGAGGGAGCGCTTCTTTTTGTGAGTAGAGATACACGTGAGACAAGAGAGTTAAAGCTCAAAGGAAAAAAGTTTAAACTGAGTAAAAAATCCGGCATCGAAGGGCTAGCTTACCATGATGGGTTGTACTACATGAGTGTACAGGCGAAAGAGAAAAAAGATGCCAAGATACTTGTGGTAAAAGCTGGGAAGAATTTTGTGAAGGTAAAAGATGTTATAGAGCATGGCATTGTAGATGCTGCGGGGCTTTACTACAGAGATGGAAAGCTTTACATTGTCAGTGACAAGAAAGATAAGCTTTATGTCTACTCTCTTAAAAAAGGGAAGGTCATCAAAAAACTTAAACTCGACAAGTTTGCGCAAGAGGGCATTACCTTTGATACAGAGGGTTATGTTTATTTTGCAGATGATGATGGCAGTGTGAAGAAGTACACCTTAAAGGAGCTTAGGCTTTAATTTTTTAAATAACCATATATTTTTGGTATTTGTTTTGGAATGTGTATTAGCAAATACACCTTACGAATTCTTATAACAATATGTGAATAAGAAGTTTAGTTTGCTCTGATTATTTTAGAATTTTTTTCACTTTAAGTCAATTTAAAACAAAAAAGACTATATTTGTCTTATTATAAAGTATTATAGGATAATTACATGGGTGATAGAGAAGAAGCTAGACGTTTAATGGAACTACAAAAGGATGCACTCAAAGATGAGCATGGTGTAGGAAATGGCAGTTCAGGGCCTCGAATACCTGCAAATGCACGAAGTGCAAATAATGCTAAGCTTGCTAAGCTGTATGAAGATGCTGCTGAGTATGAAGCAGAGCTTAAAGGTTTTGAAACAGAATTTAAAATTCTTAATGATACTGCATTAGACAACTTGGTGATGAAATTAAATGAAAATGCTCCTGAGTATGAGGGGGACTATGCCCAGGAGTTGTCTACTGTAGTGGTCAACGGATGGACTCAGTTGGCAGAAGACCAAAAGAGAGATGCTCAAGAGCAGTTAGTGCTTCTCAAGGAGACAGTATTCTCAGATATGATAGAGAAGTTAAACGCTGGTTTTCCGGAGCATACAGGTGACTTTGAAGCAGAGATAAGGGAAATTTTAGTAAAGAGATGGGAGTTTCTTATAGAGATTAAAAAAGAGCATATTGCTGATGAGCGGGCAGATATGAAACTGCAAGGCATGAAACCAGATCACATACGAAAAGTCTACTATAACTATCATGGGATACTAGTAGACTAGATACGTGTTATGAAGAGCATGAGAGTGTGAGATTTTTGTACTCCTCAGGCGTCTCTTTAGCAAAATCTTCAAACCCCGGTAGTTCATCAAAGGGATGTGTTGCTAGATGTAACAGTGTCTCAACTTTTGAAAAATCCCCTTTTTTAGCAAGTGTAATGGCTTCTTGTAGCATATAGTTTTTCAATACATATTTTGGATTGCTTTTTAGCATAGCCTTTTGGCGCTCTTCTTGTGTTTGAGTCTCTTTTCTTAAGCGGACATCATAAAGCGTAAGCCAAGTGTCAATAGCAATGGGATTCATGGCAATATCAAACAGTGGATTTCTATCTCCATTATAACGGCTTAGTGTTCTAAAGAAGATAGTATGGTCCACGTAGGCATCTTGCAGAGTACCGACAAGATTTGTAATAAGTTCTTTATCTTCCTCCAGTTTTAAAGTCAGACCCAGTTTTTTATGCATCACTTCAATATACGCATTTGGGTAGAGAAAGTCTCCATAGTCATCAAGTTTTTTTTGCATCCTCTTTTGATCAATTATGGGCGAGAGGGCTTTGGAGAGCTTTGTGAGGTTCCAATAAGAGATGTTGGGTTGTTCACCATAGCTGTATCGACCTGCTTTATCTGTTTTGTTACAGACAAATCCAAAGTTAAAATCATCTAACATAGAAAAAGGACCATAGTCTATGGTGAGACCTGCTATGGACATATTGTCCGTATTCATTACACCATGGCAGAATCCTATACCTTGCCACTGTGCAATCAGTTTTGCCGTACACTCAACAACTTCGGCAAAAAATTTAAAATAACGATCTTCATCATTTTGTAGATGCGGATAGGATTCGCTAATAGCATAGTCGGTGAGTGTTTGTAGTTTTTCATACTCTTTAAAGTAGTAAAAGTATTCAAATGTACCAAAACGTACCCAACTTGGTGAGAGTCGCATGACAATTGCTGCATGTTCAATGGTATTTCGTAAGAGTTTTGTTTGTGAACCGATGATACCAAGGGCACGTGTGGTGGGGATGCCAAGATGGTGCATTGCTTCACTCATGAGATATTCTCGTATAGAAGAGGGAATGGATGTTCGACCATCAGCCATACGTGAGTAGTGCGTCTCTCCGCTTCCTTTGGTTTGGAGGTGCCAACCATTGATACTGCCTAGATTAATCGCTCTTCCATCACCTAGTCGCGGGGCATAATGTCCAAACTGATGCCCCGCATAGCACATAGAAAAAGGGCGTACATTTTTAGGGAGGTAGGTACCGTTGAGCAGTGCTATAAAATGGGGATCATCTTCAGTACTTTTATTTAGCCCAATAAGTTTTGCTGCGTTTAGATTGAAGTTGATGAGATAAGGAGCATCAAGTGGTGTAGGGTTGGTAGTCTTATAGAATTCGTCATCTAAAGAGAGATATCTGTTTTGAAATTCAAGGTTATTTAGTGTCATAAAGATGTTTTACATTGGTTATGCTTAAGAGTAGGTAAGCTTTTACATTTTGAAGGTTAATTATAAGAGATACCCTCTATTTTGTATTCAATATGTTATAGACTTATATTATTATCGTAGAATTTATTTCACGGGAAAAAGGGTATATATGCTAAAACATGGCATGAAGATCATGATAGTAACGGACACACTTTGTGATGCAAATGGTGTTTCACGCTTTATTCAGGATATCGCTGCGTATGCGCTAAAAGAGGAAAAATCACTGCAAGTTTTAACATCTACCTATAAAAGTTATTGTGATTGGCAGAGTAATATGCATAACATAAAGCCACTCTTTAGAATCTCTATGCCCTATTATAAAGAGTTGGATGTGGTTTTTGTCAGTCCAATTAAAATTTATAGGTATATCAAAAAACATAAACCTGATATTTTGCATATCTCTACACCGGGTGCAGTGGGTTTATCGGGATTAATAAGTGCAAAACTCTTAAAGATCCCCTATTTTGGTACCTATCATACTGATTTTCCTTCCTATATTTACAGTAATACAGGTTCACGGTTTGCTCAAAGGGTAGCAAGAGGGTATATGAAGTTTTTTTATAGAAAGTTTTCAGGGATCTTTGTACGTTCACAAAGTTATAAGATGATACTGCAAGAGGAGCTTGGATTTGAAGAGAAGATGATTCACACTCTTTTCCCCGGTATAGATACCCATCGTTGTAACCCTCAGTTGAAAGATGATGCTATTTGGCAAGATTACGGCATCCCTTCAGGCAGCAGGGTAGCGCTTTATGTCGGCAGGGTTAGTGTGGAGAAGAATATTCCTTTTCTTCTAGAAGTATGGCAAGAGATACATAAAAAGTATCCTGATGTATATTTGGTTTTAGTAGGAAGTGGACATTTTTATGCCCAAAAAGAGAAGTATGCAGCATATAATATACATTTTTTAGGACATAAAGAGGGACATGAATTAGCCCAGATCTATGCAAGCAGCGATTTTTTCTGTTTTCCCTCTGTGACAGATACCTTAGGACAGGTTGTTATGGAAGCGATGGCTTCTGCTTTACCTGTAATTGTAAGTGATAAGGGAGGCCCCAAAACACTGGTAAATCAAAAGGGAAAAGACGGATATATCGTAGCAGTAGAAGAAAAAGAGGCATTCAGACTAGCCATAGAAGAGCTGATAGAGAATGAAGTGCTAAGGGAAAGTATGTCCAAGCAGGCACTTGACCGTTCAGAAGCGTTCTCCTTTTCCCATAGTTTCACCCATTTTTGGAGCATACATGAAGATTTTTTCATAGAAAGAAGATAATCGTTGGTATTGACTTAGTGCGGTAATAGTAATATGAACGCAGGTTAATCCACTTTTGGTTATAATGCCAAAAAATTTCCCTGATATGGATATGCAATGATACAACTTACCAATCTTTCGAAAAGTTTTGGAGGGCAGTCCCTTTTTAAAGATGTGAATCTCAAAATAGCTAGTAATCAAAAGATAGGATTTGTCGGACGTAATGGTTCGGGTAAATCGACACTGTTTAAAATAATATTGGGTGAAGAGAGTTATGACTCCGGAGATGTAAGCATTCCTAAAAATTATATGATAGGTGCGTTGAGACAGCATCTTGTATTTACGGAAAAAACGGTACGTGAAGAGTGTGCGTTGGTTTTACCCGAAGATGAACAGTGGAACTTTTATAAAGTTGAAAAACTTCTTTTTGGCTTGGGCTTTACGCAAGAGGACTTGGATAAAGATCCTATGAGTTTTTCAGGTGGATACCAGATACGTATTAACCTTGTGAAGCTTTTGGCTACTGAACCCAATATGTTACTGCTTGATGAACCTACAAACTACCTTGATTTACCCTCTTTGCGTTGGCTTAAAGGATTTATCAGAGAGTTTGAAGGAGAAGTAATACTTATTACGCATGATAGAGATTTTATGGATTCTGTGAGCACACACACGATGGGAGTACAACGTAAAGGGCTCCGTCTTGTAGCAGGCGATAGTTATAAGTACTATGCCACACTTGAAATGGAAGATGAAACCTATGAAAAAACTAAAGCCAATCAGGATAAAAAGCGTAAAGAACTCGAAGAGTTTGTAGCACGTAATAAAGCGAGGGCTTCGACAGCGGCACTGGCTCAGTCTAAACAAAAAGAGCTTGATAAGATGGATGATATGGAAGATCTGCAAAATGACGCAACCCTTTCATTTCAGTTTGTATATAAAGAGACCCCTGCAAAAGTTATTTTTCGGGCTGAAAATCTTGGATTTGGGTATAACCCCAAAGAACCGCTTTTTCAAGGTATTACCTTTGCTATGGAGAAAGGTAAACGTTTGGCAATCATCGGTAAAAACGGTAAGGGTAAATCGACGTTGCTTAACTACATTGCAGGGGAGCTACCACATCAGCAGGGAAAACTTGATTTTCACCCCTCGACAACTTTTGCACACTTCGGTCAGACCAATATTGAGCGCTTGAACGTAAAGGCCACCATAGTAGACGAGATTGCTTCGGTGAGTAAAGATATCGGTATTCCTCAAGCACGTAACATCGCTGGGCGTATGATGTTTTCAGGAGAACTTGGAGACAAGAAGATAGAAGTACTCTCCGGTGGTGAAAGAAGCCGTGTGATGCTTGGAAAAATTATTGGTACACCAGCAAACCTGTTGTTTCTTGATGAGCCTACCAACCACCTTGATATGCAGTCTATCGATGCATTAGCAGATGCAATAGAAGATTTTGAAGGTTCGCTTATTATGGTGACACACTCGGAGATGCTTTTACATAGACTCGCAGATGCGCTTATTATCTTCCATAAGGGTGGAGCAGAGTACTTTGATGGTTCGTATGCAGACTTTTTAGAGAAGATTGGATGGGAAGAGGAAGCAGGTAGCGTATCAAAAAAGAAAAAACCCAAGATTAATCATAAAGAGCGTAAAGCACTCCGTAAAGCAGTCATCAAAGAGAGGAATGAAGAGCGTAAAGAATATACAAAAGAGATTAAGCTTTGTGAAGAGAAGATAGAAGTGGCTGAAGATGCACTTGCTTCAAAAAATGAAGCACTTGAAAAGGCGTCAAATTCCGCTGATAACGACGCTATTATGGCACTTTCTAAAGAGGTGGGTCTTGTGCAGCAGGAGGTAGATGATTTATTTGAACGTTTAGAAATCGCTACGGAGAAGGATGAGGAGATTGTGGCTCGGTTTGAACTTAAACTTGAGGCTATCGATCAATAGTAACGAGAGTGTGAAAGAGCAAAGAGTTATAAACTCTTATGCGGGTCTTCATGTTGATGGTTCCAAACGAGTTTCCCTCCGCCTAACATATGGAAATGTAAATGGAGAATCTCTTGTCCTCCATCTTCACCGTTGTTGGTAATAAGTCTGTAACCGTCAATGTCTAAACCAACTTTTACAGCTACCTCTTGTATAAAGCGTGTAAGTCCTCCCATCATCTCAGGTGATACATTTTGAAAGCACTCAACGTGCTGTTTTGGTATAATTAAAATATGGACAGGTGCTTTAGGGTAGAGGTCATGAAAGGCTAAAAAATGTTCGCTCTCATGTACTGTATTGTTGGGGATTTCTTTATTAACTATTTTGCAAAATATGCACATCTATATATCCTTTATTCGCTTCTTTTATAAGGTGATTATAACACAGTTCAATGCTATTAAATCCCATTATTAGTAACAATTGGATAAAATCACGATAATTACTGAAGTGTATAGAGGTTTTATGAAAGAATTAGAAGAGAAGATTGTTCAAGCTAAGACGCTTGAAACATTGGAAAAAGTGCGTATTGATCTTTTTGGTAAAAAAGGTATTCTTGCAGCGCAGTTTGCTAAAATGAAAGATGTACCCGGACCGGAAAAAAAAGCATTTGCCCAAGGGTTAAATAAAAATAAAGCTGCCCTACAGGCTAGTTTTGATGCACGTTATGAAGTCTTGAAAGCACAAGAGATAGAGAGGGTTCTAAAATCCGAGGCAATAGATGTTTCATTGTATGGCACACTGGTCCAAAAAGGTGCACTTCATCCTGTGATGGAGACGATGGATAAGATTATCGACTATTTTGTTGCATTGAACTTTGCAGTTGAATCAGGCCCTATGGTTGAAGATGACTTTCATAATTTTGAAGCACTTAATCTTCCAAAATACCATCCTGCACGTGATATGCAAGACACCTTTTATTTTAAAGATGGCGGGCTTCTTCGTACACATACCTCACCGGTACAGATACGTACGATGCTGGAGAGAAAACCTCCTATTAGGATGATTGCACCAGGAACCGTCTTTAGGCGTGATTATGATATTACCCATACACCGATGTTTCATCAGGTTGAAGGTTTGGTGGTGGATGATAAAGGCAAAGTGAGTTTTGCCAATTTAAAAGCGATATTGACAGATTTTTTACACTATATGTTTGGTGATGTTGAAGTAAGGTTTAGACCAAGTTTCTTCCCGTTTACCGAACCCTCTGCAGAAGTGGATATCTCTTGTATTTTTTGTGGGGGAGAAGGGTGTCGTGTCTGTTCTCATACAGGATGGCTTGAAGTGCTCGGTTGCGGTATTGTAGATCCCAATGTATTTAAAGCGGTTGGGTATGAAGATGTAAGCGGTTATGCATTTGGTCTAGGAGTAGAGCGTTTTGCAATGCTGATGCATCAGATTCCTGATCTAAGAAGCCTCTTTGAAGGTGATATTCGTTTATTGGAGCAGTTTAGATGATAGTAACAAGATCGTGGTTAAATGAATTTATAGACTTAAGCGGGGTTTCAAATGAAAAACTTTATAAAACCTTTAATGCTATTGGGTTAGAAGTAGACAGTATTCGACCCATAGAGATTGCAAAAAAAGTCGTTATAGGAAAGATACTCTCATGTGAAAAACATCCTGATGCAGATAAATTGAATGTCTGTCAGATAGATGTGGGGACGGATACCAAGCAAATTGTTTGCGGTGCGTCCAATGTTGTGGATGCAGAGTATGTGGCGGTTGCCACATCCGGTGCGGTATTGCCTGGGGATTTCACGATTAAAGATGCTACGCTTCGTGGGGTAGAAAGTCAGGGGATGGTATGTTCTTCCGCTGAACTCGGGCTTCCCGATACAGGCAAAGGAATTATGGTACTTGACGAAAGTATCGGTGAACTTGAAGTGGGTAGAGAGTTTGGTTCTTATGAGAAGATTGCCGATACGATTATTGAACTTGAATTGACAGCAAACAGGGGTGATTGCCTCTCTGTATACGGTGTTGCAAGAGATTTAAGTGCTGCACTTGATATTGAGATGAGAAGAAGTGAATATAAGCAAAATGATAAAATGAAACTGGGTATAGGCAGAGAAGCATCTCTTCATAGTGAAGGGATTATGGATGCTGATCTATACTATACACTAGCAACACTTGATACAATTTCTAATAGTTTTCTTATTGTATTGCGTTTGGCAATGGTAAATGTAGAGTGGACGGATAAGCTCTCCTCTTTGCTCGCCTATTCGACACATACAACAGGTGTCATTCTCCGTGCATATGAGAGTCGAGTTTTCCGTCATAATAACGGTAAAGTGTGTGTGTCACCTACTACGAAGGCGAAAGGTATCATTGAGATTATAGCCCAGAGTAAGGTGTTGAGTGTTGTAGGTGTGAATCAAGAAGAAGAGGGAAAAGCGACGGATAAGACCAAAGAACTTTTATTGGAAGCGAGTTATATTCATCCCGACACTTTGGTGGAAGCGGTCTCTACCTCTTCTTTGAAGAGCGATGCCTTGTATTACAAGACATCAAGGGGGTCAAATCCGGATCTCTCTTTTGGGCTCTCTTTTTTAGATGCACTCATGGAAAAATATACAAATATTTCATGTTATGAAGGTTCACTCAATGTGAATGTTGAGAGAGAAAAAAGAACCGTGATTGTCGATATAAAAGAGATCTCATCCATTGTAGGGATGGATATTGAGCTTAGTAAAGTAGTTAGCATACTTAAGAAATTGGGGTTTGGAATCAATGCTATGGGACATAATGTTATCGTTGCGTTGATACCGCCTTTTAGACATGATGTTACGCATATCCAAGATATTTCTGAAGAGGTTGTACGTATTGTTGGGATTAATAACATTGAAGCAAAACCATTCGTATTTTCAGAAAAAGCACGTCTCAATGATACGACAGACCGCTATAAAGCGAAAAAAGGGTTTAAAAACCGCGCTGTGGGTGCAGGGTTTTATGAAAATGTATCGTATCTCTTTTCTGAAAAATCACTGCTGGAAACATACGGATTTTCAACTTTAGAAGAAGAACTTGAATTGGCAAACCCTATTGCCGAAGAACTTAATACATTAAGAAGTACGGTTTTAATCAATTTACTTAACGCCGTAAAACGTAACGTGAGTTATACTAAAAAATCTATTCCTCTTTTTGAAATGGGAGCAGTGTTTGATGCTAAAAGAGAGCAGAGTGATGTCATCTCTTTTGTTTTCTCCGGTCAGCTTGAAGGTGAAAATGTCAGGAATGCAGGAAAACCTTCAATGATTGACTTTGCTTCATTTACACAAAAAATAGCTGCGGTAGTCGGTGCGTTTGAACTCATTCCATGCAGTGCAAAAAATGCTTTACTTCATCCGTATCAGTCTGCAGATATTATTGTTGACGGAAAGGTATGTGGATTTATGTCAAAACTTCATCCTACGGTACAAGAGCGTTTTGGAATACCTGAAACATTTATTGCAGAACTTGAGTTTGATGCGTTTTTACCGAAGCATATCAATGCAGTACCTATTTCAAAATTTCAAGGTGTTTATAAAGACCTTTCCATAGTCATAGATAAATCTATGAGTTATTATGAAGTTGCCAAAGTGTTAAATGGCCTAGCACTGCCTATGCTCAAAGAGAGTTATCCTGTTGATATCTATGAAGATGAACAGTTGGGGGATAAAAAGAGTCTTACTGTACGATTTTTCATTCAATCTATGGATAAAACACTTGAAGATGCAGATATAGAAGAGGTTATGGTGCAAATTATGGCAGCACTTCAAACAGAGTGTAATGCACAGTTGAGGTAGTATGATGAAGATAGAGTTAGCGTCAAGTTACGGATTTTGTTTCGGTGTGAAGAGGGCTATTGAAATAGCAGAAGAGCATCAGGGCTCTGTGACCTATGGCCCTCTGATTCATAATAAAGATGAGATTAATAGGTTGAAAGTTGGATTTAATATTGGTCTTGCTGAAACTTTAGATGACATACAGACAGATGATGCAGTCGTAATACGTACACATGGTATTCCTAAAAATGAACTTTCGGCATTGAAGAAGCAAGAGTATAAAGTGATTGATGCTACCTGTCCTTATGTGACGACACCTCAAAATATTGTAGAAAAAATGAGTCTAGAAGGGTATAGCATTGTTATCTTTGGTGATAGGGATCATCCTGAGATTAAGGGTGTTGTAAGTTATGCTGAAGATCCAAATGATGCTTTTATTGTCCTTGAACCTGAGGAGTTAGTTAATCTACCGCTTAGAGGAAAGGTTGCAGTTGTCTCTCAAACCACAAAAAAACCTGAAGATTTTGCCAAAATCGTGACGGCATTAATGGTGACACGTAAAGAGGTAAGGGTATTTAATACAATTTGTAATGCAACGTTTGAAAATCAGGATGCAGCATCAGAACTTGCAAAAGATGCAGATGTGATGATTGTCATAGGCGGGAAGCATTCATCCAATACAAAACAGCTGCATTTAATCTGTAAACGTGACTGCGAGGAGAGCTATTTGGTTGAGAATGAAGTGGAACTTGAATCAAAGTGGTTTGAGGGGAAAAAACTTTGCGGTATATCTGCAGGTGCTTCAACGCCTGATTGGATCGTACAAAATGTGATTAATAAGATTCAAGAAATTAAAAAAGTAGATGAGATAGTATGAAGCATTTGAAACTCGATCCAATTACTAAAATAGAGGGGGAGATCAATCTTCCTGGTTCCAAAAGCCTTTCAAATAGAGCTTTACTGCTTGCAGCTTTAGCCAAGGGAACAAGTACAATTACCAATCTTTTGGAGAGTGATGATACTAGGTATATGCTCGGTGCATTACAAAAACTGGGAGTTGAATATACGCTATCTGAAGATAAGACGGAGTGTAGCATCGTGGGGAATGGTGGAGCTATCGTTACAGAGGGAGTGCAGGAACTTTTTTTAGGGAATGCAGGTACTGCTATGAGACCGCTTTGTGCAGCTTTATGTTTGGGAGGCGGTAGGTACCTTCTTACAGGTGAACCCCGTATGAAAGAGCGTCCTATAGGGCATTTGGTGGATGCCTTACGACAGGTTGGTGCAGATATAACGTATAAAGAGAATGAAGGGTACCCGCCTCTTGAAATTGAAGCAGAGGGTTTATCCGGAGGGGATGTTGCTATAGATGGCTCTATCTCAAGTCAATTTTTAACGGCACTTCTCATGGCCGCTCCTATGGCTCAAGGAGATATGAAGATACGTATTATAGGTGAGTTGGTTTCTAAACCTTATATCGACATTACACTGCATATGATGAAATTATTTGGCATCGAGGTCTTGAATGATAAGTATAAAACATTTAAAATTAAAGGTGGACAGACGTATCAGGCAATAGAACGATATATGGTAGAGGGTGATGCCTCTTCTGCATCTTACTTTTTGGCAGCTGCAGCCATTAAGGGCGGTAGTGTTAAAGTGACGGGGATTGGCAAAAAAAGTATTCAGGGCGATATACGTTTTGTAGATGTTCTTAAGGAAATGGGTGCAATCGTAGAGTGGGGTGATGACTTTGTTTTGGTAAGCAGGGGTGAACTTCACGCAATAGATATGGATTTTAATCATATCCCTGATGCTGCGATGACGATTGCAACCACAGCACTCTTTGTTGAAGGTACTACTGTATTGAGAAACATTTACAATTGGCGCGTGAAGGAGACGGATAGACTCTCTGCTATGGCAACGGAATTACGTAAAGTCGGGGCCATAGTGGAAGAGGGAGAGGATTTTTTGAAAATCACTGCACCTAAAGTCCTTAAACATGCAGCGATTGATACTTATGACGATCATAGGATGGCAATGTGTTTTTCTCTATTGGCACTTGACCCTGTTTCAGTCACGATTAATGACCCCGAATGTACCGCAAAGACATTTCCAACATATTTTGAAGTCCTCAGGCGTATTTCTTATTAGAACCAAGATTAAGGCAGTATGTTACATGCCTTCACTATGGAGAGGGCAGAGATGATTTGGATCTCTAGTACATGCTTTGGATAAGTTTTTTTTTTGTTTAAATGGGTATAATAGCGCAAAATTTGTGTGCACATAAGGATAGGTATGAAGTTCGAAGATATCGAAGTAGAAGAAGTAGATTTTGAGGCGATGCTTGAGGAATCGTTCAAAAAATCAGAATCAAAAAGTGATTTAGTAACAGGTACAATTGTAAAGATTGATGAAAGTGACAATTTGGCAGTTGTTGACATTGGTGGCGGTAGAGATGCAAATCTTGCGCTTGATGAGATTAAAGATGAAGAGGGTAATGTAACTTTTAACGTTGGTGATACCATTGATGTCGTGACAATGGGACGAGGTCGTATCTCATATACAGCAGCACAATCAAAAATTGCCCTGAATGAATTTATTGCCGAATATGATGATGAACAAGAGTATATTATCGAAGGTATTGTCACTAAAACAAACAAAGGTGGTTATGTTGTTGAAGTGGATGGTTTAGAATTCTTTATGCCAAGAACGCTTTCATATCTCTCTTCTAAAGTAGATCCAAAAGGTAAAAAAGTAAAAGCTGTTATTGTCAAAGTTGATAAAGATAAAGGTTCTGTTGTCGTCTCTAGAAAAGAACTTATTGAACGTGATAAAGCAAAGACAGATGAGATAGTGAGTGCGTTATTGGAGAATAAAGAAGCCGTCATTGGTACAGTGAAGAAAATTACTTCTTATGGTATGTTTGTAGATGTTGGCGGTATGGACGGACTTGTGCACTATTCACAAATTTCTCACAAAGGTCCGGTAAACCCTTCTAAATATTTTTCAGAGGGAGATCAAGTAAATGTGATCGCTTTAGAATATGACAAGAAGAAGAGACACCTTTCTCTCTCCATAAAAGATGCCAATCCTGATCCTTGGGCGGATATTGATGCAATTATCGGTGTAGGTGATACGGTGACTGCTACTGTTTCAAACATTGAACCTTACGGTGTATTTGTTGATCTTGGTGAAGACCTTGAAGCTTTCCTTCATGTATCTGAAATCTCTTGGGACAAGAATGTAAAACACCCTAAAGATTACCTTGAAAATAATTCTGATATCAATGTTGAAGTGATTGAGATAGATAAAGAGGGCAGAAGACTTAGAGTAAGTCTTAAAAACCTCCTTCCTAAACCTATGGATGCATTCCTTTCAGAGAATAGAGTGGGTGATGTCGTTAACGGTACGGTTACATCAATCACTGACTTTGGTGCATTTGTAAAAGTAGGAACCGTTGAAGGTCTTCTACATAATCAGGAAATTTCTTGGGACAAGTCTCAAAATGCCAAAACAGAGTTAAAAGTGGGTGATGAAGTAGAAGTGAAAATCATTAAAATCGATAAAGATGCAGGTAAAATATCACTTAGCAAGAAAGCACTTGAACCTTCGCCTGTAAAAGCATTTTCACAAACACATAAAAATGGTACAATCGTGACGGGTACGGTGAAAGATAAAAAAGAGTTTGGTGTATTTATATCACTTCAAGACAATGTAGATGCGCTTATTCGAACTGAAGATCTTCATCCTCTTAAATTTGATGAAATTGAAAAAGGTCAGGAAATCACAGGTGTGATTAGTTTTATTGATGCAAATACAGATAGAATTAGAGTTTCTGTGAAAAGACTTGAGCGCCAAGAAGAACGTGAAGCGATGGAGCAACTGAATTTAGAACAAGATGACAGCATGACTTTAGGTGATGCATTCGGTGATAAATTTAAGAAATAAATATTTAATAAAAATAAGATTTTAAAGTATATTTTAAACTCTTTTTAATACTGAAGTGATACCCTGCGGTATTTACTTTAGTTCACTTCAGTAGTCGGATGAATACGACTCATCGTATTATCTCCTCTACTTAATTTACTTAAAACTTTACAGAAAAGGTTAAACTATGTCAAAAAAGACGATTGTTGTTTGTGACCATATCCATCAAGATGGGTTAGATATTTTAGCAAATGATAGTGAAATTGAATTTATAAATGCAGCAGATGAGCCTAAAGATAAACTTATTGCTGAAATTATCCCTTTGGCAGATGTTGCTATTACACGTTCATCGACAGATGTAGATGAGGCATTTTTAGCATCTGCTGCTAATGTGACCGCAGTTGTACGTGCAGGTGTCGGTGTAGATAACGTGGACATTCCCGGATCAAGTAAACAGGGAATTGTTATTATGAATGTTCCTACTGCCAATACGATTGCAGCAGTTGAACTTACCATGACGCATATGCTCTCATGTGTAAGATCTTTCCCGTATGCACACAACAATCTTAAAGTCGACCGTGTTTGGAGAAGACAAGATTGGTATGGTACAGAGCTTAAAGATAAAAAACTAGGGGTAATCGGTTTTGGTAATATCGGTTCAAGAGTTGCAAAAAGAGCCAAAGCATTTGAGATGGATGTATTGGCATACGACCCCTATATCGACTCAACAAAAGCAACGGATCTTGATATTGGATATACCAAGAATTTTGAAGAGATATTGGCATGTGATATTATTACCATTCATACACCTAAAAATACTGAGACCATCGGCATGATAGGAAAAGATGAAATAAAGATGATGAAAGATGGTGTGATTCTCATCAATTGTGCAAGAGGCGGTCTTTTTGATGAAGATGCTCTTCTAGAAGGACTTCAAAGCGGTAAGATTGCCAAGGCGGGTATTGATGTATTCAATAAAGAACCCGCTATTGATCATCCCCTATTGGATCTAGATAACGTGACTGTAACCCCACACCTTGGTGCCAATACAAAGGAGTCACAAAAAAATATTGCGATTCAGGCAGCTGAAAATGCAATTGCTGCGGCCAAAGGAATATCCTATCCCAATGCATTGAATTTGCCTATTAAAGAAAATGAACTGCCTGACTTTGTAAAACCTTATTTGGAGTTGATTCAGAAGATTGGACATATGTCGGCACAAGTGACGAAAAGTGCAGTAAAATCGATTCGTGTGATGGCACAAGGGCCTGTATCCGAACATATTGAATCTATGGGAACTTTTGCAACGGTGGGTGTATTGACTGAGTCTCTAGGGGATCAGATAAATTATGTCAATGCTGAGTTTGTGGCAGAGGAGCGCGGTATTGAAATCATTAAAGAGATAAAGCCAAACAACAGTGGTTTCACCAATAAAGTTGCTATTAAACTAACAACGGCTGAAGGCATTATTACAATTGGCGGTACAGTATTTGATGATACTGTGCAGCGTGTCATTGAAATTGATGACTACACCTTGGATGTAGAACCAAAAGGCACGATGGTATTCTTTAGAAATACCGATACTCCAGGTGTTATTGGTGATGTAGGTAGAATTATGGCAGAAAATGGTCTTAATATATCTGACTTTAGACTTGGACGTGACAGTAAACAGCAAGCTTTAGCCGTTGTACGTATTGATGGTCATGTGACGAAAGAAATTATTGATGCACTCTCTTTATTGGAGGCATGTATCTCGGTGAGTTATGCAACACTTTAAAGTAAGGTACTTATAAAGTACCTTACTCACCGATCTACAATATTTTTTATCAACTAAACTCCTTTTAATCATTAACATAACTTATGTTTGCTATAATCGCGTGTAACTATAAGAAAATTTTATGTTAAAAAAATAGTAGGAGTTCATCAATGTTAATAAAAAAATACCTTATTTTACTCTTGTTGAGTGTACCGCTTGTTGCAAGTGTAAAAAATTTACGCTTGAATACTGCTCTAGAAATGTTGCAAAACAATAACCTCGAACTGAAAATATCTAAATTCAATGAGCAGATGAAAGTGTATGAAGCACTTTCGGCAGAAGGCCATCATTACGGTAAACTCAATCTTGCGGTCAGTGGAATGCGTTCTAATGATGCAGGTAATGTATTTGGCTTTAAATTACAAAGCAGAGAAGCTACTTTCGGTGATTTTGGGTTTAATGAATTTATCGGACAAATGGATACAATCACACCGGGAAGTCCTACTTTTGACGGTGGTAGTGCACTGCTTGCAACTGCTCCTGCGGATCTTAATTATCCAGAAGCTAGAAACCATTATCTTACTAAAGTGACGTATATGTTGCCTCTCTATACAGGGGGTAAATTAACGGAGTACGGTAAAATAACGCAAGCGATGGTGAGCATGAGTCAATACGATACCCAGAAAGTATTGAACGAAAAGATTTTTCAGACAAAAAAAGCTTTTTATGATATTTCTCTGATTGAAAACTATATACATAATCTTTCCAGAATTTTAAAGAATATAGATCGTTTAGAATCGATTGTTCAATCGATGAGAGCAGAAGGTTATGCGCAGGAGATTGATACACTTGAAGTTCAGGCACGTAAAGCAGAGGCTCAAAGTATGCATAATCAGGCAAAATTAAATAGAGACCTTGCCTATCAGTTCCTCTCTTTTTTACTGGATGAAGAGGTTGTATCTATTCAAAGCGTAAGTGATATGGCACCTATGCCAAAGCTTAATATGAATGATGTTGAGGCAAATAATATTGATATACAAAAGGCACTTTTAGGATTGAAAATTTCTCAAATGGCAATGAATATTGAAGAGTCCAATTATCTGCCGAGCGTAGGAGCATTTGGTGAATATGGAAGTGCAGACAATACACTGTGGAATGATTTTAATGATAAAGATTTCTATACGGTTGGGGTACAGTTGACCTGGAATATTTTTAATGGCGGTATTGATGCTGCCAACCTTGAGAAAGCAAAAGTGAATTATTTGAAAGTGCAAAATCAGGTTGCATTGGCAAAGTCAGGTGTTGCGTTAAAAGTAAAAAAACTTGAAACGGAAATTTTAAGTAAACATGCGGATGTAAAGAGTTATCAAAAACAGTTAAATTTTGCCCGTAAAGTCTATGAAAATTATCGTGCAAGATATAAAGAGGGTATCGTATCTATTACAGATGTTTTAATTAAACAATCAAAAGAGTTAGAAGTACTGCTTAAACTTTTGACGTTAAAAAATGAACGTAACACAAAAATATTTGAAATTAACAGTATAATCAATGAAGGGGGAAAATAATGAATAAATATATTATATTGGCAATCATCTCTATGATGACTCTATCGGTGGCATATGCAACAGAAAAAAAAGTGAGTGGTCAAAGTGATACAGAGGGGAAATTTGTTGCATCAATACTGCAGTTAAGCGGATCGGTCATTTCTGATAATCAAAAAATGCTTACCAGCAGATACATGGGTTATGTGAAAAATATGGCAGTATCGGAAGGAGATATTGTTAAAAAAGGGCAATTGCTTTATGAAATTGATTCAAAAGAGATTGAATCTGCAGAGAGGCAGGTAGATTTAGCAATATCTCAAGCCAGACTTGCACTTCAGATGAATAAGAATCAATATAATAATGTACTTACCAACCTTGCGAGACATGAAAGATTGTATAAGAAAAAAATGGTTTCTAAGTATGAATTTGAAATGTTACAACTTGCAGCAGAAAATTTGAAAGATATGGTTGAAATCTCTGAACAGCAGGTGAATCAGGCATTGGCAAAAAAGGATGAAGTTTTAAATCAGTATAATTATTTGACAATACTTGCTCCCAATGAAGGTGTGATTGTAGATAAGAGACTTAATGAAGGTGAAATGGCGATTCCCGGTATGCCGGCAGTTGTTTTGACAGATTTAAGTCGATTGAAAATTGTTGCTGAAATGTCGGAAACACAACTTAAACATATTAACATGGGAAAAAAAGTCAATATAGAAATACCTTCTATAGGTTTTTCAACAACAGGGATTATTGTGTCTATTATCCCAAGTTCAAATCCGATGACACATAAATTTAAAATTAAAATAGAATTTGATCATCAATCACGCTCGGTTTATCCGGGTATGTATGTTAAAATTCTTATTAAGTAGGTAAAGTATGGAACAGAAAAAAGAATACCAAGTTATAAATATTGCTGGAAAACTTGCAAAAGGTTTTTTGTATAACCCTTTAACCGTTGTATTGGGTGTTATATTATTGCTTATTGGATATATAGCACTCAATACAATGCCGCGTGAGGAAGATCCTCAAATTGCTATTTCAGGCGGTGCAGTGATTGTTGCCCTACCTGGAGCAACTCCCAAAGAGATAGAAAATGTTATTGTAAATCCATTAGAACGTAAACTGCGTGAAGTACGCGGTATAGAGCATGTTTATGGTATGGCAATGGATAATGTGGGGATTGTAAATATCATGTACTATATTGGTGAAAATAGAGAAGATTCTAATCTAAAACTTTATGATAAAGTGATGCAAAATATGGATAGCCTTCCAAAAGGCACCATGCAACCTATCGTCAAACCATTTGATATAGATATAGATATCCCTATTGTGACCGTGGCCTTTTATCCAAAAGATCAGGCGACAGTGAATGATATTGCACTCTTTGAAGTGGTGAGAAAGATACAGCAAAAACTTAATTCTGTGGATAATGTTGCAAAAACAACCCTTAAAGGGGCACGTAAAGCACAGTATAATATTGAAGTTGATATGGGAAAACTCTCTGCCTATCATCTTTCGTTGGGGCAAATTATGCAGGCCGTTCAGTCTGTAGCAGTAGATGTTCCGGAAGTCAAAGGTAGAACGGCAGACAATAAATTGGTTATTTTTGGTGTTAAGAATGCGATTGAAAGTGTTGAAGATGTCGGTGATATTATTGTTGCTCAATATATGGGATCTCCTATCTATGTGAGAGATGTTGCATCGGTTGAAGAGGGACATGATATACAAAACTTTCAAACAGCCGAAATACTCTTTAAAGATAAAGTCTATCACTCTAAAGGAGATGAAGGACATGTAACACAATTTAGTGATCAAAGAACACAGATTACCTTAACTGTTTCTAAATTAGCAGGTAAAAATGCGGTTTTTGTTGCAGAGGATGTGGTGAATATTTTAAAGTCACATGACAGGGAGTTTGATAGAATCGGTATGGGATATATCATTACGAGAAATTATGGTGAACGTGCGAATGAAGCGGTCAATGAGTTGATGCATCACCTTATTATTACCATTATTATTATTGCTTTAATGTTAGTCTTTGCTTTGGGATGGAGAGAATCTATCATTGTAACCTTTACGGTACCCGCTATTTTGGCCGTGACACTCTTTACCGCATGGATGACCGGTCAGACCATGAACAGGATTACACTTTTTGCACTTTTACTCTCTTTAGGACTATTGGTGGATGCGGCCATTATTGTGATTGAAAATATTCACAGGCACTTGCACAGTCATGGGGTAGAAGATAAAGATATGGGTGAACTTCTGATTGAAGCGACAGATGAAATCGGGGCACCAACGAATATTGCGACGCTTGCTATTATTTTAACGATGGTTCCTATGGCTTTTGTTGGAGGTATGATGGGGTCATTTATGAAACCTATCCCTTATAATGTACCAGTGGCACTCATCGCTTCACTGTTTGTTGCATATATCTTTACACCCTATTTAAGTTTAAAATTATTGAAAAAACCAGAACATGGTGAACATCATAAAAAAGATGATAAGGAAGGATTAAAATAATGAAGAACCTCGAAAATTTTATTCACAATATTTTAAATAGCAAGATAAAGAAAACCTTGGTCATTGTTTTAACTGCAGCTGCATTTTTTCTTTCTCTTTTGATGTTTCCCACTAAATTGGTATTGGCAAAGATGTTACCGGGTAAAAGTGACAATACATTTTCTATCTACGTAGATACGCCTACAGGTTCATCTATTGAACAGACCAAAGAGATGAGTGCCTGTGTGATAGACTTCTTAAAAAAAGAGTCAGAGGTCATGAATATTGAACTCTTTTTAGGACAGGGTATTCCTTTGGATTATGCCGGGCTTGTCAAAGGGGCAAGTATGAAACGTACTGAAAATGTTGCGGAACTCTCCGTGAATCTGACAGACAAACATTATCGTGATGAACCGTCATTTCTTATGGTACAACGCTTAAGACCTTTGGTTAAAGAGGCATGTCTTCCTTTAACCAAAGGGAGTAATATCAAATTTGTTGAACAACCCTCCGGGCCTCCTACTCTAGCCTCTATTGTGGTTGAAGTGCATGGTGAGAATTTAGAAAAAATGAGAGAAGTTTCTACACAAGTTTCTCAAATACTGACCCAAACAGAAGGGCTTGTCGATATTGATATTATGGCAGATGATATTTATGACAAGTTTGAGCTTATCCCAGATAAAGAGAAAATTGCCAGAAGTGGACTGAGTGTCAAGCAGGTGAATAACATCTTATATCTTGCTTTTGAAGGTATGGTGATCGCACACAAAAATTCAAAAAACTCGCCTGATCAGATTCCAATGTTTTTAGTATTGGATAAGTCAAGTAAAAAGTTGTCACAATCGAATTTAGATACTTTGGAGAGTAAACTTTCATCTTTAAATCTAATGAACATGAGAGGTATGATGGTACCGCTGAGTGAAGTGGTCAATATACGCAAGGTCAAATCAAGTCCCATGATTATGCATAAGAATCTTCAACGTATGGTAAATATTGTTGCTGAGACAGATATGGTATCCCAAGTCTATCCCCTTTTAGATGCACGTTCTAAAATGTTGGAAGTATTTGAAAAAGATTATATTATTGAAAAAGCAGGTATATCGACCTATATGTTTGATTTTTCTATTGAAGATAAAAATACAGGTGAACGATTACTTATCCGTTGGGATGGGGAGATGAAGGTGACACTAGATACCTTTAGAGATTTGGGTGCTGCGTTTATATCAGCATTGATCTTGATTTTTTTACTCTTGGTGATTTACTATAAAAGTTTTGCGATTAGCGGTATCGTATTGTTAGGTTCATTCCTCTCCCTTATTGGTGTGATTGTAGGCCACTGGGTTGCAAATCTATTTACATCGGAAACATTTTTCCTCACCGCAACCTCTTTAATCGGGTTTATCGCATTGATAGGGATCTCATCTCGTAACTCACTGCTTCTTATTGATTTTGCAAAATCCTTAATGGAGTGTGAAGGGATTAAGAAGCGTAGAGCCATTGCCATTGCTGCTGCTACAAGAGCCAAGCCAATTGCTTTGACTGCTGTAGCAATTATCCTTGGGTCTGCACTGCTTGCAGGAGATCCTGTATTTGGTGGCTTAGGTGTTGCGCTTATTTCGGGTACGGTTGCCGCTGTATTCGTTTCACTGCTCTTTGTTCCTGTATTGATGGACAATGCCAAAGCGATGGATTTTGATAAAAATGCGCATTGTAAGACTAAAGAGAAAAATAATATTTCCATTACAAAATAATTTCACACCCCACGAGACTTCCTTGATGAAGTCTCGTGGTTCTTGCTTTACCCCCCTTAAATCATCTCTTTGATATAATACGAAATTATTATTTAAGGAGCTTACCATGGCTACAATCGGAATGGGTGATATCAAAAAAGGTGCAAGGTTAGAAATTACTGGGAACCCCTACAAGGTAACTGAATTTCAACATGTGAAACCAGGGAAAGGTGCAGCATTTGTACGTATGAAAATAAAAAATCTTGCAACGGGTAAAACAATTGAAAAAACTGTACATGCAGGAGATAAATTTGAGGTACCCGAACTTGAACAAAAAACAATGCAGTACCTCTATGATGACGGTGATTTTTTGCAGTTTATGGACACTACGACATTTGATCAAATAGGACTGACGCATGAGCAAGTAGGCAAAGAGACATTTTCATTTATGGTTGATGGGATGGAATCTGAAATACTATTTCATGGGGGTAAGGCAATTTCAGTTGAAATTCCGCAAACCGTTGTACTTAAAATTGTTGAAACCCCCCCTAACTTCAAAGGTGACTCTCAAGGCGGTAAAAAGCCTGCAACACTTGAGAGTGGGGCAGTTGTACAGGTACCGTTTCATGTACTTGAAGGTGAGATGATTAAAGTTGATACCGTTGAAGGGAAATACCTGGAGAAAGCGAAGTAGTCAATCAAAATCGTAGTCCCAAGATGTTCTAGGGACTACAGTATCTGTTTTTCTTATTTTTTTCTTCTAAATACTCTTTCACAATCTTTTACCATTGCATCGGGTATCGTCGCAATAGTCATGAATTCTGACATCTTTAACATAGGGTACATATAGGAAATATAATATTTGGGATCAAGTATTTTTGCTTTTCCATCCTCAATGAGGATAGGGTATGGAAGCATTGCTGCATTGTTTCTTCCTATTCTTTTGGTAAACTTTCTGGTTCTTTTTCCTAATTTTATTCCAATCAGTGTTGAACCATTTTCAAGTGTTTGGCTAAATACAACTCTCTTATTGTTCTTAATGAGCTCTAAAAGATCATCTCCCGAAGCAACTTCAATCATATTTTCATAGTAAGGCATACCATTCATAAACTGGTATTTTGGTAGAAGCTGAAATTTAAGAACATCTTTAGAGTTCTTCAAATTTGGAAATTGTGTAATGAGTTTATTGAGCACCTTCTTTGCCGCTTTTTCATCATACTCTTTTTGTAAAAATCCTTTTGCCATATAAAGTGGGTTGGTGATACTGATTGTTTTCTCTTTGGTATCCACAAGAGCACGTAGTGAGGCAATAAAGCCTCTATTGGGTTTACTTGCGAGGCTAATTAAAGATTTATCCGTAAATACTACTGAGAGCAGTGTCCCTTTTTTGTCAACAGGTGCAGTTGTAACAACCTCAAATCCAGCAGATTTAAGTTTCTCTTCAACAGATTTGACATCCATGAACTCTCCTCGAAGATATGCTGATATTCTCCCTTTACTCACTTCACCTATTCTCGTATGTGTTGAAGATTTCATTTTTTTCATGTTGTCGAATCTGTGAGGTATGTAGTTTGGCGGTACACGTTTTGAAAATTTAATACTTCTATCGTTAGGATCGGTATCAGCCAAGCGAATAGGTTTGGGTACTTTTGGAAGTGATGGAATACTAGGTGCTTTTTTTGCTTTGGGTGCGTTAGGTGCAGTGGGAGCATTATTGACAATGATTGGTGATGGTTTAATTGCTTGATTTTTAATATCTTTAACATCATCAATTCGATTGGCATGATGTATTAGCGTATTGACATTTTCTGTAGCTTTCATACCAAATTCCGTGAGTATTTGAGGTATTTGCATATCAAGTTTTTCTACAAGCTTTAGCCGTGTTTCATCTTTTATATTTAATGCGTCGGACCAATTATGCAGTCGATACATACCGACTACGAGTTTGTTTGTACCTTTTTTAATATACATATACATGGTACAAGGAGCAAATAGTCCGGCTTCAGGTTTGGCATTTTTATTATCAAACATGCCGTATGAAAACTCAAGATGACACAGTGAGTATGTCCAGAATGCATCGTAACCCGAAAGTATCTCTTCTGCATTCTCGGTAGCCTCCATAAAATTATGGTACCCTGCAATGAGATACCCTTTATTGATAAAGGCTAATTCAAAGCGGTTTTGGAACTCACTGATAAAGTCATCCATATCTTCGGGTACTTCAAACGCATATTCAAAGTTAATCATTTTTTGTTTAGGAAGTTTAGCATAGGAGAGATGTGATTTTTTACCCCCTAACTCTTTGTCCATACTCTCATCTAGTGAATCAAATGTAGCAGAGAACTTTTCTCTAACCTCTTCATTTTCAATACCTAATATATCTAACATGGTTTTAGGCATAAGGTGTCCAACATGTGTTGTATTTTCATCGAGTTTTTTATAGACAAGCATATTAAACGGTGCAAACCCTGCGATACGCGGATCAATATTAAGAAGCGGGATAATCACTTTATTATTTACGACTGGAAGAAAACTCAGCACGTCTAAAACGGTTGAGCCATATTTTGTTTCATACTGGTCATTGACTCTTTTATGTGGATCAGTGAGGTTAAAGCCTTTACTTTTTAATTGCTCTTCTACAAATTGATTATATTGTTCCTCTATATTACCCGGTATGGAGTAGAAGACAGCTAGTGTATTCGCTGAAGTATGGGCAGGGGAGGGGGCTATCGGTTGTGCGGTAGCTGAAATTAGTGAAGGTAATAAAATACTCATAGTCAATACTAAGTTTTTAATATAATTCATTATGATGATCCTTTGGACAAGATATTCTAATAGGATAGCATATTGCTTATATATAAAATAAATAGAAATTATGGTTTTTGCAGATAGGGTAATAAACGCTACTAAAGGTTACTGTAGTAAGGGTGTACTATTAAGAAGGATTTTCCTTCTTAATAGTTGAAATAAAGTATAACTTATTCTGAAATAGTTTTTACAGAGTCATTTGTGTTTTCTGAAATTGTCTTAACAGATTTTGCAGAGTCACTTGAAACTTGTTTGACTGAATCACTTACATTTGTGTTTGTAGAATCAATAGCAGTTCTTGTATCATTAGATAAAGTTTTTACTGAGTCAGTGGCATTTGTAGCAACTGAGCTCACAGAGTCTTTAGAATCGGATGAAACAGAAGTCGTTGTACTGTTTAAATCATTAGAAACGGTTTTTACTGACGAACTCGTATCGGTTGAAACAGTTTTTACGGAATCTCTTGAATCATTAGAGACAGTTTTTACAGAATCTGAAGAGTCATTAGAGACAGTTTTTACAGAATCCGTTGCATCTTTAGAAACAGTTTTGAGTGAGTCTTTGACATCGGTACTTACTACGGTACTGCTATCTTTGAAATCAGATGTTGTTGTTTTAAGAGAATCTTTAGTATCTGTTGAGAGTGAAGTAGTTGTTTTAGATAAATCCGATGTTGTATTGACTTCCATTAATTTCATATCATCAGAAACTTTTGTTGAAGTGTCTTTTGCATCACTACTTACTGTAGATACTGTTCTTTCAGCACTTTTAGAAGTTTCAACTGCGCCATCTTTTATTGCAGTAACACTCTCTTTTGCATCTTTACTCATACTTACGGCAGCATCTTTCATATCTTTGAACATATCACCAAAGTCAAAATCAGCTTGTGCACTTGTTAATAACAATGTAGCAACTGCTACAGATGATGTAATCATTTTTTTCATAATTAATCCCTTTTTATATTTATGATGAATTGTACTGTTAATTATGTTAAATATAACTTAACGTTTATTATATTCAACATAATAATTTGTTATATTATAAAATATAGACTTATTACAAAAGAATTTAAATATTTATTATATTTAATAAGATATTGTGATAAGTATATTTAAAAGAGTTGACAAGCAGTTAAAACTACCTGCCTTTGAATAAGGAGAATTATTTTTTATTTTTCATATAGTCTGCATATTCATCTGATGTGATTGTCTTTATAGAGTCATTTGTGTTATCTGCGACAGTCTTTACAGAAGCGGCAGAATCTTTCGAAACATTTTTTAATGAATCGCTTGCATTGGTATTGGTTGAGTCGATGGCAGCTCTTGTGTCGTTGGAAATTGTTTTAGTTGAATCATTCGCACTGTTAGTAATTGACACTAAAGATTCTTTTTGATCACGGGATATAGTAATAATTGAATCCGAAGTATCATTTGAAATTGTTTTTATGGCTGCACTTGATTCATTTGAAATCTTTTGTGTTGTACTATTGAAGTCATTTGAAATAGTTTTTACAGAGTCTCTTGAGTCATTAGAGACACTCCTTATAGCAGAGGATGTATCGGCAGAAACAGCTACAGTAGAGTCTTTAAACTCTTTAGAAGCAACCGTTGCAGAGTCTTTAAGGTCTTTGGTTGTATTTGTGATAGAGTCTTTTGTATCCGTAGAGACAGAAACAGCAGTATCTCTACTGTCTTTAGAGGTAGATACTTCAGCAGTTTTAAGGTCATCTGAAACTTTTACAGATGTATCTTTTATATCTTTACTGACGTGTGATACGGTTCTTTCAGCACTTTGACTTGTTTCAACGGCACCGTCTTTTATGCTAACCACGGAATCTTTTGCATCTTTACTCATATTCACAGCAGCATCTTTCATATCTTTGAACATATCGCCAAAATCAAAATCAGCTTGTGCACTTGTCAATAACAATGCAGCAACTGCTACAGATGATGTAATCATTTTTTTCATCATAGAGTCCTTATATTTAAATTATAAAATAATAGCAAAACTTATATTATATATAACTTAGTATTAATATAATATATTATTAAATATAATAATTATTTCGAGGATAAAAAATATGATAGAAGTAATGAGTGTAAGAATAAAGGCAACTCTATCGAGTTACCTTTAGATGATTAGACTATAAATCGTTTGAGATAGTTTTTGTAGAATCATTTATATTATCTGAAACAGATTTTACTGAAGCTGCTGAATCTTCAGATATTTTCTTCACTGAGTCACTTGCATTTGTATTGGTAGAGTCCACTGCTGTTCTTGTGTCATTAGAGATAGTTTTGACAGAGTCATTTGCATTTTTAGCTACTGTATCTACGGAGTCTTTTGAATCAGCCGAGATAGATTCTGCTGAAGTAGCAGAGTCATTAGAGACTGTTTTCACAGAATCAGCAGAGTCATTTGAAACCGTTTTTACAGAATCAGCAGAGTCATTAGAAACTGTTTTTACAGAATCAGCAGAGTCATTAGAAACTGTTTTTACAGCAGAGGATGTATCGGCAGAAACAGCTACAGTAGAGTCTTTAAACTCTTTAGAAGCAACCGTTGCAGAGTCTTTGAGGTCTTTGGTTGTATTTGTGATAGAGTCTTTTGTATCCGTAGAGACAGAAACAGCAGTATCTCTACTGTCTTTAGAGGTAGATACTTCAGCAGTTTTAAGGTCATCAGAGACTTTTACAGATGTGTCTTTTGCATCTTTACTGACGTTTGTTACGGTTCTTTCAGCACTTTGACTTGTTTCAACGGCACCGTCTTTTATGCTAACCACTGAATCTTTTGCATCTTTACTCATGCTTACGGCAGCATCTTTCATATCTTTGAACATGTCACCAAAATCAAAGTCAGCTTGCGCACTTGTCAATAACAATGCAGCAACTGCTACAGATGTTGTAATCATTTTTTTCATAATAAATCCCTTTTTATTTGTTTTTATTTACTATATTATACTCTAGCTTATGTTAAATATAACTTATGGTTTAAATCATATTTACTGATACACTTTACTATTGAAATCTTAAACTATTAATCAGTCGTATATATTATAATTTAGTATTGCTATATATAAAGTAAAAATGTCTTTTTTTTTAAATTTTTTATAGATTTTTATAATTAGGGTGTCAAAGATTTGGGAGAGAAAAGTATTGTTTGTGCGTTGAAATGGCAATATTGTTATGAGATAAAAGTTGAAAAGCAGAGTTTCATAAGCGGTTTAATTATTATTTGATACAATACATCATATGAAGTTTAAACATATAGTTCAGTATTTTTGATACTAATATGAATTAAGGAATATTAATGAAAAGAGTAGTGGTATATTGTATGACTATCATCACATTTACGTTTGGAGAAGCGTATGTGCAAGAAGATAGAATTTTAGATATGCAAAAGTTGGCACAGGCTATGCAGGATATACAGTCTGGATTTTTTTATAATAACCTAGATATCGTCAAAGCCGGGGCAGAGGACTTAAAAACAACGATTGTTAAAATAGGACCGATTAAAAGAGAGGTGGAAAATACGGATGTATATGAGCGATGGATGGATGGCAATACTGCCATGACGAAGCGTATCCAACGCAAGATTGTTCAAGGGGCCGATGACATTATTGCTCGCTTTTCCGATGGAGATGCGACACAAGCCTTACAAGTTTACAGTAAATTGTCCAATGAATGCATGAAGTGTCATGTCAGTTTAAGAAAGTGGTAGAGGTGAAGATGAAAAAAATAATAATTGTAGCAATGTTACTAAATTTGTGGGGTCATGCGGGAGATATTACTTTAACGGGTACAGTAGTTTCAGATGGTCAAAAAATGATTGGTAGTAGGTTTATGGGATATATCAAGCATGTCTTTGTCAAAATCGGAGATAAAGTAAAGCGGGAAGATGATCTCTATGAGATGGAATCGGCTGAATTTGATATCATGAAGATGCAGGCTGATTTGATGTTGGAACAGTCAAAAGTTTCGGTTGAGTATTGGCGTGAAAAATTAAGAGGTCTCAATATACGAAGATCAAAATTAAAACATGCGGTAGATAGTCAAAATACAGAAATTAATTTTGATGATTTTGCTGATTTGGATGCACAAGCCGCCAATGTCGAGTCGATGCTAGTAGCAATGAAAATTATGGTAAAAGAGGCAAATATTGCGGCTAAGAAATTAGCCAGTACATACAATTATATTAAGATGAAAGCACCTTCAGACGGTGTTGTAGTACAGCGTAATATTAAAGTAGGTGATATGGTTATGCCCGGTATGTTAACAATTATGCTGGTTGATACGGAAGATCTTGAAATTGACGTTTCTATTTCTGAAAGTATTATTACCAAAGTACATGAGGGGCAAAAAGTACCTGTAGAGATACCTTCTTTAAACTACAATACTACAGGTATCATACATGCCATTGTGCCTGATGCAAACCCTATGACACACAAAATAAAAATGCGTATACGTTTTGACAAAAATGATATGAATATCTTCCCGGGTATGTATGCAAAAGTTATACTAAAAGACGCTAAATAAAACACTTTTCCCTATATTTGATGTAAGTTTTTCATATTGTCTGATTTCACTTGCATCAAACTTTCACACTAATCTCATAAATTTTAATTATCTTAACCTATATCATTATTTATTAATAAGTAAATAGTTACAATAGTCTTATCATTATAAATAGGAGAATAAGAATGAAAAAAGCTTTATTAGTATTAGCATTGGCAAGTGGTATGCTTTGTGCTCAGCAAGAGGTGCGTTATCCCGAAAGAATGAAAAATATGCAGGCTATGGAAACTGCAATGTCTGAGATTCAAAAAGGTTTTCTCTTTGACAATATTAATGTAGTTAAACATGGTGTAAAGAATCTTAAAGAAACGGTAAGTTTTACTGAATCATTTATGAAAGAGGGTATCGGAAAGAATAAAATAAATAATAAAATGTATGCTAAAAAAGAAGCAGAGCATATTACACGTATGGCAGATGAGATTTTGGTTACATTTGAAAAAGGTGACAGATACAGTGCTGCAAACAATTATTTGCTTATTTTGAGTAAATGTCTCTCTTGTCATCAGACTGTTAGATCTTGGTAAACAGTATTTAAAAAGAGAAATTTTTTTTAACTTAAAAGGGAGGTAATTATGGCATCTGTAGTACTACCTTTAGCAAAAGGTTTTGAAGAGTTGGAAGCGGTTGCTTTGATTGATGTCATGCGACGCGGTGGTATTGATGTTCGCGTTGCATATTTAGAAGATGAACTTCAAGGTGAACTTGTATTGGGGGCTAACGGTATTACGATACAGGCTGATGTATCTATCAAAAGAGTGATAGCAGATGATTTTGATATGATAGTACTCCCCGGTGGCTGGGATGGCACTTATGCTTTGGCTGAAAATGCAAGAGTGATAGAACTGCTTCAAGCGTTTAAGTCTAGTAAAGTAGTAGGTGCAATGTGTGCTGCACCATACGTGCTTAAAAAAGCCGGTGTTCTTGGAAGTGACTATACCTGTTACCCCGGAGCAAAAGATGAGATTGACCATCCAGGGTACAGAGAAGATTTGAAAGTGGTTAGCGATGGCAATGTGATTACGTCTAGAGGCCCTGGAACAGCAGTTTGTTTTGGACTGGCTATTGTAGAAAGGCTGGTAGGAAAAGAGAGTATGCAGGCCGTGCAAGAGGGCATGCTTTTAGACTATTGTTAAACTAGGAGAGATACTTTTTCAGTATCTCCTCAAACTCTTCTTGTAATTGATAGGGCTCAATGATTTTAATCTGAGGTAGCCATTTCTTTAAAATAGTGAAAACTTCATTTTTATTGCTAATGCTGAGAGTCAATTCTGCCGTACCATCACGGTTTTTTTTTACGTATTGTCCTTTAATGGGTTTTCTTTCAAAATAGACTATGGCATTACTATTTAGTAGAAGCGTAACATCAAAAGGTTCAGCTTTGGGGTCAAACCAAATATTAAGTGCTTTATTCATTCGCTCTAGTACTTTCTCTTCTTGTACAAATGTCTGCTTCATTATTTCAAGATCTCGTATCTCTTTGAGGTAAAACTTGATGTAATGCTCTTTGTACTGTGTCAATAAATACCAAAAACCATCAAAGATGATGATTTTATAGGGTTTTACATTTTCATACGTTTTTATCTCGTCAGGTTTGTACCAGCGCTTGTAAGAAAAAGAGATCATCTTTTGTTTAGAGATAGCATATTCGAGATCTTCTACAAGATCAAGTTTATCTGAAATATTCTCTACATCTATACGTGTATAAAAAGGTGATTCTATGTATTTTTGGAGTTTGTGCAGTGCAACCTGCGCTTTGGTGTAAAACTCTCCACCTATATCTGAAGAGAGGCTGTCTAACATTTTAATGGCAGTATCTGCACTTTTTGAAGTGTATGGTTTCTTTGCAAAGGTAAATCTTTTTCCATCATCGGCGCGTATCACACCATAATTACCCTCCATGAGCTTGGAAAAATCTCTTTGGACTGTTTTTGTTGTGATATGCCATTCGTGGGCTAGTTGTGTGATGGAGAGCAGTTCTCCATTGCCTAGTCTTTCTAGTATTTCATTGTGACGTTGATGTTGTCTCATTTTTTTCCTTCGTATTTGTATTTTATCATGGTATTACTTTAGGTGGATATTTATTGTCTCTATATTATTTTATACTTTTTGCCTGGGGGTATTTTTCACATCAGTATAGTCTGTATAAAAATGCCATACCACATGAGGGCTATAGGGGATTACTGGAACTGTGTCAGTCTAAAGAAGATTATTTTGTCGTTACAACCAATGTAGATGGGCTTTTTAAAAAAGCGGGTTTTCCTACAGAAAAAGTACATGAAATACACGGGACTATACATAGATTACAGTGCAGTATGCCCTGCGAGAGAAATACCTGGGCTACTTTTGAGAGCATAAATCGGGAGTGTAAACCCTAACAATTAGATTTATGCTCTCATAGTCCCCAGTTTTTCCATATCCAGTTATGATGTCACGTCTGTTGCTTCTCTTTCCCATACATCAAGTTTTAAACGATTCAATAAACACGTTTCAATGGTGCGTATCTCAAAATCTTTTATATTGCAGGCAATATTCAATCCAGAAATAATGCAATTACCATCTATGATTACGTCATAACTTGTAAGCTCAACAAATACCCAGAAAGATGCTAATTTTTCTTCTGGAACATTTTCATCATTGTAAAAACCATCTTCAAAGTCTTCTTTAATGATTTGTCTCATTTCATTGCTGAAAGATGACAATTTTCGTTGCATTCTTAAGGGTGACAAATACAAAGAGTTTTTTACATAGGTGCTAAATTTTTTTAGTTCATTTTGTGCTTCAGCTTCCTCATAGTCATTCCTATTTGTATCTATCACCCCAGCCAATAAACCAGCATATGTTTTGCAGGCATATATTCTATTTATTTCTGCAGTAAACCCATCTAACTGTATTTTCATAGTGAAATATTCCTTTTTATTTTTATGTTTGCATTGTAGCTGATGACAGAGACATTTAATGTCTATATTGCTATGTATAATATTTTTAATTTTTGGATAAGGTGTCAAATTGGTTTGTATAAGACACTAAGTGTCCACAAAAGCCGATAGACTTCATAAAAAAAGGACTTAAGATATGACAAATGATATTGAACTTCTTGAACAAGCAAAAAAAGTAATTACAAAAAATAAAAACTCATCTATTAGTTTCTTGCAGAGAGAACTTCAAATAGGTTACAATCGTGCCGCAAACTTGCAGGAGATACTTCAACAACATTATAAAAGACGTGCCAACCGGTTGGGTATGAGATTCTACTCTAAGCATCCAAAACGATTCCGTAAAATCAAGTGAATGAAATGATGAAGATTAAAAACTATCTAAATGCTCATAAACCGATGAATAAGAAGCTTACTATGTGCTCCAGCCGATAAGCTCGGACACCCCGCCGAAGTATGCTCGGACAGTTTGTAAGTAAAAAATCTCTAAGTGCAAATTATATCATAAGTGTCCGAGGGTCTTTTAGAAACTTTTGATTTCTGATC
>JAYEJF010000059.1:0-35357 GCA_034660455.1 Campylobacterota bacterium | reverse complement strand
ATGGACTATCAATATAATACGTCTCTACCTCTCCATCAGTTGCGAGTCCTGTTGTCCCTAACCCTGCATCTGTTGAGAGTCTTGCCATGGCGTACATTGGTTTGCTTGTATCGGTTCCTGAGGGTACACTATACGTTAAATTAGTATCTCCTGCTCCAATCACACTGTCTGCAAATATTTGTTCACCAGCATCCTCAAAATCTCCATCTTGATTAAAGTCAATCCACATAGAGAAGTTACATGTACTTGTATCACATTGGGCTGAAGCGGTAACCGTTAGATTACTATCTTCACCCTCTACCATTGGATTTAAGAAAACGATACCGTCTTCTTCGTTTGGATTACTCCCATTGTCATCTGCTTTAGCATCATCACTTGGTTGACCATCAGACTCTGCATCGGGTAGTGTAGAACCAAGATAGATATCTCCTGTACCTATTGTATGTCTTGGGGCATCATTAGCTAATAATGTTCCGTAACTTACAGGTAAATCGCCATAATCAATATCTCCTACAGCCGTATCATTATCTAAAATGGTTCCTGTAGCCGAGACACCTCCGATTGTCAAGTCATACCACTCTGTTGATTCAGGATCTGCATCATCGATTGTTGGCACTATCACATTGAAGCTTGTGACATTTGCAGGTACGGTAATCAATCCTGTGCCTGAATCATACGTGACACCATTTGTAAATGTCATACTGGCTAAACTATAGTCATCACCCTCAGTTGTGGTATTATCTTCTAAGCTAAAACTATAGGTTTTAGCTACACTCACATTTCCATCTATCGTTACTGTGTGGTTAAGGTCTTGCCCTTCTGTGACTGTGTCTGATGTCACTGAAAGAATCGTCGGTTCTTCATATCCATTATAGTCAACGACTGTTGCACCTCCCAATACTTCATAAGAAGTAGGATTTGACCCTATGGTAAATTCATAGTCAGTAGTCAGTGTGGTGATAGGAGTATAACTTACAGTCCAATTGCCCTCACCTACTACTCTTGAGAAGTATCCATCTGCATTGGTTGAAACCGTATAGAAAAGAGAAGCATTCGTATCTGAAGTAATGGTTACGGCAATCCCTTCAAAACCTCTATCGGTATTAGTGTAATTACCATCTTTATTACTATCTAGGAAAACATAACCGGTAACCACGCCATCCGTTGAAGCCAATACCGTGACATCTTCACCCGTACTAGAGATTTCATCATACTGAATAATAGAAGTGTTGGCTTCTGCTGTTTGTGTATCAATTGCATTTTGGTGTGTGGTTGCTGCTGTATTTGCATTTATAGTAGCTATAAACTCTATGGTAGCATTACCCTCAGCAGGGACATCAATACCAGACCATATAGGACGGCTTGTATCGCTAGCATCTACTGTTTGTCCAGTTGACGTACTTAAATATGTAAATCCACTAGGTAAAGTATCGGTTACATTCACATCATTAATAATCTTATTGAGACTATTTGTAATCACAATTTTATAGTTTACATTTACAGTACCAGATGATGGTTGTGTCACCACTGGCGTACTGGTCGTCTTCACGGCTGTGATACCACCAAAGATAGTTGTAATAGTGTCACGGTTATTATCTTCTAGGTTATCTGCTGTTGCATCACTTACTATCTCTGCATCTAGCGTAAAACTTCCCACATTTGGAGGAAATGCTACTATCTTAAATGTGCCTGTAGTACCTACAACTACAGAGGTGTTTAAGTCCCATTTGACACTTGTACCATCAAATGTACTGTTACCTGTTGCACTATAAAAATCCAATCCTCCCATATCAACACTAAGATTGGTATCATTTGCATCGGCATCTCCTACGTTGTTATAGCGTACACTATAGGTGACACTCCCTATGACCTCTGTTCCCTCTGTTACAGTAACCGTATCATTAAGGTCAAGAGAGTTTCCACCAATGGTGACAATCGTATATACCGTTCCATCTATTTTTATCACCTGCCCTGGTATAAAGGAAGAGGTATTCTCTACACCTATGGTGATAGAAGAAGAGTTTTGACTGATAGTGGTTGAAGGATACCCTCCACTTGTAGGGCCTGAAATATCAACCGTAAGATTCACATCTGCTACTGAGATAATATCTGCTGTGTCACTTCTTGTTGCTGCATTACTTGCTGCTGTAAAGGCGGTATTTGTAATGGTGGTTGACCCTGCAGGAAGTGCTGAAACTTTTGCTTGGAAAGTAATGTTTGCATCTTCCCCTGCTCCAAGTGTTCCTAGTGTTACAATCACTTCATTTCTCACACCATCAAAGTTTGCTGTTCCTTGTGTTGTCGTTATCGTTGATGCATTCCCTTCAAAGCTCATATTATTAGGTATAGGGTCACTCATCGTTGTACCATTGGCATCTCCTGTACCAATATTTTTTACGTTAATCGTATAGGTGACTACTTCCCCTGGTACTGCGTTAGGGTTACTTACACTTTTTGTAATCGCAAGATTTGGATTGGTATTGATAGTGACGGTTACCACATTACTCTGTGCTGTGCCTACCACATTACTCGCGGTAGCGGTGGCATTGTCATCAATCACCGTAAGTCCTGATGGTACGCCTGTTGCATTCACTTCCATTTTAAACGTTAAAGTTTCAAATTGACCGACACCCAAGGAGTCGATGCCCCACTCTAAAAGTGTAGCACTCTCTGTCAAGTTAGTATCTCCCCCTGTCATAGAACCAGTGACATACTTAAACCAAGTCAAAGAAGAGGCATCTAAGAGTTGTGGTATAGCCTCAGAGATATTTAAATCTAACGCACTTCCATCACCAACGTTAATCACCTTAAGGCTATAGGTCACAATATCACCCGGAATAAGTGCTGTTTTATCTGCACTAAGTTCTAATCGGATATCTGGTGTACCACCCTCCACAATACCTTCAAGTTGTGTCACCACATCTGCTGAAAGACTGGTAGTTGAAGGGGTATGCTCTAATGTTGCCGTTGAAGGAAGGGTAGAACCTGTGAAACTGTTGTTAATATCTGCTGTAAATGTCAAAGTATCTGTTAATCCAGAAGTGATATTTAAATCACTCCACGTAATAAGACCTGTGCCAGCATCATAAATACCTCCATTAGCAGGTACTATACTTTCAAGTCCCTCAGGTACAGAAGCAGTAATCGTTGTTCCATTCGCATCTGCACCCCCACTATTTCCGTAGGTTACAGTATACGTAAGGTTATCATCAACATTAGCGTTGAGTTTGTCTACTTTGTATTGGAGGGTAAGAAAAGGGCTTGTTTCCTTCAAGACACAAAGCTTTACATAATCTGTATGAAAATCTTTATTCTTATCACTACTAAAAGCCGTTGCGTTAAACTCTAAATTATTTAACTGAGTAGCTGTTAAACCACTTAAATCTACTTCTAAAACAGATGGTACGTTATTCCCTGTTGAACTGGTTGTGATAGCTTGAGTCGTAAACAAACTGCCATCGGCATAAATATCAATTTGTCCACTACCGTCTATTTTACTAGAGTAAGAAGTAAAATAGAGTGTAGCTGTCGTAAACGTTTCACCTGCTCCAATCAAATCATTGGCAAAAGAAAACCCTTGATATACTGTAGTATCATTTAGATCTGGTGCTAAATATATATCAAAGGTAGTAGCTGTATTTTTATCATAATCAACAGTTGCTACAGCAGTCGTTGATAAGGTGTTGTCAGAGGTATCTACATAGATACTAGGATCATATAAGTTTGCTAAATCGTTACACGTTCCTCCTCCAATGACATTAAAAATACCAATCGTCACATTCGCTTCTCTCGTACCACTCATATTACTTGCTACTGCTACTGCTGTATTGGTTGAGCTTGTATCTGTATTTGGATTATCCACTTGAAGTATAAGAGTCACACTTGTTGAACTGTTGACGTCAAGTGAACCTATTGCCCATGTCACCGTACCACCACTTAGAGTCCCTGCAGGATTTGGATTGACCGCAGGAGCAGAGACAAAGGTAAATCCTGTAGGAACAACGTCAGTAATATTTACATCCGTCGCAGCCCCTGTACCTGTATTGGCAATAGTGATATTATATTCAACCTGCTCATTATTGGCAGGAGTCACAAAAGAGACATTCGCATCTTTAGAGATGACAAGACTAGGCGTTGGCACATCTACCAAAATAGTAGCCGTGGCTGTTTGTAAATTGGTCTCATTTGAGTTAATCGTTGCAGGTGCTACGATAGGGTTATTAATCGTATTAAAAGGGTCACTCACATTGGCATCAAAAGTAAAGATGTTTCCACTGCTTCCTGTAGGTAAATCACCTATCGTCCATGTAATCACTTCACCACTGAGTACACCTCCATCAGAGATATTACCAATACTACTGAAACCCAAAGCCGTTAAATTTACTTCAACCACCGTATTTGTGGTTGAAACCGATGAGTCATTCCCATAGGTGACCGTATAATTGACTGTTTCACCCTCAGCATAGAGTACTTTGTTTGCTTCTATGGCGATATTGAGTAGTGGAGCACCTACATTGATAGGGACAATATTACTTCGTACCACACCAAAGCTAGAGTCAGAGGTTGCCACGTTGTTATAGACACCTGTCACATCAGAGACATTGGCTTCAAAGGTTAAGGTTACATTCGTATCTGTTGGTACTGTAATACCCCCACCATTTACATTCCATATAATCGTACCTTGGTCTCCTATATTAGAAGTAGTTGTCACGCTTGCTGCTAACGTCCCCCCTAAGTTTCCATGATAACTAAACCCTGTAGGTAAAATGTCTTGTAACTGCGTCAAGTTCACCTCAAGGTTATCTGCACTCGCGGGGTTAGTAAAGGTTAAACCAAAAGTAACGGTATCACCCACCGTTGGGTTAGAGTCATTGACGTCTTTAACTAATGTCGGTGTCACACCACAAGAGTTTACTGCAAGTGCAATATCTTTCACCCCTGTAATCTCCGGGTTTGCCCACCATGTTTCATCTACAGGTTTACCCGGCAAGGCATCTACTTCAGCTTGTGTAAGATAAGAGAAAGTAACATTGGTCGTATTGCTCTCTGGCATATTGTCATCCACCAAGGTACGGTTATCTTTAACTTGCACCCCTATAAGATACTGCCCTGCAAAAAGCTCTTCTGATGCCCAGTCTGCTACCCATGTTGTAAAGTCTACAGGTACGGCTGAAACAGCATGTGTCCAAGTATCTCCATCATTGGCTTCACCATCACCATCTGCATCACGATAGACATAAAAATCTACACTCTGAACAGAACGTACAACAACACCATTGACCACGGCTAGTGAATCTTTTACCTTAGCCGTCAGTGCAACAGGGTTACATCCCGAACCTGTCAAGTCATCTACGATAGGCTGTTGATACGATTCATTTCTATCAAAACTTACATAATCCCCAAATGGTGCAGGATCTTCAGTATCTGATGTCCATGCAGCATTGATGGCACAATCTTTTTGAAGTGGGTTATTTAAAGAGTTAGAAGTACAAAATATCATCGAGATAGGTGTATCTCTTGTGAGGGTAGGTCCACCAAATGCAGAGGCATCAAGCAGGGCAACTGGTATTTGGTAGTCAATGTAGTACTCATTACAAGGGTTGGTACTCACTTCAGTTGAACGTGTCGTACCATAATCCCATACCGTTTCAGAAGAACCATTTGGCCAACTAGTGTCAGGAGTATTTGTATTATGATAGTTATACAGAGTACTACTGCCACTATTGACAAACCCTGCAGGGTTATGTCCTATGACATGGATATTTGGGTCATCTTCCGCAGCAATAGACTGTGTCGGTACATTACCATAGATTCCAAATATACGGTCGATATCTTCACCGGGTGTTCCAGATGACCCATCAATATGTGCCGCGATATCTCTATATCCATCCCCATCAAGGTCAAAAAAGACCGTCCATAAAGCAGAACCCCAAGGGTCAGTTGCCCCAGCAGATCCTGCACTAGGACCCGTTGCATAGGTATTGGCTATCTGCTCCACCCTCCAACGAAACATAATGACATCATCCTCAGGCGTGGCACCTTGTCGTAAAAAATAGTAGATACTAGGCAATGTCTCATCTAGACAAGAAGAGGCAATATTTACGTAATTTTGAGGAGAAGTTCCCCCATTAGAGGGATCTTGCGTACGAGGATCCTCTAGTGAATTATTGAAACGTGTATAGGGTTTCCACTCCGACTCTGTCGGCCATGCTACAGGTTCATAATGCATCCCTGTCGCATTACTGTCATTGTCGGGAGGGAAAGGATCAGCTTGCAACATTGAGGGGAAAAGTATTAACCCAATCAGTAACGCCGACAACATATAAAACTTGCGATAGATTGTCATATCTTTCATCATTCTTCAACCTTTATTATTTGTAAAGTATCCAAATAGCAACCGGCTGTCTCACCGAGTAGAGACCCTTGGCTTTCCGAACCTGCTTCACAACAGGGGTGGCATTTTTATTTGATGTATGATAACATAAAAATATACAATTAAAGAATAAAACCTGAAAAAATAAATACTTATTAAGCAAAATTTAAGATTAGTATTTTCTAATTGATATATAAAAATCTTTTACCCTATTTATACACTAAAATTGTCACATAAATGTCCTCAAATGTATCATTTTTCACATTCTACAGATAATAAACCTATCGAACTATCTCCACGAAAAGAGAGAAAGTATTGTAAATGATTCATGCCCTTTAGCACCAGTAACAATAATATCACCACACTGTGACCAGGCATGGGCTTTCATTTTTGCTTTACTCTCTTCATCTTTCATTACGCCTAAGTAAAAGACACCCGAGATCGCACGTTTTTTTAACATTCTCTGTGCACATAAAGATTGTACCAAACAGGCACTTTTCCAGGGAGTATAAGCAGCAGCCCGAGTAATAGATTTACCCACTATCTGCACTGTTCTCATCTCTTCTTCACTCAGTTTTGGTAATTCTTTTTTTTCTGGACACTGTTCCAATGCACGTGTTAAGCGCTTAAAGGAGAGTGTCAAGATTGCTGCACGTATGATGCCTAGTGTGACATACGCTTCTAGAAAAAGTTTTTTTTCTTCTGATGATAATTTGGTAAATTTTTTAAATTTTTTTATCATCTATCTTAACTATAATGAAATCTGCAAGATACAATGTTGATATTTTGGTCTTCAATCACATAAACTATCCTATGTTCATCTGTGATTCTTCTAGACCAACAACCTGCCAACTCATATCTAAGTGGTTCTGGCTTACCAAGACCATCAAAGGGTTCTCTTTTGATATCTTTTATCAGATTGTTAACCTTTTTCAATATCTTTTTATCATGACTCTGCCAGTAGAGATAATCTTCCCAGGACTTTTCACTCCAGATTAATCTCATTCAATCAAGTCTCTCTGTGTACCACCATCTTCCCGTAACTCTTTAAGCGAAGAAAGCAGTCTCTCTCTATTTGCTTCTGAACTCATCAAATATTGCGTCTCTTTCATCGCATTATATTCGTCAAAAGGGATGACAACAACATTTTCTTTACCTTTACGGTGAATGACAACTTCATCATGATCTTTATAGACCGCATCAAAAACACTTTTAAGGTTATTTCTAGCTTCTGTTAAACTAACAACTTGCATATAAATCCTTTTTATTTCCAATATTTATGTACATATTATAGTACAATATAACGTACATGTCAATATTTATAGAGTATCAAAATCCTCTTTTATCAAACCTTGACTTTGCAATGCTTCATAAGACCCTTCTGCCTGCACTCTCCCCTCCTCTATAAGGTAGATGTAGTCCGCCTGTTTAATAGTTGTCGTTCTATGTGCTATGATGACGGTCGTACGTCTTTCTAAGAACGGTGCCAAAGTGTCATAAAGATGATACTCTGTTGCGTTGTCCAGTGCTGACGTGGCTTCATCAAAGATGACTACCTTTGGGTCAGAGAGTATAAGTCTTGCGATGGCTAGGCGTTGACGTTGTCCTCCTGAAAGACGAATGCCGTTTTTACCGATAGGCGTTTCCAGTCCATCATCTAACTGATGCACAAAACTTTCCAGTTGTGCAGCCTTTAAGGCTTCATAAATCTCTTCATCACTCTTCTCTTTGGAGAGTGTGAGATTCATACGGATGGTATCGTTAAAGAAGAGTGCCTGTTGTAACATCAAGGCTACATTTTCGCGTACTACAGGTAATCCTATCTTCTCAATGAGAACATCATCATAGCGTATCTCTCCGGTATGTGAAGGGTAAAAACCAACCATAATCTGAGCGATGGTCGTCTTTCCGCTTCCACTAGGACCAATGAGAGCAATCTTCTCTCCCGCTTTGGCTTTAATGGAAATATCATGCAAAACCTCTTTACCATTTTTGTACGAAAAATGTATATGTTTAAGTTCAACTGAAGTGGTTTTAGACCCCTTAAATGGATCTGTTTCATGTGGATAATGTGGTTCATGTGCAAGAGAGAGTAAGGTGTTGATACGCTCTAATGCAGGCTTTGTGTTTTGGTAAGAGATGACCAATGCCATCAACTGCTGCATAGGTGTCACCAAGGTAGAAAGATAAAAAAGAAAAGCAATCATCATCCCTATGCTTAAATCTGAATAGGCTACTGCTACAATACCCAAAGCCCTAAAAATGTCAACCACCGTGTTTGTCAAAAGTGTAGAAGAACTCTGTGCCACAGACGCTTTATAACCATACTCAAGTGAAGCTTTTTCTATGTTTTTTGCCCGTCCTTGAAGCAGGGAAAAGAAAGTATGTTCCTGATTACTCGCACGTACCTGTATGAAGAGCTCCACCGTTTCATTTAAGAACTCATGATAAAGTGCATACGCTTCATACTGGCGTCTCAAGAGTTGTCCGGTCTTACGACCTAAAAGCTTGGAGAAGGCAAGAAAAAAGGGATTGAGGAAAAAGATCAGAAGTGCCAAGACCCAGTTCATCCACAACATCACTGCTGCGATACCCAGCAACATCACAACAGAACTTAAAAGTGTCGTAACCACCTGCCCTGCAAAACCACTCACACCCTCCACATCCTGTACACTCTTTGAAGCGATACCTCCTGATTTGAGTGTTTCATACTCTGACAGTGAAACACGCTCGAGATGATGTAGGATGCGGTGCCGCAAAAGATACGATATTTTTTGTGTTATTTTTGTTGCATAAAATGTTTTTTTATTGTTAAAGAAAAATGCTGTAAACCGTAACAGTATAATCACAGCAAGTACAATAGAGACATAGAACCATACTTCATTCCTGCCAAAAAATGTTGCTATAGCTTGCGTTATTTTGCCGTCGTTATTCAAGAGTACTTCATCTATGAGTAAAGGGATAAGCATAGGTACAGGCAATAACAAGAGTGTCGCAACTATACCATACAGACTACTCCTCCAATAGTCGTTTTTTTGTGCTTTAACCTCATTATACAGGGTTTTAAACGAGTAATATGGCGTCATGTTAACCTAAAGCTCTTGAGCAAAAAAATCATCTCGACACAATGACATCATAGACATCACCCAACCTCTTCTTCTCAAAAGGAATCATGATTTTATACATAGGGACATGTTGTGCCATTTGTGTAAAAAAGAAAAAATGTTCCTCTTTCAAGTCGGAAAAATGAAAAAAAATACTCTTATGTAATGCCTTAAACTTCTCTATACCAAAGAGTTCTATGGGTTCAACCTTTGCGCTTACAGCAGCTCTTTCAAGATAATAAATGGCATGAATCGGCTTAGGATTAGAAGCAAAATTATTGATATAAACCCCTAAAGTTTCAGGCTTTCGATAGGGTCTATGAAATGGATAAGAGGCAATGGCATCATATGCTTCCCCTCGTTTTTGTATAGCCAATATATCATCTGAATAGAGGCTATGCCCCTGTTGCATAAAATAAGATGCCAAAGTGGACTTTCCTCCATTTGAACAGGCAGAAAAAAGTACCACTTTCCCCTCTATCTCCACAGAAGAAACATGTAAAATAGGTAAAGATTCTTCCACTTCAAGCACTAAGGGGAAAAACGTATGCAGTACCCAATAACAGAGTTTATCAGAGCTATACTTTTCATACTTTTGATAAAAAATATTTCGTTGTTCACTCTCCCAAAGCAAGATGAGTGTATTCTCTATCTCCATAGACCATGAAAAATGACCCCCTTCCCTCTTATAAGTGCTATAGCGAATCTGATGCCCATTCATCTCTATCCAATCACTCCTATGATGAAATACTTCTAAAGATGATTGTCGAGAGTTCTGCATAATATATATATCTTCTAACTGCTTTGGATTATCCTCCCCATTTAGAGAAGGTTCATCTCTAAAAATTAAATTATAATTAAATACATTCATGTTCGAGATGCCTTAGATTTAAAGATATAGTGTGTAGAATATTTTCAATTATACACCATAACAACTTATGAAGGGTATCACAAAGCATGCAAGCAAGACAAAGAGAAGAAAACCCCGAAAACACCAATGATGAAATAGATATTAAAGCGTTAGTTCATAGTCTCCTGCGCTATAAAAAATCTATTTTTTTACTTATACTAATCTCGTTGCTTGTTTCACTTTATATTGCCTATTTTAAACCTAATCTTTATCAAACACATGCGTTGATTAAAATTGATTCAGGAGCAAATAAAAGTTCACACTCGGACCTTATACCAATTACCATCATGACCGAAAGTAATAATATCGATGATGAAATTGTGGTATTTAAAACTCTCAAAATTGCCCAAAAAGCGTTAGAAAATTTACATCTAGGTACACGCTACTATCTTACAAAAAATTTCAAGCAAAGAGAACTTTATAAAGAGACACCTTTTATTGTCACTACAGCCAGTATCAACAAAAAGGCACAGGGGCTCACTTTTCATCTTACCCCACTTGATAAGAAAAAATTTAAACTTGAAATTCACCCCTCTTTTAAAACAAATTTTTTTAACTTTATCCGTGGTTTATTTAAACCGATAGAGAATGAACCTCTCTCTTACAGTGAAATCCATCAATTTGGCGAGGAGATCAATACATCACTCTTTTCATTCACTATTCATAAAATACATGCGTTTGATACAGGTAGCTATTCTTTTACTATTTTACCAAACAGTGCAATGCTTGGTTTGGTTCACGGTGGTATCTCCGCCTCTTTAAAAACCAAATATGGTACAATTATTCAACTCACCTTTCAAGATACTGTTCCACTCCGTGCCAAAGAGATTTTAGAGGCACTCACCAAAGCCTATGTTGAAGAGAATCTTGAACTAAAAACAAAAAGTCTCAAAAAGAAACTCTCATTTGTAGATAAACAGCTTGAAGCCATTACAAAAACCATGCAAGGATCAACCGATAAACTCCAAACGTATCGAAGTGCCAATATCGTGATAGATCCGACAAGTAAAGTTGAACTCACCACACAAAAACTTATTGAGTTGGAGGGTCAGCTCTATACGATTCATGCGCGAATTGAAGTAATAGATAATATCTTAACCTATATGAATAGACATAATCGCATAGAGGGAATCGACATGGAATCTGCGCAAAAAGCCAACCCTATCGTTGGGAATATTGTCCAAAAGATACAAGAAACACAGAGAAAATACAAAACATTATTGGTAAGTTTTACCACTGCACATCCTGAAATCCGTAAAATAACCGTAGAACTCGATACACTCAAAACCTCCTTACGTGAAACACTTCAAAGCAGTCTTCGAGAACTGAACAAGCAAAAAACCTCACTTACAGCACGCATCGAAAAAAATAAAGGTACGCTACAAGATCTTCCAAAACAAGAACAAGAGCTAGAGCAACTCACAAGAAACTTCATGGTCAATGAGAAAATCTACTCTTTCTTGCTTCAAAAAAGGGCAGAGATAGCCATAGCAGAATCATCAATTATTGCCAATACACGGGTCATTGAAGCACCTGCACTTCCTTGGGGTTTTATTAAACCAAAACGAAAAATGATTATTCTTATGGGTCTCGTTTTAGGATTGATTCTTGGACTTGCTCAAGCTTTTGTACGCAATTTACTAGATGATACGCTAAAGAGAGTTGAAGATATTGAACACTTGACAGGCATTCCACTCTACGCCTCACTTCCCTTACACAATAGTGTCTCTACAAGACACTATCATGAGGCACTGCGCGTATTTTGGAGTAACCTTGAGTTTTTACAAGAGAGTAATCACTCAAAGATGATTACCTTTACATCAACTATCTCAGGCGAAGGTAAAACATTTACCACCTTTCAACTAGCAAACCTTATCTCCAAAAATGGTAAATCTGTCATCATCCTTGATTTAGATATGAGAAAAGCAAACATACATCACATCTACAAACTCACGAATGATGCAGGAATGAGTACACTACTCTCAGGAAAACATACATTGAACAATGTGCTACATAAACAGGTTCAAAAGCATCTAGATATTATCACATCCGGACCAATTCCGCCAAACCCTATAGGATTGATTATGTCCGATACACTTAAAACAATTCTCTCTGATTTAAAAGGTCACTATGACTATATCTTAATAGATACCCCCCCTGTAGGACTTGTAGCTGATGCTATGAAACTGATGCATATGTCGGATATCACATTTTTCTTAGTGAAATCAGACTATTCAAAAAAAGATTTTATTCATAACATCAATCGTTTAACGCAAGATCACAACATCAACACAGGCATGATACTTAACGGTATTTCAATGGAAAATGAATATGGATACGGGTATGGATACGGGTATGAATATTAAATAAAAAGACTCTGATTAACGCTTGGGTCTTGAAGGTTTAACTCTTTTATTCACGGAAAAAAAGCCTCCTGGAGGTCCTTCAGGACCTCCTGTTGCATCAGCCATGGCGTTCGTAGGGGTGAGTATTTTACCTAAAGATACCAACACAGGGGCAGAATAGGTAGCTCTTTTTAAAAATGTTCGCCTATCTATAAATTGACTATTTTGATCTTTCATCTATCAGATAGCCTCTTGGTGGCACATGTAAATCTATTTTTCTTTTTTTCTGTTGTTTTCTTATTTTATTTTTTTGTCTTTTTTTATATTCTTTTCTCTTTTGGGCTTTAATACTTTTTTGATAGTTTATACTTTTGTTGTGTGTCGTAGGCATACTATAGGGAGTAGCAGAGATAGCTTCTCCCTCCTCAATCAATACATACGCAGGTACAATCCACTCAAATATCCTTTTTTGTGCACCATCCATCTCAAAGGTATAAGAGATAAACTCTCCATCCATTACAGCAGGCACCTCTTCCCCGTTTACAGTATCTACAAGTTTCATCTGCTTAAGAAGGCTATGTGTAAGTACCTGTCTCTCGTTATAACGCAGCCTATCTTCTACATCTCTATACGGAGTCAAAAGATACAAACCTCTCCATCCCAGTGTGATAGTTGCATCACTCTCATCCGTTTTTACCGTCATTGTCCAACCATTAGTTTCATTCATAGCATACGTCTGAAAATGGGTTTTATAGTCTCCTCCATCTAAATCCTCAGGGTTTTCAAATACAATGTCAAGATAGGTGGCACCAAAAGTTCCAAGTGCCTTAAGAGAGTGTTTCACATCAGCATCTTCTTCATCTAAAACACCAAGTTGCACATTTTCAACCTTGAGTCCACGTTCCAAATCTTCTGCCATAAAACGCATATACCAATTTTTCGGTTCACTCTCTATAGGTTTAGTATAATGCCTTTTAGAAGCACGAATAACCTTCACTATCCGTACTGCTTTAGCCCTGTTACGGGCTTTGTCTCTTGCAATATAGCGGATTTTATACCGTCCTACTCTGTTTGTGTTGACACGACCCTTTGTACGTACATTCACTTCACCATCTACCTCATCGTAGGCGGTGGCACCTTTGTCAGCATACTCAGAGAATTGTACAACATGTTCTATAGCTTCGCCGTTGAGTGTAATCACAGGCGCAGTCATATCTTTTACTTTATTTGCTGCCATCACTTCAGAGAGGAGCGATAGTACCAAAATAGAGGCTAAAATCATCTGTTTTCTATACATCTCTTACTCCTGTGGAATTAATAATTTAACTATTTTATTTTTGGTTGAACCATGAAGCTCTACCCAAAAGCCATGAAACGGCAAGAGTTTACATCCACCGGGGCTTGTATCATCACATACCGTATAGCCATTGCTGTTTGCATCGATATTGCTAGGGTTATAGAGCCAGATTTGTTTACTGGCATAGCCTATGGCATCGGTTGCACTAGGTGTAAGTACCTGTTCATTATTACCATCAAGATCACTCACTATAAAACGGCAATCCGCCCAATCTACCGGTTGAGATATCCCTGTAAACCCATTCATATTATAACGGTAAGGCCCGCTACCCACCAGATCATCCACTGCTCCGTCAAGTGTGACAGAGCGTAAATCTATTTCGACGCAGGCTGTTGATGGACAATTGGTATTGGTTGAGTTATAATCAACTGAGGTAGTATTTGCTACATCCCATCGCCCGTCAAATTTACTGCCAAGCCAATACCCTTTACCAAACTCCAACTGCTCATTGAGCCCTAGAACTGCATATCCGCTACTATTGTCAATCGCACTAAATGTACGTTTATAGAGTATCCAGTCTGTTCCGTAGGTACCGTTCATATCATCGGAAAAAACATCCGAAACAGTCAAATTCACATTTCTACTCTCTGCTGGGATACCTATAAGCTCCCATGTGTCAGCAGTCACATCTGTCCCATTACACGGTTCACAAACACGTACCGAAGCATCATAATTTAAAGCACTGTTTTCATTGCTATAGATTGTTTGAATTTCAGTGGCACTCAAGGTACGATGCCACACCTTCACTTCATCCAAATACCCTTGCCATCTGTCATCAATCACACTACCCGAAATATCATCTCCAATACTTATCGCCAACGCACCAGGTGAATAGCTTGCTTGTGCTTGGGTATCGGAAAGCACGCCATTTTTATAGATGCGTATCGTAGAACCGTCATAGGTACCTACAATATGTGTCCAAGTATCCGTACTTACGGAAGCTCTTGCCAGGGTAGTGTAATCCCCCACAAAAAAGTCAATCGTATCACCTGCATTATTTGTATGTACAATCCCCCATCCATCGGTCCAGCCATCATCACTCACTTTAATCGCAGCAGCCATCCATTTGGTTCCGGTTTCCCTATAGAGCCATAGCGAGACAGAAAAAGGTTCATTTTTTGCTATATCCAAAACCTCTGTGGTGCCATCAGGATAATAGACCGCGTCACTCTCATTCTGATTAGTATAAGTATTCATAAAATGCCCTGAACGGCATACCTGAAACTCTAACTCTGCATTGGTTGCTTTATGCCTTGATGTCGCATGCAGGTCATTGCCCGAATAGTCCTCAACATCACCCGTAATACCATTGGCTCCACCAATCCAGTAACACTCATCCATGTAAAGATTGAGTGCCAAATCACTCTCTAAGGTATTCTCTGTTGCATTAATTTCTAAAACGGCATAGTTATAAGTACCTTTGTCTTGACTGGCATCATCACATATCTCCAAGTTCCATATACCCAATGCCTCTTCTGTATTAAATGCATTCAAAGTACTTTCGGGTTGTCTCTCTACAACACTGGAATGTGTCGTATTGTCTGTTGTAATTGAGATAGAGGCGTTATCATCAAAAATAACATACATATTGTTGCTTGACCCCCCATTATCACTGCTTAAGTCGACAGCGGTGCCCGAGGGTGAAGTAAGTGTTATATCAAGATCTGCTCTATAGGTATGGTCAATATTGACTTCAATATTGACATCTAATATAGATAAAGAGGAAGCTGTATTTGAAGTGACGTTAAATGTTTTGTTAATACATTTATTATCCTTAATCTTCTCAGAATCATTGTTGGTCACACTTGTAATCCCTGCAAGTGCTGAGAACGTCAATAGATAAATAAGTAAAAGAGTTCTTTTCATGCTAACCCCTAAAAAATTTTTGAACTATTGTACCATAAATTTTACAACAAATGCCCCATCTGATCTTTTTTTACCTTAAGATAGCCTTCATTATGAGGATTTGATTGAATTTTAATAGGTAAACGCTCTACAATTTCAATTTTTCCCAAACTTTCAATCTTTCTTGGATTGTTTGTAAGCAATTTTAATTTTTCAATGCCAAAGTGCTTTAAGATAAACTCCACCACTTCATACGTACGCTCATCCGCCTTGAATCCTAATTGATGATTTGCCTCAACCGTGTCAAATCCTTTATCTTGCAGCGCATAGGCATTGACCTTATTGAGGAGACCGATATTACGCCCCTCTTGACGATGATAGATGATCATCCCCCCCTCTTTGGCAATCAACTCCTGTGCATAGTGAAGCTGCTCACCGCAATCACACTTCACTGACCCTATAGCATCCCCGGTGAGACACTCTGAATGTACACGTACGATAGGTGATTCAATATCTTCTAGGTTATCTGTAAAAATGGCTAGGTGTTCTTTGGGTCTGCTTCCCGTCATCTCTTTAAAAGCTTGTATCTTAAAGGTACCGTATTTTGTCGGTAAAGTAGCGATTTGTGATATTTCTATATTTTTCATGGTGAGATTATACTTGAAAATTAGAAATTAGAAATTAGAAATTAGAAATTAATAGTGAATTACTCTTTATTAGAGTAAAATATTACAAAAATTGCACAAGGCATACACTTATGTTCCCAAGATTTAGAAGAAAAAGAATCAATCCCGTCCTGCGTGACCTGCTCCAAGAGACACATTTGAGTGTCAATGACTTTATCTATCCTCTCTTTGCTAAAAGCGGTAGAGGTATCAAAGAAGAGGTAGCCTCTATGCCTGGCGTATTTCAAATGAGCATCGATGAGATTGTCAAAGAGTGTGATGTACTTAAATCACTCGGAATACACGCTATTATCCTTTTTGGTATTCCCGAGGTCAAAGACTCGGTAGGTAGTGATGCCATGTGTGAACACGGCATCATTGCACAAACCATACGTGAAGTAAAAGCTGCACACCCCGATATGTTCGTGACAACCGATCTTTGTTTTTGTGAATACACCGATCATGGACACTGTGGTGTCCTAGACCCAGTATTGGAAACGGTTGATAATGACATTACTTTAGACAACTTAGCAAAGCAAGCAGTCGTACATGCCAAAGCAGGTGTAGATATGATTGCACCCAGTGGTATGATGGATGGCATGATACAAGCCATTAGAGGGGGACTTGATGCAGCAGGTTTTGAAAACCTGCCCGTGATGTCCTACTCCACAAAATTTGCTTCAGCATACTATGGGCCATTTAGAGATGTGGCAGAGTCCAGCCCTAGTTTTGGAGACAGAAGAAGCTATCAGATGAACCCAGCCAACCGTAACGAAGCCATCGCTGAAAGTGTAGCCGATGAGAAAGAGGGAGCAGATATTTTGATGGTTAAACCAGCTTTAGCCTATATGGATGTCATCCGTGATGTCAAAAACAATACAACTCTACCCCTTGCAGTATATAATGTAAGTGGAGAATACTCCATGCTTAAAATGGCAGCCCGTGCAGGCGTCATAGACTATGAGAAAGTAATGATGGAGACACTGCTTGGATTTAAACGTGCGGGAGCAGATATTATCATCACCTATCATGCCAAGGAAGCTGCGGAGATTTTGCAGCAATAAAATTTTTATACTATAGGGCACCTCTCATAATAGGTGTCCTAAAGCCACACTCCCCAAACCTTATCAAGCGCATTTTGCGCGGACTCAACATCTACCCACTCGTCACCCACACGCACCATAAATTGTAAAAATTTTGCGATGACTCTTTTTTGATCTTCTGTGTATAAATCCAGTGTATCAGTACCTTGTGCACCCGATTCTAATATATAAATGGTTGAGTCTACGGAGAATGAACCTTCTTTGTAGTGGTTTACGATGTACCTCATATACGCCGGCATGGCCCATTTGGTACCCGCTGCATCCATGTAGTCCATGACAGAAGCGTATGATGCCATATATTTCTCTTCTATGTCCATCCATGAGCTCCACCACATTCTGTCTAGATTTCTACCTTTTTGTATAATTGCATCTCTCTCTTGAAGCTCTATTCTATCGGCTTCATTGATCCCTATACCATCCTTAAGCGTTACATCTTTGAATGCTGTTTCTATCTCTTGAATAAGTTGTTCTTTTTCCATAAAACATATCTCCTGTGAACTCTTTTTTTATTCTTATATAGCATTCTATGTTAAGACTACATTAAAAAAATTTCTATACGCGTTTCAAGCATATTATGGTAAAATATTCTCTTTAATTTTTACATTTCTAAAATGTATAAAGGATAGTCCAATGAGACACTTTTTAACACTCAAAGATTTTACTAAAGATGAGATCTTGGAGATGATAGCTTTAGCACAGAAGATCAAAACTCAGACCAAACAGCGCAAATTCGTACCTTATATGGAACATCAAACCTTGGGCATGATATTTGAAAAATCTTCTACACGTACACGTGTGAGCTTTGAGACAGGTATCTACCAGCTTGGTGGGGTAGGACTCTTTCTCTCATCCAATGACATACAGTTAGGTAGAGGTGAACCAATGAAAGATACGGCACGTGTCATTAGCCGTATGGTAGACATGGTAATGATACGTACTTTTGAGCAAGAAAAACTTGAAGAGTTTGCTGCGTACTCAAAAGTACCGGTCATTAATGGTCTCACAGACACTTACCACCCTGTACAACTGATGACAGATTATCTTACTATGATAGAGTATGGCAAAAGTGTCAACCCTGTGGTTGCCTATGTAGGTGACGGAAATAACATGGCGCACTCCTGGCTCATGCTTGCTGCCAAACTTGGCTTTGAACTGAGAGTGGCTACACCGCAAGGGTATGAATGTGATATTGCTATCATCCTAGATACTTTAAAAATTGCTAAAGCGTCTGGTGCGAAAATTACATTCATAAATGACCCCAAAGAGGCAGTCAAAGGGTGTGATGTTGTCACTACGGATACATGGGTTTCAATGGGACAGGAAGATGAAAAAGAGGAACGTATGCAGGCGTTCTCAGGGTATATGGTAGATGAGTCAATGATGTCCTTGGCAAAAGAAGATGCTATACTCTTACACTGTTTACCCGCTTACAGAGAATATGAAGTAAGTGAAGAGACATTTGAAAAACATGCAGACATTATCTTTTTGGAAGCAGAGAACAGACTACATGCACAAAAAGGTATTATGGTCTGGCTAGATGAACAACGCAAGGGCTAAACATTGACATTTATAACGATACTTGATATAAACAAACAATAAACAGACAAAGAAAGAGACATGAGCAAAACACCCGAAGAGATATTTAATTTTAGTGCAACCAGTGACGACTGTATCAAATGTGGAAAATGTATCCCCGTATGTACCATTCATCAGGTAAATCCTGATGAGACGACATCACCCCGTGGATTCATAGATTTACTGGGTGCCTATGAACAAGGTCATCTCGAACTGGATAAAAATGCCAAGAATATCTTTGAAAGTTGTTTTTTGTGCACCAACTGTGTAGATGTTTGCCCCAACTCCCTTGCTACAGATATGGTCATAGAAGAGGTCCGTGCAGATATAGCCGATAAATTCGGTATTGCATGGTTTAAACGTATTGCATTTTATCTTCTAGAACACCGTAAAGTGATGGACATTGTGATGAAATTGGGCTTTATGTTTAAAACATGTGCCTTTAAAGCAGATGAAGAAAAAGGGGGGCTTTTAGCACGCTTTAGAATGCCTATGGTTAAAAAAGGAAGGTTGATTCCCTCTTTATCCAAAGTGAGTTTCCTGAATAGTTACCCCGAAGAGATACCTGCCCCCCTGCAAGAGAGCAAAAACAGAAGAGTTGCACTCTTTATCGGATGTCTGGCAAACTACAACTATGTAGGTATCGGTGACAGTCTTGTAGAGATACTTAAAGCACTCAATATAGATATCTTTATCCCTAAAGAGCAGCTTTGCTGCGGTGCACCTGCTTACTTTACAGGGGCCATTGATTCTGTAGAGCGTATGACCAAAGCAAATATTGAGTATTTTGAGAGCTTTATGGACACGTGTGATGCCATGCTTATCCCTGAAGCTACTTGCTCTGCAATGATTAAACATGACTGGCAAGTCTTCTTTAAAAATCACAACATGCCTGATTGGGAAGCTAGAGCAAAAAAAGTGGCACAGAAAATCCATATGGCGACTGCATGGCTAGATGACAATACCCCTTTACAGCAAATACTTAAAGAGAAAGGTAAAACGTTTGATACGGCAGTCACGTACCATGACCCATGCCATGCCAGAAAGGTACAGGGTATTTATGAGCAACCTCGTAACCTGCTTGCGCCGAACTACCCGATGACTGAAATGTCAGATCCTAACCGATGTTGTGGTTTTGGCGGTGTAACAATGCAAACAGAAAAATTTCACTTTGCCGAGGCAGCGGGAAAACCAAAAGCAGCCATGATCAAAGAGACAAAAGCCACCTATGTCTCTGCTGAATGTTCTGCATGTAGAGTACAACTGAGTGAAGCACTCAACAATGCAGAAGTTGAAACGGTCTTTAAGAATCCTTTGGAGTTGATCGCGAAATCATTAAAAGGTTAAGGGCACCTTAAGCAATACGGCAGGCATCGCCTGCTTCTATGATAAATATATTATTGCCATTCTCATATCTGTATCCTAATCTACACCCTAACTTTTCCAAAATACTATGCACAATATATAAACCAAGCCCAAAACCTAAACTGCGCTTCTCTTCTTGCGAAAAAGGTTCAATATAATAGGCCAAAGGATGATGCAAGGCTTCTCCTTGTGAAATGATTTCCAACCCATCCCCTGCAGATCTAAGTGTGACATGTTTATCTTTACTATATTTAATACCGTTGTCAAGCAAGTTTTTAATGGCTAAAGCAAGTAACTTGATATCAGATGTCAATGCTCTATTTTCTACCTCAATACTCACATGTTGTTTCCCTGTCATGAGAAGTTCCAAACTTTTTTGTATCACTTCATCAAGCATTAGGTATTCAAAGTTGGGCTCAAAACTTTGGGTTGTGAGACGCTCTAGTTCAGCCAATTCAGAGATAAGTTCATTCATGCGTTCAAACGCACGAATCAATATTTTTTTTGTCGCCTCATCTTCCAACATCTCAACCACGATACGTCCCTTGGTAATAGGGGTTTTCAGTTCATGCATCAAATTACGCATAAAAAGGTTTTTTGATGCGGAGAGCTTATTGATCCGTAAAATCGTCTCATCAAAACTTTTTGCAATTTTACCAATCTCATCATCATAAAGATAGGTAATGCGTGTCTGCATATCTCCCTGAGCAAATCTCTGTATCTGTTTATGCAGTGTTTTTAAAGGAACAAGTTTTCTCAAAACTGCTAAATAGAGTAAAAGTAGCAACCCTATAAGAAATATACCAATTACAATAGCTATTTCAAAATAGTATTTTTCAGGTCTGTCATCCATAAGAAAAAGATTATATCCCATACGCTGTACATAGATATAATGGTCATCATCCAAAATAAAGACCCTTACATTACCACTGCTAGAGCCGCCTGTAAAGAGTGTCTCACCACGCAATACAATAGCCTCTTTCTTTTTAACACTCACATGTTTGGGTATCTTTTTAACATAAAGCTCTTTGTAGAGTGCATCAAGTGCTTCTTGTTTAGGATTAAGCTGTAATTTTGAAAGAAAAGTAAGAGAGAGAAGTTGATACCGTTTATATTCATCAATTTTACGTCGATCTTTATCCCATGAGAGGAAAAGCAAGAATGTAGCAATCAAAATGGAGATTGCTACGGAAAAGAGGATGTGAATAAAGGTCGTAACGGATAAATTTCTCATATACGATCAGTTAAGAGGTATCCTACACCGCGAATTGGTTTAATATAGATATTGTCTGCATCGATTTTTGCAATTTTCTGTCTGATTCGAGAGATAATCACATCAATATTTTTAATAGAGCTGTCATCATCAATATGTTCACTTTCATAGAGAAGTTGCTCACGTGAGACCGACCCGTTTTTATGTTGCAACAACATACCCAAAATATCATATTCGGCTGCAGTAAGTTCTAGTGATTTACCTTTAAAACGTATCTCTCTGGCTTTTGGATCTGCAACAAAAAGCTCTTCTTTCTTTTCCTCTTTTTCTTCTACAGAGTGGGTACGTCTCAATATAGTTTTGATTCGTGTCACTAACTCTCTTGGATCATACGGTTTTGGCATATAATCATCTGCCCCCCTCTCCATACCAATCACCTTATCTGTGATATCATCTCTTGCAGAGGAGATAATAATCGGGATATTACTAATCTCACGTATTTTAGGAATCACTTCCAAACCATCCATACCGGGTAAAGTAAGGTCTAAAATAATAAGGTCAAAGTCATGCTGCGTTAAAAGAGAGAGTCCAATATAGGGATCTTCAGCACCAATCACCTCCATATCATATTTTGTAAGGTAATTCGTTAAGATGAGTGCCAATTCAGGGTCATCTTCTATAATCAATATTTTAATAATAATAAATCCTTTATGCTAAATTAGTATAGTATAGTCTATTGAGGTTAACCTATCAAAACTATTTATCACTATAGTCCAAATAGACTTTTGTAATGGCAATAAGAAATGAGGTAACGGCAGGTCCTAAGACCATCCCCCAGAAACCATAGGTACTCATTCCTGCAATAATTGAGAAAAAAATCACAATAGAGTTAATCTTTATCGTTGTCTTGAGTAAATCTTCTTTGATCACCTTAATAATCATAGGCTTAATAAAAGTATCTGCAATCACTGCGATCATAATAATAGAGTAGGAAGCAATAATAATCGCCGTATGTGCATCTATCTTTGTCCAAGCATACAAGGCAACCGGTGCCCAAACAATCAATCCCCCCACAACAGGAATGAGTGAGGCAAACCCGTAAATCACGCCAAAAAGTAAGCCGTTAAAGCCAAAAGAGCTCATCAAGATACCAAAAAGAAATCCCTCAAAGATAGCTGTCACGATAATAGAGTAAAAAACAACTTCCATGGTAGAAGAGATCTCATGGAGCATTTTTGTACCCTTTGCAGGAGAGACAGGCAATAGCGATAAAATAATATCAAAAAAACGATTTCCGTAATAGTTGATAAAAAAATAAAACACAACAACAAAAAACATATTTTTCATAAACCCCAACCCTGCACCGCCGGCAACGGTAACATAGGAGGTTGACTCTTCTATGTAAGCATTTATCTTTTCATCACTAAGATGCTGTAGACTCAACTCATGTAAAAAAGGGATTTTCTCCACAAGAACCTGTAAAGCATGCACTGTGTCTTTAATTCCTGCATTGTCTATTTGTCCAATATACCCTACGCCTATCGTTGCCAAATAGACAATAGGTGCAAAAAGAAGAAGCATCATTAAAGAGGTAGTTACCACTGCAGAAATCTGTGTAGAGCCTGTATAATTTACAATCTTTTTAGTCAAATTAAATGTTGCCATGGTTAAAAGCATAGCAACAACCCAGGAGAGAACAAAAGGTTGATAGACACTGTAAGCACCCAGTAGAGCCAGAAAAAACAGTATGGTAATCATAAGATTGGTCTTAGCCATATGCTTCCCCTTTATCCATCAAAAAGACCTTCCTGACCGGAGAGTTTAAAGTGTTCATAACTTTTTTGCGTAGCAATACGTCCGCGAGCGGTTCTCTCAATATACCCGTTGGCAATAAGATAAGGTTCTAAAACATCCTCTATAGTTCCCTCATCTTCACTCAATGCGGCTCCTATGGTACTTAAGCCCATGGGTCTATTTTTTGCAGAGACCAAAAGTTCCAAAAGTTGGATATCCTGTTCATCAAATCCAAGATTATTCACGCCGAGTTCATCTAATGCATATTTTGCGCGGGACAATGTAATATTTGCCTCATCTTCCACTTCTGCAAAATCCCGTACTCTTTTGAGTAAACGCAAAGCAATCCTCGGTGTTCCTCTACTACGTCTGGCCATCTCCAATGCAGCATCATTTTTAGCCATCTTCTCTAATTTATATGATGCCTGTATCACAATTTTTCCCAGCTCTTCAGGGGTATAAAACTGCATACGAAAATGCATACCAAAGCGTTCACGCAGAGGATTTGAGAGCATCCCTGCTCTTGTTGTCGCACCAATCAATGTAAAGCGTGGCAAGTCTATTTTAACCGTTTGAGCAGCCGGTCCTGAACCAATGATGATATCTAAACGAAAATCTTCCATTGCAGGGTAGAGTATCTCTTCAATGGCTGGAGACATACGGTGAATCTCATCGATAAATAAGATGTCACCCTCTTCAATATTGGTTAAGAGTGCTGCTAAATCTCCCGCCTTCTCTATCATCGGGGCGGCTGTCGTTTTCATATTGGCACCCATCTCTGATGCGATAATATTGGCAATCGTTGTTTTACCTAAACCCGGAGGTCCAAAAAAGAGAACATGATCCAATGCTTCTTCTCTTTTTTTACTCGCCGCAATAAAGACTTTGAGATTTTTTTTTATCTTCTCTTGTCCAATATACTCATCCCAGGAACTAGGACGCAGGGTTGCTTCATAAGAGACTTCATCACTAAAACGTTCTATCTCAACCATGCGTTCCATTAATAGGTGTACTCCTCTCCAGGGAACGTTCTACTTTTAACCTCATCACGGTAGGTTTGCAGCCCCTCTCGTATCATTTGGGCACCCTTTCCGTACGCTTTGACAAACTTAGGTTTAAACGCTTCAAAGAAACCAAACATATCCGACCAGACCAATACCTGTCCATCCGTGCTGTTTCCTGCACCGATACCTATAGTTGGAATGGCGACTGCCTGAGTAATCGCCTTTGCCGCTTCTGCTTTCACTCCCTCTACCACAATAGCAAAGGCCCCTGCCGCTTCCAGTGCTTTTGCATCTTCAACCAACATATCAATATCAGCCTGATCTTTGCCCCGTACCTTATAACCCCCCTCACTGCGTATGAATTGTGGCATAAGCCCAATATGCCCAAGTACAGCAATAGAGTTTTGTGTCAAGGCTTCTACGATAGGGGCTCTCTCTTTCCCACCCTCTATCTTCACAGCCTGTGCAGAGGTTTCCTGATAGACCCTGCTTGCATTTGCTACAGCTTGCTGCGGTGTTGTGTAAGATGCAAAAGGCATGTCAAGCACAATAAGGGGCAATTTGGCACCGTTACATACTGCTTGTGTATGATAGATCATCTGATCCATAGTGGCTGAGAGCGTGTCCTCTTTCCCGTAAAAGCTCATATTAAGACTGTCACCTACCAATATCATCTCCACTTCACCCTCAAACAACTGTGCAAAAAGTGCATCATAGGCCGTCACCATAGTGATTGGTTCAACACCTTTCATTTTTGCTATGGTGGTTAAAGTTACTTTATTTTCTATCTTTGGTGTATGGATACTCATCTTATTCCTACTCTATAATCATAATAATTTTACTCATTTTATCTAAAAAATGTATAATAACAAAAATATAGCATAGATTATTGCAAAAAGAGTAAATATGAATACAGAGACAGAACATGCCAAATCATAAAAATTTAGTCGCCTATATCACGACAGGTTTCCCTTCAGTAGAATTTACCGTAGATGCTGCCCTGGCTTTAGCTGACGCAGGCGTAGATACTTTAGAGCTTGGAATGCCGTTCTCCGACCCGGTTGCAGATGGACCGGTCATAGAAAAAGCGAATTTAAAAGCCCTCGAAAATGGCTTCAAACTCGATCATCTCTTTCAAGCTTCAGCAAAAATTGCACCGCATATCGACACACTGTGGATGGGATATTTTAATCCTTTTTACCATAAAGGTATGGAGAGATTTACGGCTGAAGCAAACAAGGCAGGTGTCAATGGTTTTATCATTCCCGATCTCCCTTTTGAAGAGGCAAAACCCTATAAGCCCATCGTTGAAAATGCAGGTCTAAGTCTCATAGACTTCATTGCCCCTACAGATTCCAAAGCACGTATTGAGCAGATTGTTACAGAGGCACAAAAGTTCATCTACCTTGTTGCCTATGCAGGTATTACCGGTGCAGGACAGAGTGAAGACCTACAGCCGATTATCAGCGACATCAAAACCTATACAACGACACCTGTCTATGTAGGTTTTGGGGTAGATCAAAATACCGCCCAAGAGAAAGCAAAAGGTGTGGATGGTGTCATTGTTGGTTCTGCTTTTGTCAAAGTACTTTTAGATGAAAGCCTCACAAATTCACAAAAAATCACCAAAATATCTGCTATCGCTAGAGAGATAAAAGAGAAAATCAACACTTAATCATCAAGCCTAAATAATTTCAGAGTATAATACTCTGAAATCTACATAAGGCAATGATTACATGGAACACTTTATTTGGAATGTCAGTCCCAATATCTTAGCGTTAGGGCCCATTCAGCTACGTTGGTACGGACTGCTCTTTGTCGGCTCTTTCTTTCTTGGTCTTATAATCCTTAAAAGCATTTATAAAAAAGAAAATAGAAACCCTGATATCTTGGATAATTTACTCATTTACGTTTTAGTAGGTGCGGTGCTGGGTTCACGTTTGATGCACTGCTTTGCCTATGAGCCCGAATTTTACCTTACACACCCTCTTGAGATACTCAAGGTCTGGAAAGGCGGGCTTGCAAGCCACGGTGGACTGCTGGGGGTACTTATTGCACTTTATCTCTTTACAAAACGCTATCATGAGTCCTATCTTTGGCTCCTTGCACGTCTTACCATTCCAGGTGCACTGACTGCTGCTTTCGTACGATTGGGAAATCTTTTTAATTCAGAGATACTTGGATTGCCTTCAGAGAAACCATGGGCGATTATCTTCCAGAGGGTGGATATGATCCCCCGACATCCCGTACAGCTTTATGAAGCGATTGCTTACCTTGCACTCATCCCTATTTTAGTCACTATCTACCGTAAAAGCAGTGCTGAATTTTCCACCAAACTGCTTCCCGGTGTTTTTTTAACGTACATGTTTATTATGCGTTTTTTGCTTGAATACACCAAAACCCGTCAAGCTGACTACACGACATCTCTTCCCTTTACGACAGGTCAAATGCTAAGCATACCTTTTATTTTAGTGGGTATAGTATGGATAGTATGGGCATTGAAAAGTACAAAAAAGGATAGTAAAAAGGGATAAAATGACCAAAGTGATGATAAAAAAGTATGCTTTAGGCATAGATATCGGTTCTACCACCGTCAAATATGTACTGTGTGATAAACACTTTCACATTCATGCAAAAGCATACACCGCGCATGATACAAAACAAGCACCCACCCTTTTATCTCTTCTCGAAGAGCTTGCACATACACACCCCGACCTTTACAATCGCATTGACAAGGTCTATATCACAGGTTCAGGGGCTTCTCGTATTGCACCGACGATCAATGCACGTTTTGTGCAGGAGGTCAATGCTGTTGTCCTAGCCGTAGAGCATAACCACCCCGATGTAAGAGCTGTCATTGAACTAGGGGGGCAAGATGCAAAAATTATACACTTTAAACAGAGTGAAGATGGTAAAAAATCTGTGCTCACCTCCATGAATGACAAATGTGCCTCAGGAACAGGTGCGACCATAGAAAAGTGCACCATGAAAGTGGGGATGGAGCGGGAAGATGTACAAAACCTTGTTTTTCAAACTGACAAACTGCACCATGTAGCAGCTAAGTGTGGGGTATTTGCAGAAACAGATATTGTTAATCTCGTCAAAACCTCTGTTCCTTCACATGAAATCATGAATTCACTTGCCGATGCCATTGTGATGCAAAACCTCACTGTACTGACACGGGGAAACACACTGATGCCAAAAGTGCTACTCTTAGGCGGTCCAAACACCTACTTACCCTTTTTGCAAGCGTGCTGGCGTATGCGTATCTCTGAAATTTGGGATGAACGGGGTGTAGTCTATGACAAAGCGAAGATGCATGAACTTGTAGCAGTTCCGGAAAACTCCCAATACTACGCCGCCCTAGGTGCTTTGATTTTTGGTGAGGGTGAAGCCAATAACGACACACCCTTTACCGGTCTTATACAACTCAAAACACTGGTAGATTCAGGAGGTGCAACCCAAAATGACAATAATGACACCCCGCTGATTGCTTCGCAAGAGGAGTTGGAAGCCTTTCTTGAAAAATATACGATCAACACTTTTGTTCCTCCTCTATTGAGACAAAAAACCATCTGTTTTTTAGGGATTGACGGCGGTTCAACTTCATCTAAAGCCGTACTATGTGACGAACAAGGTGAGATGCTTTTAAAGGTTTATCAACTCTCTAAAGGCAATCCTATCGTTGACACCCTTGAACTGTTAGAGAAGATACAGGCACAAGACCCCCATGGCTACTACGACATTAAGGGCTTAGGTGTAACGGGTTACGCTGCAGATGTCCTCCATGGTGCCTTAAAGGCAGATGCCAACATTATAGAGACCATCGCCCATATGAAATCGGCACAAAAAGCCTTTGGCAACGACATCAATGTCATCTGTGACATTGGAGGTCAAGACATTAAAGTGCTGTTTATGGAAAACGGTATGATGAAAAACTTCCGTCTGTCCAACCAGTGTTCCGCAGGGAATGGTACCCTGCTCCAATCGATGGCAAAACAGTTTGGTGTTCCCGTAGAAAAGTTTGCCGACATTGCTTTTGCGGCCAAGCAAGCCCCTCTATTTAACTATGGCTGTGCTGTCTTTCTCGATACAGATAGAGTGAACTTTCAAAAAGAGGGCTATAGTAAAGAAGAGCTCTTTGCAGGTATCTCCAAAGTACTGCCTAAAAATGTATGGCAGTATGTCGTACAGGCGCCTAATCTGGCTGCCTTTGGGAATCATTTTGTACTTCAAGGCGGTACACAGTACAATCAAGCAGCCCTCAAAGCACAAGTCGATTACATTAAACAAAAAGTTCCGCATGCCACTGTGGATGTACACCCGCATCCGGGTGAAGCAGGAGCATACGGTGCAGCCATTGAAGCCAGAGATGTTGTCAAAGAGCGTGGGTATGCTACCTTTGTAGGGATGAAAGAAGCACTACAAATGACCTATACTTCCAAAACCGATGAAAGTACACGCTGTCACTTTTGCAGTATCAACTGTTCGCGTACCTTTATTGACACCAAAACACCTACATCAGACACGGTACGATACATTGCAGGCTTCTCTTGTGAAGAGGGAACTGTTGAGTCTCATGCAGCATTAAAAATACTCAAAGAGTCCAGAAAAGGGTTACAGAAGGATATACCAAACCTTGTTAAAAAAGAGTCTATGCGGCTTTTTGCACCTACCTATACCCTTGAATCAAAACCCAATGCACAAAGCAAAATTACAGAACAACAGGTAAAAGTAACACTGGGCGGCTGGGGGCCAACTCTTAGAAAAAGCGTCCAAAGAAGCTTTGAAGTCTCAAATGAGCATCATAAGAGCTATAGACAAAAGTTACATATTGCTATCCCAAAAGTACTTAATATTTACTCTCTTGCACCCTTTTTACGGACCTATCTCGAAGCACTCGATATCCCCTCTTTACATATACAATTCTCTGGTTTTTCCAATGAAGATATGTTTTTAGAAGGGGCTAAATATGGTTCTGTGGACTCTTGCTACCCTGCCAAAGTGGCACAGTCGCATGTCTATTCATTGATGTATGATAAAAAGTTTGCCAAAAAAGCCTTTAATTATCTCTGGTTTCCTGCCGTAACAGAGTTACCCGGCTATGTGAAGCACACCATGGGCCAAACCTCCTGTCCTATTATATCGGGAACACCAAAAGTGGTTTTTTCTGCCTTTACAAAAGAGAAAAACCTGTTTGAAGAAAAAGGCATAGCCTATGTAGAGGAACCTTTAAATTTTGACAATAAATCCCTACTCAAAAAACAACTCTTTCACACATGGAAAACACGTCTGCGCATTACAGAAGATGAAAACAACTGGGCAGTCGAACAAGCATGGAAAGCTCTGGATGAAAATGATGCCCATATCATGAAAGAGGGTCGAGAGATTCTTGATACGGCTGAAGCCAATCATGAAGTGGTTATCCTACTTTTAGGCCGTCCCTATCACTCTGATCCGGGCTTAAACCATGATATTCTTGACGAGTTTCAATCCTTAGGCTTTAAAACCCTCTCAATGCGTGCCATCCCCAAAGAGGAGTCCTATCTTTTACGTTATTTTCAAGAAGATGTAGGCAATCACACGGTTGAATCTCCCTATGATATTCGTGATGTGTGGGCTGAAAACTTCTCAACCAACTCGGCACAAAAAGTGTGGGCTGCAAAATTTGCAGCCAGACATCCCAATGTCGCAGTGCTTGACTTAAGCTCTTTCAAATGCGGGCATGATGCTCCAACCTATGCTATCATCGATAAAATCTTGGGTGCCTCACGTACCCCGCACCTCACCCTGCACGATATTGATGCCAACAAACCCGGCGGTTCCATCAAAATACGCGTAAAAACATTTGCTTATACCCTGGAGCAATACAAAAAAACGCTTACCACTAACCTCTCTTGCGACACAAGCATTTCCGCAGAGACCATATCACAAGGAGTTCTAGTATGAGTGTAGCCTGTAGTACCGTAAAAATGAGTGATAAAAACGGAGATCTAAATTTTCTAAACCAAAACGCTTCACAATGGAGAGATGTACCCCAAAAACCCATCACCTATGCACCAAAAAGTGAGACCATCATGCTCTCAGGAGGACTCACCCTCCTCCAAGACCAGCTCATTCAATCTGCACTGCAATCTTTAGGAGAAAACTACATCTCCATTCCCAATCCCGATTTTGCCTCCTTTCAAACAGGAAAAGCCTATGGCAATAAAGGACAGTGTAATCCGACCTATTTTACCGTGGGAAATCTTGTAAAGTATTTGCAAAATCTTAGAGATGAAAAGGGCTTAAGCAGTGAAGCAATTGTGCAAAAATATGTCTATATCACAGCAGGCGGGTGTGGACCTTGTCGCTTTGGTATGTATATTACCGAGTATAAAAAAGCATTAAGAGATGCAGGCTTTGAAGGTTTGCGTATCACCTCTTTTGAACACAATAAAGGTATTTTTCAAGGGGATGAGATAGAAGATGATATTCTCAACTTCTCACCGAAGTTTTTTATTACACTCATTAAGTCTGTCATTATTGGGGATATCATCAATCTTTTAGGGTACAAGATGCGTCCTTATGAAACGCAAGCGGGAAGTGTTGACACCGCTATGGAGGAGTGCCGTACTCTCGTTTCCAAAGCATTTTTAGAAAAAAAGAGCCTGCTTAGAGCAATGTGGCATTGCAGAGAAGTACTCTCCAAGGTTACGCTCAACCGTCTACAACCCAAGGCAAAAGTAATGGTCATGGGAGAGTTTTGGGCAGCCATGACGGAGGGAGACGGAAACTACAACCTTCACCGATTTTTAGAAGCTGAAGGCGCAGAGTGCATCCCCCAACCCATTATGAACCGTCTCATGTTAAGTCTCTGGGAAGCTGAACGCGGCGTACATAAGAGAGAAACCCTCGCCATCGAAGGTTCAAAAAGTGTTGATTTCTCTTCTGTGAAAACTCGTCTTCTTCTCAAACTTGGTAAACATGCTGTCAAAACGCATTTTAGCCTCTACGCAAAAGCCATTGGTCTGCATGACTATGAAATTCCCGATATCGATAAACTGGCCTCACTCAGTCAAGAATACTACACACTTGATTGTGAAGGTGGAGAGGGGCATTTAGAAGTAGCACACCTCATCGAATCTGTCAAAGAGAATCTCTCTCATCTGGTCATTTCAGTAAAACCATTTGGATGCATGCCAAGCTCTTCGGTGAGTGACGGGGTACAATCTTTGGTAACCAACCGCTTCCCGCAAGCAAACTTTCTTTCCATAGAGACATCAGGAGAAGGGGCAGCAAACTTCTACTCAAGGGTGCAGATGGCCCTCTTTAAAGCCAAACAACTTGCTAAAGAGGAGTTTGAGGCATTGGATATGCCTGATAAGATTCCCCAAAAGGTACACAACTACCTCTATCAGCCACAAAATGAAAACGCTGGAAGTGCTGCAAAACTCATTGCAAGTTTGTAACATTACCCTTGTGCAATGAGCTTTTTTCTCATTGCATCAGCACTTAAAGGTTGACTGTAAAAATAACCTTGTACATCCGTGCAACCATGTTTGAGTAAAAAATCTTTTTGTTCTTTATTTTCCACACCCTCGGCTATGAGCTTTAAACGAAGACTTTGAGAAAGTCCAATCATCGTCTTCACAATAGAAACTGCATCCTCATTTTTAGGAATATCCGATATAAATGACTTATCAATCTTTAGTTTATCAATAGGCAAGCGTTTTAAATGAGACAACGATGAGTAACCTGTACCAAAATCATCAATAGCAATAGAGATACCCAATTGATGTAATCTCTTTAAGACAACTACAATCTCATCGGGTTTTTTCATCACCTCTGTTTCCGTGATTTCTAGTTCCAACCACTGTGACTGAAAATGACATGTGTGAAAATTATCTTCAATAAGCTCTTGCAGATAAGGATACTCCAACTGTCTCATACTGGTATTGAGTGCCAACACTCCCGGTGTCAATCCTTCATCATACCAGCGGGCTATTGTTGCCATTGCGGTACGCATCACCCATAAATCCAACTCTACAATCAATCCTGTTTTTTCTGCTATAGGAAGAAAAATATCCGGTGATAAAAAACCTACAACAGGATGATTCCATCGCACCAATGCTTCAAGACCTATCACCTTTTCACTTTCTACATTGATTTGAGGCTGATAATAGACTTCAAAATCTTCATTGGCTATCCCCTCGCGCATATCACGCTCCATGATTACATGTTCATATGCGATATCGGTCATTTCACTGCTATAAAACTTGAAGTTATTCCCGCCTGCTTCTTTCGCCTGATACATAGCAGTATCGGCATACTTAAGAAGATTATCCGCACTCGTAGCATCTATGGGATAGCGGCTTATCCCAATACTTGCTGAAGTATAGAGTGTGTGATGCTCCAAAGAAACAGGTTCAACAATGAGTTTAAGAATACGTTTGGCTTCAGCCAAAATACCTTCATGCTGCTTCACCCCTTTTAGCATGACCAAAAACTCATCTCCTCCCAATCTGGCAATCATATCTTCTTGACGCATACCTCTCTTAAGCCGTTCACCGATAATGTGAATCACTTTATCCCCGACATCATGTCCTAAGGTATCATTGATCCTTTTAAACCCATCAAGATCAATGAACATGAGTACGAGCGTATTGTTCTGCTCAATTGCTTCCATCAGTGCTTTCATTGAAAATGCCCTGTTAGGCAGACCCGTAAGGGCATCATGATTTGCCTGATAATAGAGTATATTTTTTTGACGTGCCAATTCAAGCTCCATCTCTTTTCTCTGAGTCATATCTCTACACACGAGATAAAGAATATCTTTACCGTTGAGTACTGTACTTGTCAACATAATATCTGCCCAAAAGGTTTCACCACTGCGTTTTTTTAACAACAATTCAAATTCATTGTTACCATTCAAACGGGCTGTTTCACGCATTTGCTTTAATTTCATAAAAGAGTGTGACCCGTCAGGTTGACGTTTGGGAAAAAGCTCCAATGGTCTGGCATTCAAAAATTGCTCTTTTGATGTATAGCCAAACATCTCAAGTATTTTCGGATTACACTGAATAAACCTACTGTTTTCGAGAAGGAGTATGCCGTCAGGAGACTTTTCAAAAAGCATGTGAAACACATTTAATGCCTCTTGCTCCATTGCTTCATGACTTGTTGTGTTTATCAGATGGATCAATGCATTGATAGATGTCGTTGTTAACGCTGTATGTTCAGATGTTCTATTTGCATCATATTGAGGTAAAACATCACTTTCACTCAGTGATACGATGGTCATAGATTGATTGAGTAACTCCTTTTTACTTGAAGTAAAAAACTCTCCGTAAGTAAAAAACCCTGCCGTGGGTGATACACTTTGCAATGGCAATGTTTCCGATTCAATCATATCAGGCATGAAACGTCTTCGCGCCATACATGAATAGACAAAAATAGCTTCAGAGGGTTTCTCTTTCACATCATTCAAGATAGACTCTGAAGATTTTAATATCTCTATAGGGTCACCATACCCAAACTGAACCTTGTCTCCCACGTTTAAATTTCCTGCAAAGCCAAGTGAGCCATCATCATATTTAGACAATACAGCACGCGCTACTTTAAGCCCTTCACGCCTACTTATCAAAGGAAACTCAATGCCGATGGAAGGTAAACCCTGGGCCATCTCTTTACCCAAATAATGTGTGTACGTATCTACCGCGGTTCTGTTATCAATCGTATAAACACGGTTCTCTTTTGCCTTTGTGATTGTCAACTCTTTTCCGATGCAACGCCAGTTAAAACTATAGTCATTAAATACATTTAAATGTTCACTGCTCAATGCCACTCCGACAACACCGCCTGAGATAATACCATCCTGTGTAAAAACATACGTTTGGGTAAACGTACCGTTATCACCTGCTAGCCCACCTGCAACCATCATCACGGGATTAACGGAGTGAATACCGTTCAAAAAAGCATCTCCATTGGTATGGAGTCCGTCGGCAAAGGCAATAATGAGTTTGGTATCTCTTTTACTAAGCACTTTGGCTAAAGAAGCTCCTGAATAAAATCCATCTTGTTGATGCTTTTCTCCATAAGTTTGAAGTACCGTATGTTCAAACTGCGCAAAACTTAAAACCGTTTGATGCGTTGACACCTTCCCATTCATTATCTCACCATCGGTGCTGCTTCCAATAATCATGGCATCTGGACAGAGTTCAATAAGCTCACAAAGCAATGCTTCTATAAACACTTTATCATTATTGGCAGTAAACACTTGAACGAGAAGAGACAATCCATTTTGAATACCCTCCGACTCAATAAAAGAGTGCAATGCCGACTTATTTGAATAATAGGTATTTATACTCTTCATCCATTCATCCTTATTTTTTAAATTATATACTAAAAATAATAATACTTTCTACGCCATATAATTATTCGTAAGGAAAAATCAAATTTATGCACCTATAGCAAAGCAAATAAATACTATAAGTTTAATATATTTGTGAACGAAAGAAGCGTATAATGTTCAAGGAACTTTTTTTAAAACAGATGGGACGCTTGGTGAATGCCAGCAAAGGAACGATACAAGGGACAACTATAATGCTCCCTTTTTCCTAGACCAGTAAAACAACTTTCCTTATTCCACCTCTCTACGATACTAATGGTAACAGTTTTCCTCCTTCAAATCCTAAATTATTGATGTAGTCAAAGTAGACTTCA
>JAYEJF010000058.1:0-35387 GCA_034660455.1 Campylobacterota bacterium | reverse complement strand
GAGGAGTGATTGAACCACTTTATAAAGAGTTACTGGCTGCAGAACAGAGTGGTGGCATGGAAGCATCACAAGCAATTTTAGAAGATTTTCTTAAGTCAAATGGGGCAAGCTTAGCTACATTTAATGATGCAATGCAAAAATTACAAAACAGTTAAAAGGATAAAAAATGATCGAATTTGAACAATCAATGAAAAAATTACGCTCTGTGAATGGATATTTGGGTTCTGCTGTACTAAATTTTTCGGGTGAAACACTCTATATGGATGAAGAGAATACCTCTGTAGATATTGCGTATTCGGCAAGTATTTTTAATGATGCATTTAGAATGATTTCGGAATCATCATTGGATGTCGGTTTTGCAGAAGCTTCTTTGGTTGAAGCAAGAACAGAAGACGGACATGTTTTTTTAGTCAATTCTTCCGGTGATGCAGATGGGGATAATTTTTCAAAGCTGACTACTTTTGCTATCTTCAGAGATGACGGGAATGTGGCACTTGGAAAAATGATTATGGAAAAAACAGTACAAAGTATGTCAAAAGCGATGAATGAGCTATAAGCTCATTCATGCATAACAGATAATAAAATCTAAAATATTTAGATTTTATTAAGTGTTATATTACATACTATAGGAGTACATTATCAAAACTTTATATCTTATTAGACATGCCACATCGGATTGGAGTGACGGGTCACTCAGTGATTTTGAAAGAGGATTAAAAAAAAGAGGGCATAAAGATCTTGATACGATTAGCTCTTATATGTCCCTACAAAAACTAAAACCTGATCTTATGTTGTCAAGTTTGGCGCTTAGAGCACAAACCACAGCGGATCAGTTGGGTAAAAAAATCGGGTATGACGGTAGAATTCACTATATGGAAGAGCTATACAATTCCCGCCCTGAGACGATTATGAACATATTAACGCTACAGGATGATAGTTACGAAACTATCTTTGTCGTCGGACACAATCCGGAGTTAACCGAGTTTGCAAATTTTTTAGTAGAAGACAACTTCCCCAAACTTCCTACACTAGGTGTATTGGCTATCAATTTAAACATTAATACCTGGAGTGATATCACTGAAAAATGTGGTGAAATTGATTTCTTTATTCAACCTAAACAATTTAAATATTATATGCCTAAACAGATTAGAACAACACTGGCAAAAGCAAAAGATGTTAAATAGTTCAATAGGAGGATAAATGGAAAATAAATTAAAAAAACACTTTAAAGAGATTGCTCATATCATCAATGATTATGCTAAATCAAAAGATTTAAAATATCTTACTGAGATTGAAAATAGATTAAAAAAAATCTTTAGTGCTCAATATATAAATTTTTGGAAGTATGATAGATATAATGAGCAATTAAAGTTGATGGATGCTTCAGAAGAAAAAGTGATATCTCTTGATACAAGTTTAACACAACAGGTGATTGCTCAGAAATTTATTTCGGTGATTAATCATTGTACAAGTGAAAAATATTATATGCCTAAGATAGATAATGCATTAGATCTGAAAGTGAGATCTTTAATTATAATCCCTATTTACAGAGGGACAGAGTGCTATGGGGTCTTAAAAATATGGCGAGGGATAAAAGAAAGAAAAGTATTTACGAAGCAGGATGAGGCAATCCTTGAAACGTTGTCGGTACTGTTCTTAAGATTGATTTTATCTGAAAGTATTAGTAAAGATGAATTAATGCATTTTACCGGAGAAGTAAAGGAAAACACCTCTAAGCGCCCTGAAATAAAAGTGCAAACCAAAACAAGCACTGTAAGCCCATCCGAAAGACCCAATAAAAATAAAGTAAAAGAGAATATAGAACTTCAAAAGCATAAAGAGACAGTGTTAAGTTTAGATGCAGAGATTACGCAATATAAGAGTGATTTGAAAACATTGAAGAAAAAATATGAAGTGCTTGAGTCATCATCTGAAGCGTTCAATAATACTGTGAAAAAGTCTCAAAAGGTGATTGAGGGACTTGAAGCAGAACGAAAAGCACTAATGAAAGAGAATAGTGTTTTGCAAGAAGAGATCAAAAATGAGTCATCATCTGAAGCGCTTCATAATACTATACAAAAGTCTCAAGAGGTGATTGAAGGACTTGAAACGGAACGAAAAGCACTGATGAAAGAGAATAGTGTTTTGCGAGAAGAGAACAAAAATATGAATCGTATTGAGAGGTTAAAAACAGAAAAGTCATTGAAGAGCAATAGTGTTGATATTGATCACAATATTGAATGCTTACTTCCCCATATAGATACTATGTTTAGTGATAATGAATATTCCTATACCCTTTTTGAAGTAATTTTATATGCTTTATATTCAAAAAAAGGGTTAACAGAGATAGAAGAAATGGTAAAAAAGTCAAAAGTATTATCTCAAATTATAGAGGGATATAATTTTACAAGTAATGTACAAGTGAACAGCGAAAAACATATCCTAGCTAAGCTACTTGATAATATCAAATCATATGAAAAACATATGTTTCTAGGAGAACCTAAAATTAATTTGAGTGTCGATAAAAGTGTACCTGTCTCTTTAGTTTTTGATAAGCCAAAAGTTCAAAGTATTATATTCCATCTTCTTATAGATCTGTATCAGTTTATTAACTCTAGCAAGGGTATTACTATTAACTTTAAGTTAGATAATAAACTATTCATTATTGAGTTAGGTGGTTATATTCATACGGATAACAGTTTGTTTAAGTCTATGTTTAAAAAGATTACGTTACGTGATGATGATAAAGATAGGTTGGGATTACAGATGAGTCGAAAGTTAATCAAAAGTTTAAAAGGAAACATTGAGATTATTTATAAAGATGAATATTACAAATTTATTGTAGCGTTTCCCGTTCAACTCATAAAAATGTAATTGACTGATACACTTTCATGGGTATTAATGATACTTTGTTGTAGAATATCTCTTTAATTTCCTTGAGGATAGCTAAGTGAAGAGAGATATGATACACGTTTACGGTGCACGAGAAAACAACTTAAAGAACATCAATATTAGTATCCCCAAAAACAAGCTCGTTGTAGTAACGGGTATATCGGGATCTGGTAAATCTACTTTGGCATTTTCGACACTCTATGCGGAAGGGCAAAGACGCTATATTGAATCACTCTCCTCTTATGCCAGGCAGTTTCTAGGGCGTGTGGGTAAACCTGAAGTTGATAAAATTGAAGGATTAACACCGGCGATTGCGATAGACCAAAAAACCACTTCTAAAAATCCGCGTTCTACTGTGGGAACAATTACTGAAATATATGATTATTTGAGACTGCTCTTTTCACGTATCGGAGAACAGCACTGCCATGAGTGTGGAAAACCTATCTCTTCTATGTCTGCAGCTGATATCATTGAAGAGGTTTTGAAGTTACCCGAGGGTGCCAAACTCGTCATCATGGCACCATTGGTAAAAGAGAAAAAAGGAACTTTTTCAGATATGTTGGAGTCTCTTCGACATAAGGGGTACATCAGAGCGATGATAGACGGTGTCATGGTACGTCTTGATGATGAGATTGAGCTTTCTAAGACAAAAAAACATACTATAAAAGTGGTGATTGACAGGGTTGTAGTCAAAGAAGAGAGTCGTGATCGTATAGGTCAGGATGTTGAAAAAGCACTCAAAGAGAGTTATGGTGAAATGGAGATTGAACTCCTTAATTTTGAAGAGTTGGGATTTGACAGGCAGCATATACACTATTCAGAACATTTGGCATGTTTTGATTGTAAATTGAGTTTTGAACCATTAGAACCGGTGAGTTTCTCTTTTAACTCTCCTAAAGGTGCCTGCCCTGCCTGTGACGGACTTGGCATACGCTATGCCATTGATATCAAAAAGGTGATTGACGCTGCACTGAGCATTGAAAAAGGTGCAGTAAAGATTATGTATGGGTTTAACAAGAGCTATTATACAAAATTTCTCAATGCATTTTGTGAACAAAATAATATAGAGATAGATCTGCCTTACGGCGAACTTGAGCCTCACCAGCAAAAAGCCATACTTTACGGTATAGGAGGCAGTGTCGATTTTACATGGAAACGTCATAAACTTAAACGTGAATGGCCCGGCGTTGTGAAAGTGGCACATGATATGTTCAAAGAGGAAAAAGACATATCAGAATATATGACCGAAAAAGTATGTGATATGTGTCATGGTCATAGATTAAGACCCCGCTCTTTAGCCGTGAAGATAGAAGGCAAAAATATTGCAGATATTATTGATATGCCTATAGAGAAATCTTATGCCTACTTTGCAGATGAAGAGAGCTTTTCGCACTTGAATGAACAAGAGAAGATGATTGCAGAGTCTATTCTTAAAGAGCTCTATGAAAGACTCTACTTTTTATATGATGTAGGACTTGGGTACATTACGCTTTCACGCGATGCAAGAAGTATTTCCGGGGGTGAAGCACAACGTATAAGGATTGCTTCTCAGATAGGTTCGGGTTTAACGGGTGTGATGTATGTACTCGATGAACCAAGTATCGGATTACATGAACGCGATACAATGAAGTTGATCCGTACCCTAAACTCTTTACGTGAAAAGGGAAACTCTGTCATTGTTGTTGAACATGATAAGGAGACGATTCTTGCAGCAGATTACATTATAGACATTGGTCCAGGAGCAGGGGAGTATGGCGGTAATGTGGTGTTTGCAGGGGATGCAAAGAAGTTGGCTAAAGCAAAAACACTGACTGCAGAGTATATGTATGGTAAAAAAACGATTTCTTATACGCATGACAATCCGCAAAAAGAGTGGATAGAGATCAAAAATGTGACACTCAACAATATTCAAAACCTCAATGCGAAGATACCTTTACATAATTTTGTCTGCATTACCGGTGTTAGTGGAAGCGGTAAGAGTTCACTTATTTTACAAACTTTGCTCCCTGTTGCTAGAGAATTGCTCAATCATGCAAAAAAGGTTAATAAGGTAGATGGTGTAGAGATCAATGGGCTTGAAAAACTCGATAAAGTGATCTACCTTGATCAAAGCCCAATAGGACGTACTCCCCGTTCAAACCCTGCCACCTATACTGGAATCATGGATGAGATTCGTAAACTTTTTGCACAAACCAAAGAGGCAGAACTCAGAGGCTATAAAATAGGACGTTTTTCATTTAATGTCAAGGGGGGACGTTGTGAGAAGTGTCAGGGTGATGGACAGATAAAAATTGAGATGCACTTTTTGCCTGATGTGCTTGTCTCTTGTGACAGCTGTAACGGGACACGTTATAATGCACAAACCCTCGAAGTACGCTACAAAGGAAAATCTATTGCAGATGTATTGGCAATGAGTGTAGGTGAAGCGTTTGAATTTTTTAAAGCGATTCCTATGATGGCAGTGAAGCTTAAAACGCTTACAGATGTCGGGTTAGACTATATTACCTTGGGACAAAATGCAACAACACTTTCAGGAGGAGAAGCCCAACGTATTAAGTTAAGTAAGGAGCTTAGCCGTAAAGATACGGGTAATACGCTCTATATTTTAGATGAACCTACCACAGGACTTCATTTTGCAGATGTGGATAGGCTTACAGGGGTATTGCATCACTTGGTAGAACTTGGTAATTCAGTCGTGGTTATTGAACATAATCTAGATATGGTCAAAAATGCAGATTATATTATAGATATGGGTCCTGAGGGGGGAAATAAAGGGGGACTTATCATCGCAGAAGGGTCACCTGAAATGTTGGCTAGAGATTACAAAGAGACAAACTCTTATACGGGTGAGTATTTGGCTAAGGAGTTACGTGCAAATTCAGGTATGCTTTAAGGGCGTCTAAATTGTTTTTTTATACCGGGCTTTCTACTCTCATTTACAAAACCTAGAGCCATTTTGATGATTGCAAGAATGATAATTGCTGCGATGATCTCATATCCAATGGTCCATGTCAATAGAAAAGGATATTGGTCACTTAGTGATACAAATAACTCCAGACTACCTCCTGCAACATAAAAGAAAAGAAAGAAGAGACCGGTAATATAGGGAAGCGTTATAAAGTAGATGGTGAGAAAAATCTTTTCAAACCCTTCTGGAAAAAAGAGTGGTGTTTTGGCAAGGTCAACATCTTGCTGTGAAAATTTTTTTGGTGTCTCTACTGGCGCATTTTTAGGTCGTGTTATTCTTGATTCAATCATTTTATATCCATACGGCTTCAGCGAGAGTTGAGATTACTTTCATATCAAACATCCTATATGTTCAAGTAAAGTGAATCACTTACATAAAATTATTATTTGATGTAAGTGATTCTAACAGATAATAAGTTAAAATACATAAAAAACTAGGCTCATTTTGAAAACAATCACTATTATTGATACTTTTGGCTTTTTCTTTCGCTCTTATTTCGCATTACCTCCTCTGCGTAACTCTGAAGGTTTTCCTACAGGACTCTTAACTGGTTTTACCAATTTGGTAGACTCTTTACACAGAGATCACAGTACGGATTACCTTGTCTTTGCACTAGATGCAAAAGGAAAAACATTTCGTAACGATATTTATCCGGAGTATAAAGCACATCGTGACGCTGCACCTGATGATTTGGTAAAACAGCTCCCTGTAGCAATAGAGTGGATAGAGCAGATGGGATTTGCAAATCTTTCACGTGAGGGATTTGAGGCAGATGATGTCATTGCCACCGTAACAAAGTTTGCGAAAGAGAAAGGGATGAAGGTACGTATTGTCTCACATGACAAAGATTTGTATCAAATGATTGATGACGGTGTCGTGGTAATGTATGATTCGGTAAAAAAACAAGAGGTTGATGAGCAGGCGTGTGTGGAAAAGTTCGGTGTCAACCCTAAAGACTTTATTAATTTTCAAGCGATTTTGGGTGATAGCTCGGACAACGTTCCTGGTGTGAAAGGGATAGGCAAGGTCGGTGCATCAAAATTGATTAACAGATATCATACACTTGAAGCAATTTATGACGATTTGGAAAACTGCGGTACGCCACGCATACAAAAACTTCTTTTAGAGAGCAAAGAGAAGGCTTTTTTGTCACGTGAGTTGGTGACGATGCGAACAGATGTTTTTAAAGATATGGATGTAGAGAGTTTTCTTTTTGAAGATAAAAACTATCTCTCCTGCCTGATAGAAGCGTTTGAACAGTATGAGATGAAACAGGCCATACGTAAAGCACAAGTGGGTATGCAAGAGGTTGAGTGTGAACCCTACGTACCTAAAAAACCTATGTTCTCTTTTGAAGCGATTACCTTAGATACCAAAGAGAAGTTGGATGCCGTACTTCAAAGCATAGATAAAGAGTCTATTGTTGCCTTTGATACGGAGACTACCGGGTTAGATACAAAAAGAGAAAAAATGGTAGGCTTCTCTTTTTGTTTTGATAAGGAAAAGTCATATTATGTTCCTGTTGGACATCATTATTTAGGTGTTGAAGCACAGGTAAGCAGTGAGGATGCACTTGATGCGCTAAAAGAGTTGATGACGCATAATATTGTAGGACAAAACTTAAAATTTGATTTTTCACTGCTTTATCATCAATGTGCCATGGAACCCATACGCCCTTTTGCAGATACCATGATCATGGCATGGCTAAGTAATCCCGGATCAAAAATCGGACTCGATACATTGGCAAAGAATTACTTTAAGTATGAGATGAAGCCGTTTAAGGAAGTGGTAAAAAAAGGCAATGATTTTTCAACAGTTTCCATTTCCGATGCTACGTTTTATGCTGCTGAAGATGCCTGGATGACATTTTTACTTTATGGTGCCATAAAAAAGAAAATGGAACTCTCTTCCTTAACACATCTACTCAAAGAAGCAAAAAATGTAGAGTATCCGTTTATGAATGTTTTGATGCGTATGGAAAGTCTGGGTATTCAAATCAACCCTGCAAAACTTTTAGAACTTCAAAAAACCTTGCGTGAAGATTTGGCCATGTTAACCACGGAGATTTATGGGTTAAGCGGTTCGGAGTTTAACATAAAGTCAACTCAGCAGTTGGGCGTAGTACTGTTTCAACAACTGGGACTTAAGGGAGGGAAGAAGACAAAGAGAGGCTACAGTACGAACGAAGCCGTACTCAATTCACTTAAAGATGAACATGAAGTGATTCCAAAGATATTAGCGTACCGTGAATATCAAAAGATACTCTCAACATATGTTAATCCACTTTTAAAATTGGCTAAATTAGATGAGAATTCCCGCATCTATACAAGTTTCGGTCAGACGGGTACGGCGACTGGGCGTTTAAGCTCACGTGATCCCAATTTACAAAATATTCCTGTACGTTCAGCGTTGGGACGCTCAGTGCGTGAAGCATTTGTCGCCAAAGAGGGGTATAAACTCATGAGTATTGATTACTCTCAAATAGAGTTACGGCTACTTGCGCATTTCTCTCAGGATGCAGCACTGTTAAAAGCATTCAAAGAGGGTATCGATATTCACCTGGCAACCTCTACCATTTTATTTGGTGAAGAGAAAGCCGGTGAGAAACGAAACTTTGCAAAATCGGTGAATTTTGGACTTCTCTACGGTATGGGACCTAAAAAACTTTCTGATGAACTAGCTATCTCATCGGCTGAAGCAAAAGAGATTATTAGCAACTATTTTGCTTCATTTCCTACCGTAAAAAACTTTTTAGAAGGGATACAGGAGCGTGTCAAAATAGACGGGTATGTAGAGACGATACTCAAGAGAAGACGTATTTTTGATTATGAATCGGCAAATGGTATGCAAAAAGCAGCTTTTATGCGTGAATCGGTCAATACGGTTTTTCAGGGAAGTGCAGCCGATCTTATAAAACTCTCTATGCTTGAGATAGATACGATGATAACAGAAGAGCACCTAGATGCTTTTATGTTACTTCAGATACATGATGAACTCATTTTTGAAGTAAAAGAGGAAAAAGTAGAAGAGATAGGGAAACGGTTTGTCTATACGATGGAAAATATACTTAAATTGGATGTTCCTTTGGAGTGTTCCGTGAGTGTGGGTGATTCTTGGGGGGAGTTGAAGTAGGATTTTTCAAAAGTATCTCAATGTGACAAGGTACCCTATAGAGATTTACGGTAACACTATAACATGCCCTATGGACAAATAGGAGATAAATAATCTCAATTAGCAATCGGTTAGCAAATATCCGTTATAATCACTTCTATTAAATTTGTCCAAGGAAGTGAGTGATGAAGTATATTTTTTCAATGAAAATGGCTGTCCTGATGCTATTTTTATTTGGTGTAATCATAGGTGGAGCAACCTTTATAGAGAATGACTATGGTACACAAACGGCACAAGCACTAATCTATAAAGCAAAATGGTTTGAACTCTTTTTGGCATACTTTATCGCGATTTTAGTGTATAATATGCTCAAATATAAATCTTACAAGGGAAAACTTCCTGTTTTTATCTTTCATTTTTCATTTTTAATTATGGCAATCGGTGCTTTAGTGACACGTTATGTCGGCTATGAGGGGATTATGCATATTCGTGAAGGTGCTTCAACGAATGTCATGGTTTCTGATGTAAAAATACTTCAGATGCATGCAGTAAGCGATGATAAAAGTGCGACACTTGAGAGAGAACTCTATTTTTCGAGTATGACAGGTAATGCATTCTCAGAAGATTTGAGTATCGGGGATAAGAGAGTCACTGTAGAGCTTTTGAAATATCTGCCAACGGCACAAGAGCAGGTAATACCTTCAAGTGAGGGTAAAAAGTTGCTTGAATTGAAAATTTCGACGGGTCAAAAAGGGGAACTCTATTACTTGAGTAAAGGGGAGAAGAGAGATTTTGGCAGTTTTTATGTTGGTTATGAGGTAAAACCTACAACAGATAAACCGATATTTCTCATCACAGAAGAGGGAACAGGGTATAGAGTCAATTTCCCTTTTATCCTCCAAACGCTCAATATGAATGATAAAACTTCAGGAGAGTTGGCAGAAGGAGAGAATGCATTTAAAAACAGAATGCTCTACCGTTTTGGTCCCAATGCCATTGTCTTGAAAGATGTACATGAAAAAGCTGTTTTGAAATTGGGTTCCAATGACATAAAGACACAAAGAGGTCAAGCAGAGTATATGCAATGGAAAGTCAGTGTGGGAGAGGCGAGTCAGATAATAACGACACGTCCTTATCAAGGCAGAACAGGGCAGATAAAGAAAATAACATTAGATGGTGTTGAAGTGACTATCAGTGTAGGGGCTAAATTGATCGATCTTCCTTTTTCCATTAAACTTGAAGAGTTTGAACTTGAACGTTATCCCGGTTCTATGACACCTGCATCCTATTCAAGCAGGGTTGTGCTTATGGATAAAGAGCAAGATATCACGATGCCTTATCATATCTATATGAACCATATTTTAGACCATAGAAATTATCGTTTCTTTCAATCTTCTTATGATCAGGATGAAAAAGGAACCGTACTTTCAGTCAATCATGACCCTGGTACACTGCCTACGTATCTTGGATATTTATTACTTACTATAGGGATGATTTGGTCATTGTTTATTCCAAATGGACGTTTTCAAAAACTACTCAAAGGTGCTAGAAAACTTCAATCTTCTGCAGCAGGTTTGGCCTTAGTTACCCTTGTTGCTTTAAATCCTCAAACGCTTGATGCCGCCTCTCCAACAGTAGATGCGGAGACATTAAAAACGATGCACGCTTATAATTTGGCACATTCCAAAAATTTTGGGACACTCCCCGTACAAGATCATCAAGGGCGTATGAAACCTATGGATACCGTCGCACATGAGGTGATTGCAAAAATTACAGGACGTACAGCACTCTATGATTTGGAGCCGACACAAATGATGCTAGGCATGATCATGCAGCCTGAGCTTTATCAGAAAATACCCATGATAAAAATAGGGCATAAGAAGATTGCCGTCACACTGGGTCTACCAGAGGAGACAAAGTTCGCCCAGTTTTCAAATTTTTTCTCTGCAACAGACGGGAGCTATAAAATCTACAATGATGTATCTGCAGCAAGCCTTAAAAAACCTTTGGAAAAAACACAATATGACAAAGAGTTAATTAAGATTGATGAACGTGTCAATGTCGCATTTATGGCATATCAGGGTTCACTGCTTCGTATTTATCCTAAGCCTAATGATGATAATAATAAGTGGATGGCACCTATGGATGCGATTAAAGCATATCCTCAAGAGCAGTCTGATGAAGTGAGAATTAGTATATCTGCTTATTTCCAGATGGTGGCACAGGGAGTTAAAAGTGGTGAATGGAGCAATGCAGATATAGCACTTCGTGGTATACGAAAATATCAAGATACGTATGGAGCAGCAGTCATTCCTAGTCAAAGCCATATCGATATGGAGATCAAATACAATGAATTTGGACTTTTTGGTAAACTGGTGCCTCTTTATCTTATTTTAGGGTTAATCTTATTGATATTCGCATTTATGCATGTTATCAAGCCCTCTTTCCCAATGAAGTGGGTGATGAATGTTGCATGGAGTCTCTTTACGGTAGGGTTCATCATTCACCTTATCGGACTTGCTATCCGTTGGTATATTTCGGGTCATGCACCATGGTCAAATGCTTATGAATCTATTGTTACAATAGCCGCTTCAACCATGATAGCAGGTATTATCGTGGCTAGAAAATCACCTTTTGCACTTGCAGGTGCAGCAATCCTTGCAGGTGTAACGATGGGAGTGGCTCATATGAGTTTCATTAACCCTGAGATTACAAACCTTGTACCTGTTTTGAAATCTTACTGGCTGATGATACATGTTGCAACCATTATCTCGGGAGACGGTTTCCTTGGTCTCGCATCTATCCTCTCACTTTTAGTGCTTATACTCTATATTTTAAGAGGTAAAAACGGTCATGAAAATATGGACCGTTCCATTAAAGAGTTGACAAACCTCTCTGAGATGGGGCTTATTATCGGATTGTTCCTTCTTACTATCGGTAACTTCCTTGGGGGTGTCTGGGCAAATGAATCTTGGGGACGCTACTGGGGCTGGGATGCCAAAGAGACTTGGGCAGCGGTGACCATTTTAATTTATGCGATGGTACTGCATTTACGATTTGTTCCTGCACTTAAGTCGAACTTTGTGTATAATGTTGCCTCAACCTGGGCCTATTCAACGGTACTCATGACCTATTTTGGCGTAAACTACTATCTCTCAGGACTTCACTCTTACGCAGCAGGAGATTCTGTACCAATCCCTATGTGGGTCTACTATGCTGTGGCAGGATTGTTTGTATTAACCATCTTAGCCGCTAGAAATAGAAAGTTGGAAAAAGTAAAGTAGGGGGGTTCTATTTAGAGGTCTCCTTTACTTTAAAATCCGTTTTATTGCTTCTGAACAGACAGTGAGACCTACAGCCCCTGTTACGGCGACACAAGAGCCTTTCTCTTTACACTTATCCTCTTCGGGGGAAAAGACAACGGTGAAGTTTCTGTCAAATTTCGCTTTTTTAAGCTCGTTACGTATTTTACGTGCAAGGGCATCTCCATGTGTTTTCCAAATGGAGGCTACTTCTATTTTATTGGTGTCATAACGTTTGGCTGAGCCTAGTGCCATAATGAGCTTTTTGTAACATTTTTTGGCTACTTCTATTTTGACCTTGGTGGTATCTGCTGCATCTATTACGATGTCATAGGGCTCAAAGTCAAACTGTGCTACCCATGCCATATTCATACGTTGTTCAATGGTCTTGACACTAGGGTAAAGCGATTTGAGCCTTTGCGTCTTTACCATCCCTACGGCTTCAGACCCTATCTGTCTATTTTGGTTGGTTTCATCATAGACATCAAAATCCAGTATGGTAATATCACTCACCCCGGAGCGGTAGAGACAATCTAGCGCATACGAACCAACCCCTCCGACCCCTAGTATGAGTATTTTAGATTTTTGTAATTTTTCAAAATTTTCATCTCCAAAGAGCATACGACAACGTTCATATCTCATAGGATTTCATCCTTATATCCACTGTTGCAGTGCCGTAATATCATCGTGGGATGTCATATCAAGATGTACGGGTGTTACAGAGACATAATTGTCATTGACTGCTTCAAAATCTGTCACATGTCCTTGGGTCTCCATCCATTCTAGTCTTGGCAGTCCTATCCAGTAGTATTCTGCACCTCTTGGGTTATGGTGTACTTCTGCATGGAAACCATACTTTTTATTGCCCGCTCGGGTCACTTTAAAACCCTTACATGCAGCACTTGGAATGGGAGGGATGTTGACATTGAGAAATTTACGTTCAGGCAAAGGAAATTCGTTTGCAAATATTTTTTTGACCAAAGCAACAATAGACTCTTGTGCCAAGGTATAGCCATATTTTCGGATACTCTCCCCATCACTTCGATAGACTTGCGAGATGGCAATGGCAGGTATACCTTGAAGTACAGCCTCCATTGCTGCAGAAGCCGTACCTGAGTAGGTAATATCTTCACCCATATTGGCACCTATATTGATACCTGAAATGACAATATCGGGTTTTTCATTTTCTTCAAAAAGCTTGGTGAGCGAGAGGAAAATGCAGTCTGTAGGGGTACCGTCATCAAGTTTGTAAAAGTCTTTTTTGAGTTCTACAAAATGCAGAGGTCGCGTCAGTGTCAAAGAGTGCCCGCAGGCAGACTTTTCAGTGGTGGGTGCAACAACGGTCACATGACCTAAGGGTTCAAGTGCTTGCGCGAGGGCTAAAAGTCCTTTGGACTCAAAACCATCATCATTGGTGATTAATATTTTTTTCATCTTTTATACTTTATTATGATTTATTTTTTAAATTAGGGCGTGTTGATTACTTTTCCATCTTCAATGATAATCTCTAGCAGCAGGGTATTGTTTTCTGAGTATACTTTAATGACATCATTGTAATTTGCATTATGAAAGAGTGCGATTTTTGGTTTACCTGTTGGATTGTAAACTTTTCCAATACCCTTTTTTTTACCTAGAATGAAAGGTGTTTCATAATGCAATTTTCCTGTAGAGTAATAGGCTTTCATCATACCATCTACAGTGTTGTTTTTGAATGGTATTTCAAGTTGAAGTTTTCCAGATGGGTAGTATAGTTCCATTACACCATGAAAGAGCGTATGATGATAGGGAACCTTTAGAAGTAATTTTCCTGTTTCATAGAACTCTTTTCTTAGACCATGTTTCTCATCTCCTCTATAGGATATTGAGGATCTTATTTTACCATTTTCATAATATTCTTTAATGATACCACTGGGGACTTTATCAGGTATTTTGAGACTATGTGTCTTATTTTGATTGATTTCTTTTTTTTCTGTAGCATGAATTTCTGCCAAGATAGATACTGAGAGTAAACCTACAAATACTGTTTTTTTCATATTTATATACCACCGGATAGCTTTTTTACTTAGTATAACACAAAATGTGTATTTAATGTATTGAAATTATTATTATGATAGAGAGATAAACATGTCATAGTATTGTATAGACTCAGTCCACTCCAAGGAGAGCGGACTATAGAAGTTCTAATTTACCTCTTGGGTATAACTTCCTACTTCTGTAACAAGTAGTTTTTTCGCATCACTAGCAGCTTGGTCTAAGAAACCAGTTGCAGGGTCAACGATGAATTTACCATTTGCACCTTTTTGCATATAGTAGATTTTGTATGTAGCACTGACACCTGTTTTACCTGTGATATCATAGGTGAGTCTATAGGTTTCAGTCTCATTAGGACTTAAACGGTTATCACTCTCCACCATATTTGAATCAAATCCTGGTCGTACAACAAACACAGAAGGTGTTGAAGAGTTTTGATCAAGGTCATATTTTTTACCTGTTTCATGTCCATAGACTCTTGTAAAGTTACTTGGGTCGGCACTATTGACGATGGCAGCATTACTCACTGTCCCCGTTGTGGTACCCGAAGGTGATACCGTTTGGTCTGCAAGTGTATAGTCTGTTCCCGGAATGGTTACAGGTGTACCGTCAAATTTTTGACTTGTAACTGCCGATCCGTCAAGATCTGCTACTTTTCCCGGGAACGTCATTGACGCAGATCCATTTTCATTGACCGATACAGGAGAGAGCGCACTCTCATGCAGTACTTTATCTTGAAGCGGCTGAACCATATTTTCAATATCTGTAAATGTTGAAGTCCCTGTACTGTTTGTCACGTTGATCATAGCACCTGTTCCATCTGTGACGATTACACGACTCAAGGCACGACGCATAGGGTGTGCTCCCGGGAACATATGGGCTGTTTTGTTTGTAAAGGTAGTCCTTACCGTCAAAGTATCTCCTGAAATGCTTGTACTTATTGATCCTTCAAAACCACTTTGTATTTTCGCCGTTGCAGATGTTTTGTGACCTGTTTTACTCGCACCTAAGAAGGCATGTGAATTTAACCAACCGTCTCTTACCGGATTTTCTCCTGCAGGAACAGTGGTGTCATCAGGATTAAATTCTGCTGTCAGGTGGTCATTGTCTGCAAGTGTCCATTTTTGGTCAGGTCTTGCCCATTTATGAAGTACAGTACCTTCTATACGTTCCATGTGACATTTTTGACATTTTGGTGAACTTAGTGTATCTTCTGAACCATTGTCTCCTCCCGTAGAAACTGCTATTTGTGTGGAACAAAGTTCCATAAAATTACCTGCACCATCTTCACCACTTGGTACGGTTGCACCTGCTGAACGTTGGTGACAAGAGAGACATAGTCCTTTACCGCTTTCACCAAAGTGATTGTTTCCATCTTTATCGTAGTGAGGATTGACGTGTGCCGCTCTGTCTGTCTCATCTGTTTCATTCTCATTGCTTGTTCCCGTAACACCATATGGTCCATAGAAAGGTCCGCCTGTAAAATGAACTTTTCCATCCGTTCCATTCATATCTTTACTAGCCATTGTGTAACGACCATCGACTGATTTATTGACATCAAAATTATCTTTAGGTGTAGCATGATAGGCAGCATATTTTTCAGGCCCCCATAGTCTAAAGAATTTATTCATATCAGGGTTTGAAGCATTGACATCATACGCTAATGTGCTTCCTGCAGGTGCTTTAATAGGCCCATGAGGTCCAACACGCATATCTTTGGCTAAGGTATACATTTCTCCATCCATTGCCCCATCAGCAACAGTTCTCATGAGTCTAGGCGTCTCTATACTGTGACAGAATGCACAGTTAATTCCCTCATTATTCGCTTGGTGGCCTATTTGATATGTGAGCTGATAGAGTTTTCCGTTGGTATGAGAAACGGCAACAACTGCTGCTTCTTGCGTCGGATCGTATGTTGATACGCTACTTACAAGATTATACTGATCATTTATCTTTGAAGCATTTAAATCAGCAGTTGTCGCATTCTCTTTTAGTGTTGTTAGAACTGCTTTAAAGTCACCTGCATAATACGCTCCGGGAGCATGACATTTGATACAGGTTTGTGCTACTTTCGGTATCATTGCTTCAGTATATACTATACCGCCTATTGCAGTTTTATCCTCTTCGATTTTATTGATGTGTGTACGTAAAAAGTCTTGGAATTTCGATTGGAATATAGGATCTGTCCATGATTTCCCGTGCATAGAGCTTTTCCACGTATCATAGAGCTCATTGTGGCAGTTCTGACATTTTTTATCTGCACTGTCAAAAAGTGTATTTCCAAAGCCTAGTCCGGTATGATATTCAGACTCTGCTACGGTAGCGACTGCATTACGTGTTTCACCAGTGTAATCTACATAATCTACTGTTCCGTCAGGCAATTGGGTTTGGTATCCTAGTTCGCCTGCTTGTGGTTCATTGTCACCCACATCTCCATCATTATCCGTGTCATTGGATCCACATCCACTTAAAGCAAGTAATGCAGAAGTTGAAAGTATCAATGCCAATGTTTTAAAGCGTGTGTACTTCATTTGATTTTCCCCTTTTTATATAAAAATTTTAAGGCAGTTTTACTGCCTACCCTTATGAGTGTATATCACTCTATATCATGATATATCCCTGCTGTATATTGATGTTGTCCTCCATGGCAAATCACAACATCTAATTATATGATGTTAGTGTTAATTAACTATTAAAATAAACTAAAGTAATATTATATAGTATATATTTCTAATGAAAAGTAACATATCCTAAGTTTATCCCAATTTGACATATGTTTTATGATAGTGTATTAAGTCCTATGCAATTTCTATAACGGCATAATGCAATCAAGAAATTATAAGCTTATATATCGGATGACCTATGCAAAAACTTATAGCCCTTTTGGCTAAAAAAACCACCCTCGATACAACACAGATCACAAATATACTCAACCTTTTAGACAGAGGTGACACCATTCCGTTTATAGCACGTTATCGTAAGGAACTTACGGGAAATGCCGATGATGAACAGTTGCGTCTTTTTAATGATGTCTATATCTCTGCTAAGCGTTTACTAGAGCGTAAAGAAGAGATACTTAACACGCTTACGCAACGTGAACTTTTAGATGAGAAGTTAAAAAGTACTATAAATGCTGCTGAGACGATGACAGCTTTGGAAGATATCTATAGACCCTATAAAGAGAAGAAAAATAGACGTGCAGCAACTGCCGTGAAACAAGGCTTAAAACCTTTAGCAGAGATTTTGTATACAGCGAAACTTAGTAAAGAGGCATTTGTCTCAGAGGCTAAACGTTTTGTAAAGGGGGAGGTTAAAGATGTAGCCACTGCCATAAGAGGGGCACAAGACATCATTGCAGAGCGTTATGCCGAAGCGTCTAAAGAGCGTCAAGTACTTCGTGAGATGTTAGAACGTCATGGACGCATCGAAGTAAAGGGTACAAAAACCTTTCAGGACAACGGCAGTTTTAAAAACTACAAGGCACACAGTGAAAAAATAGCCTACATTCCCTCACATCGTTACCTTGCTATTAGAAGAGGTGAAAAAGAGAAAGAACTCTTGGTGAAACTCACCATAGACAGTGAAAGGTATCTAGAGACCCTGAAGCGTTATAAACTCAAAGCGTGGATGGGGAGTTCTAAAGCGTATTTGTTTGAGGCATACAAAGATGGATTTAAACGTTTACTCTACCCCTCTGTATCACGTGAGGTGAGTGGCCTGCTCAAAGAAAAAGCAGACATGGCTGCTATAGGTGTATTTGGTAAAAACCTTACACAACTCTTTATGAGTCCGCCTGTCACGGGTAAAGTCTTACTTGGTGCAGACCCTGCATACCGTACAGGCTGTAAATTAGCCGTGATAGATGAAAATGGTACCTATCTTGACCATGCGGTCATCTACCCTGTGCCTCCAAAAGAGGAGTATGAAAAATCACGTGATATTGTAAAAAAATTGGTAAAGAAGTACAACATACAAGGGGTTGCCATCGGAAATGGTACAGCTTCCAATGAGACACAAGCATTTTTTGCAAGAGTGAATGATGATGGGGTGACATTACCCTATACGGTAGTCTCTGAGGCGGGGGCTTCTGTCTACTCTGCTTCAGACATCGCCTCTAAAGAGTACCCAAACCTGGATGTAACGATACGGGGAGCCATCTCCATAGCGGGGCGTTTGCGAGATCCTATGGCTGCGCTTGTAAAAATTGACCCCAAAAGTTTAGGCATAGGACAGTATCAGCATGATGTAGACCAAAAGCTTTTAGAGCGTAAACTCCATGAGGGTGTGGAGAGTTTGGTAAATAGTGTTGGCGTAGATGTCAACTCCGCTTCCGCTTCACTGTTATCCTACGTTGCAGGCGTTGGTCCAAAAGTGGCAGATAACATTGTAAAACACCGTGAGAGTGAAGGGGCATTTGATTCTAAAAGCGCGATACTCAAAGTAAAAGGCATAGGGTCTAAAGCCTATGAGCAAGCTGCAGGGTTTATGCGTATACGTGAGGGAAAGAGTATTTTCGATAACACAGGCATACACCCTGAGAGTTACCCCATAGCAAAAGCTTTAAAGCAGTATGAGGACCTTAGTGACACGAAGCGTATTGCCTCAGAGTTAGGTGTAGGAGAGTTAACCCTTAAAGACATCATCAAAGAGTTAGCCAAGCCGGGGTTTGACCCTCGTGAAGCGTTACCCGCTATTCCTTTTAAGCAAGGGATGAGAGACATTGCAACACTTAAAGAGGGAAGCATTGTCTCTGGTGTAGTAAGAAACATTGCCGACTTTGGGGCATTTGTGGACATAGGACTTAAAAATGACGGGATGATACACATCTCTCAAATGAGCCAACAACGCATCAAACATCCTTTGGAAGTGCTGAGTGTAAATCAGTATTTGCCGCGTGTTGAGGTCATTAGTATAGATAGGGAGAAACACAAAGTGGGATTGAGTTTAAGGGAAGTATAGTTAATTCAATATACATGTATTATATGAGAAGAATAGGAAGTGAAAAATGAATGAAATAATTTGTCCAAATTGTAAAAAGGCTTTTAAGGTCGATGAAGCTGGTTTTGCTGATATCCTGAAACAAGTTCGAGACCATCAGTTTGAAGAGGAGTTAGCAAATCGACTTGATCTTGCAGAACAGGATAAAAAGAGTGCGATACAGCTTGCAGAAGCGAATATTAAAAATGTTTTACAAAAAGAATTAGCAAAAAAAGATATGGAACTTTCTGACATAAGAGCTAAAAGTGAATCCGAGCTTGCTGAAAAGTTAGCGAATAAAGAGACGGAAATAGCTGAAATGAAATCAAGCATTCAGAATGCAGAGACTGAGAAACAACTTGAGGTTTCAGAAGCTGTCAAACAGATAGAAAAAGAGCGTGACAACCTTGCGAATGATTTAAAAACAAAAGAGACTGAAAAAGAGAGTGCTATTAAGCTTGCAGAGGCAAATGTTAGAAGAGATTTACAAAAAGAGCTGGCAAAAAAAGATATGGAACTTTCTAATTTAAGAGCAAGGAATGAATCTGAGCTTGCTGCGAAATTGGCAGAAAAAGAATTAAAAATCTCTGAAATGAAATCAAAAATTCAGAATGCTGAGACTGAAAAGCAACTGGAAGTTTCGCAAGCGACTAAACAAATAGAAAAAGAGCGTGATGCGCTTATTCATGATTTAGAAATTAAAGAGAGAGAAAAAGAGATACTTGAAAAATCAATACATGAACAGTTTGCCACTAAACTCATTGTAAAAGATGAAACCATAAGAATGAAAGATGAAGAAATTGATAGACTCAAAGATTTTAAGCAGAAACTCTCCACAAAGATGGTTGGTGAAACTTTAGAACAGCATTGTGAAGTTGAGTTTAATAAACTACGTGCAACAGCTTTCCAAAACGCCTACTTTGAAAAAGATAATGATTCACGCGGTGGGTCTAAAGGTGATTATATTTACAAAGAAAATGATAATGAAGGCAATGAGATCATTTCTATTATGTTTGAAATGAAAAATGAAAATGATGAGACTGCCACGAAAAAAAGAAATGAAGACTTCTTTGCAAAACTAGATAAAGACCGTAAAGAGAAGGGGTGTGAATATGCAGTCTTAGTTTCTCTTTTAGAGGCAGATAATGAATTCTATAACACCGGTATCGTCGATGTTTCCCATAAGTTTGAAAAAATGTATGTAGTGCGTCCTCAGTTTTTCATTCCTATCATTACACTGCTTAGAAATGCTGCGATGAACTCTATGGCGTATAAAGCAGAGTTAAATATGATGAGAAATCAAAATATAGATATCACTAATTTTGAAGAGAAAATAAATACATTCAAAACTGGTTTTGCTAGAAATTACGATATAGCCAGTAGAAAATTTAAAACAGCCATCGATGAGATTGATAAAACCATTACGCATCTTCAAAAAACAAAAGATGCACTGTTGTCATCGGAAAATAACTTACGTTTAGCGAACAATAAAGCGGATGATTTAACCATTAAAAAATTAACCTATGGAAATCCTACGATGAAAGCAAAGTTTGATGAGCAGAATGATCGGTAATGATTTATAGTAAATATGAGGTAAATGAATGGTAGATTTAAGGATATCAAACTCCGCCGCTAAATATAACCTTATGCTTTATTTTTTGGATTTCTTTAATCAAAAAAACACTCTATTCAAAACTATTGTATAATATCTGAAACTCATTAGTAAGGATATATGTTGCCCTATGTACTCAAGCAATATGACGTTATAAAAGGTGAAGAAGTAGAAAACTTTTTGGTCAATGTTGTAAAACTACCTGAACCACTCGCACATAAAATGTTGCAAAAGGGTAGAGTGGTTGACCATAAAAAAAGACGTTTACAAAAAGGTCAAAGAGTCAAAGAGGGGTACATAGCAGTTTACCTGTTTGAAGCTATCACCAAAGGCTTAACCCCACTTTTTCAAACAGAACATTTTGCACTATTTGACAAACCTTCAGGAGTGTTAGTTCACCCGACCACACTCTCAACAGAGTACACACTTTTAGATGAGATACGCTACCACTTTGGAGATGATGGCAGTTTGGTACATAGGATAGACGCTGAGACATCAGGACTCGTACTGGTATCTAAAAACGGGTATGCCCAGTATCTGCTCAGTGAGATGTTTGACAACAAAGGGTTTGTTAAAAAGTACCAGGCACTTGTAGAAAAAGAGATAAAAGAAGAGATCCTCATAGAAAAAGGCATCACTCCTTCAAAAGGGCTCATCAAGTTAAAAATGCAAACTTCTGCTGAGGGAAAAGCCTCTAGTACGCGTATACGTCCCATACACTACAGTCAAAACAAAAACCAAACCTTAGTAGAAGCCATACCCTACACGGGAAGACAACACCAAATAAGAGTACATTTAGACGCTATAGGACACCGTATAGTAGGAGATCCCATTTATGGGTTAGATGAACGTTTTGTAGATGAGTTTTTAAATGACCAAATACCACAGAGTGAGCGTGTCAAAACAACAGGGGCATCCAGGCTTATGCTCCATGCGTATTATCTGGAGTTTACCTTTTTAAAAAACAGGTATATTTTTTGTTCTAAGCAAGTGTTTGGTGAAGTGTGATGTGATTACTCTATATCCTTGATAGGGTGAAACTATTGGAAAAATTGAGGAAGTGTAAGCAATATTTAGAATAGAATGTAATAATGTCATACTTAGAATATAAAAGAGAAATAATGAATACCTACCAAATTGCAGAACCTGTACTTGAAGAGTATAGAAATGTCATGCTCAAAGATGAAAGAATCGACTTTTTAAAAGTCCAGGCCAATGAACAGCTAGCAGAGCTAGCCGAAAATAAAGAGATATATCAGCATTTGTTGAAAAAAGTAAATGCACCTGAACATATAGAGAACATCATCCTTTGGATACTCCTTATGTCCGATGAGGAGAACGTAGATACGTACATAGACGAGTACGATAAAGACTTTACAGATATGATTCCGGTGTGTGATTTGGGTGATTTGTTGCTTTATCTGGTGCATTTGAAAAAGATAGAAGGGGTTGAGTTAGCAGGGTTTGACTATCTGATGGGCTACAAGAGCGGCGGTATGACAGAGGTAGATCATCATGCCGTGACCAATGTTCTTGTCTATATACAAAAAATAAAAGCTTCACAGGAAACGATGCAGTTTTAACTGTTAAGGATACCTTTAATAAAATCAATCCTATAAAAATCCACTAACTCCTCATACACATGGGGAAAATACTTCTTGAGTGCTTTTGGCGTCTCAAAAAACCGTTCACTACACACTGCAAAGAACTCCGCTTCATTGCTAAGTGCATAATCACCTAAAAGCCTAAGACGCTCTGTGTCTTTGTGCATTTGTGCATCTTCATGTACGTTCTTAAACGCTGTAGAGAAAACTTCTGACCACCTCTTATAGTTGGAGTACTCTAGTAGTGGTGTACCATCTGCTATACCATCTTCGAAGTCCAGTTCATGTGCAAACTCATGGATGATGACATTCTCTTTATCTTGAGTGGCTATGTTGTCTTTAATGTCTTGCCATGAGATGACAACCGTACCATTGGCAGATTGTCCTTCGAGGAGAGATGTTTTGGTATGGTGTATGCCCTCACTCATGTGAGAGTCATCTACGATGAAATGTTCTGGGTAGACGATGACAGTAGAGAGATGGTCTTTTTCTCCTAGCTCAAACCCAAGTCGCATGAGACAGGCATAAAATGCGATGATGACTTTGACTTCATCGGTGATAATCATCCTCTTTGCACCTATAATCTCTTTTTGGTCTATAAAGAGGAGCATCAAGAAGTGGAGTTTTTCTTTGTGTGTGGGTATGAGACTTTGGTACTGGTGAATATTTTGGAGTATCGTGATGTAGTATTGAGGGAAGGGCATGGCTTTCACTCTTTTGTACCGCCACATACGACGAAAATAGTCCACACCTTGCCAAAACAAAAAGAGTGCTATAAGTGTAAAGAGAAATTGTATGAGCAGGAGATAATAACGTGTCATTTGTTAGAACCCTTGTAAGAAAGTCTATTTTTATGAGTGTAACACTTTTTACTTTAGGGCACCTATTATTGGAGGTGCCCTTAAGAAAGTGTCTCAAAGTAGGTACCGTCATTGATACAGATAAATTGACCATCTTTGATAATGACATTCATGTAACGATTGTTATTGGTGCTGAGGATGACTTCTGAGTAGACCCCCTCTAAGGTGTCATGGTCTTGGTCTATGTGAATCTCTTTGATTTTACACTCTTGATAGGTGGTGGTACCGAGTATCTCATTGAGTTGCTCAAAGGCATCTTTATTCATCTCTAAAATATCATTGATACTTTGAAGCATTTTGTCTGAAACAGCCGGTTGGGGTTTGTGGTCTTGAAAAAATATAGTAGGAATGTATTGGTTCAATGCAGCTATAAATAATCGACACGTTCCCATCTCGAACTCATCCCATGTGGTATTGAGTGAAACTTCTTTTTTTGTCATTGTACTTTGTCTTTTTAAGCAATCTTAGCGTATATGCCCTTTATTTACTTTATTGGTTATAATATCGGTGAAAAATATAACTATTGGAGTGTGCACTGATGAATCTGAATGTTGTCTGTCCTCACTGTTTTGAAGTAAGCAGTGTAGAAAAAAAAGCCTCTTATACGCAAGAGAACTGTACAGCGTGTGGAGAGTCACTTTTGGAGAGTGAGCTTGTTGAAGGAAATGCAAATATTTTAAAAAACTTCACGACGAACTCTGAACTCCCTGTAATTGTAGATTTTTGGGCACCTTGGTGTGGCCCATGTTTACAAATGGCACCACATTTTGAAGATGCTGCAATGGCAATGCCTCTGCAGGCACAGTTTATGAAGATTAATAACGATGATGAACAGACACTAGGCTCTAAACTTTGTATTGCAAGTATTCCCGCAGTACTTGTCTTTAAAGGCGGTAAAGAGATAGATAGGTTTGAAGGCGCACGCAGCAGTGAACAGATACAAGCGTGGGTGAAACAGTATCTTTGATACAATGGGAGATTAAATCTGCCCTAAAGGGATTAACTCTTTGTCCATCTTTTTATAAGTTCTTTGCCAAGAGCAAAAGATAAGCTTTTATTGTTGCTATGTTTTTCTACTTCTATTTGAAGTTGTGTTGTTGACATAGATTCATAGAGTGCTTGAGTCGCTTTTGAACCGTTATCAGAGGCTTTTATTGTTGATAAAATATTTTGACTATTTGCTTGTGTCATTGATGTTGAAATGATCGAATAGATGATGATGGTTGCTACAGTCTTAAGTTTCATGGACTTATCCTTTATAATGTTTATTTGTATAAAAATATTATAGTGTAAGATGAATAGGATAGGTTCAGATGGGTTGATTATATTTTAATCATTTAATCTATAGATTTACTAAATATTAAAAATTAAGCATAACTAAAGTGAGCAAGTTTGGGTAGGGATTTTTTTAAAACGTGCAGAATTTCATCATCACTGTTATTTCCCTCTATACATAGCCATACCAATGAGGGTACATTTTCTAGTGCTTTGAAGGTCTCTATGTTGTTGTGTGCGACATCTAAAAAGACAAGGTTTTTGAGGGAGGTAATACTTTGTATCTCAGAAATATTATTATGGTTGGCTTCTATTTTTTTGAGTTTTTCTAACGTTTCGAGTACAGAGATGTCACGTATTTGGTTATGTTTCATAAATAGATGTCGTAGTTTTGGCAATGCTTTAAGTACTTCAATATTGGTGATTTTATTGTTTGAAAATGCAAGTTTATGGAGGTTTGTGAGTGGGGCGAGTGCATCTATATCTTTAAGGGTATTATGTGAGACTGAGAGTGCCCCTAGCCATGTGAGTTGGGAGATACTCTCAGGTAGTGTGTCTAGTTTTAGATCACTTAGATTTAAGTAATCAATTTTTTCAGCTTTGCATTTGGCTATTTTTTCTTCTGCGATATGTAGAGAATCCATATGAAAATCCTTAAGTCGCTAAATATTTATTAAGATATGCATGTAACTCTTCTTGTTGTTTCTCATCGAGGGCTCTTTTGGGAATGACATTAAACTGATATTTACTGGTATAAATAATGTAGTATTTTTCATTTTCAAGATATTTTAAAAAGTTGTTCCACTCTAATATTTTATGATGGCTTTTTTTGTCTAGATTGATCCCTTTCCCCGAGATATGCAGGGTCACTTCACTAGAGAGAATATTCGATTTGTTATAGACTTTTTTAGCTTGATACGCCGTAATGATACGTGTAAACAGGATATAAAAAGAGAGTGCAAAAAAGACTACCAGCATATTGTCAATGACTTGGCGCGGGTTGTTGAAGTCTGTACCTACAAGCATCATAAACGTTGCAAAACCGGCAAACAAAGAGATGAATAGGGGTCGTTTTGTATTTTTATAGTGAAAACTGACTGCTTCTTGATATTCATTGAGGGTGAGTTGATAGGTGATGTTCATACCTTACCTTTTTATTTTGTGTTATTTTTTGCTAAAAAAGCATTAAACTGGTTGGCAAAAGCATGTGCATCTTTGCCACCAAATGCTTTAGGGCCACCGGTCATCTCTCCGCTCTCACGTATACTCTCCATAAGGTTTCTCATGGCTAAGTACTGTTTGATGTTCTGCGTGGAGTAGAGTTCCCCTCTATGGTCTATGGCATGGGCATTTTTACTAATAATTCTGTCTGCCAAAGGGATGTCTGCCGTGATGACAAGATCACCTGCATGACAGAGTTCAACGATGTGGTGGTCTGCTTCATCTGCACCAAGATTTACGATGATGTATTCAATGTGCTTAGAAGCACCAATGTTTATTTTTTTATTGGCAATTACTTTGGTGGGGAGTGCAAGACGCTCAATACTACGTAAAACAATGGGTTTGAGTAGATTTGGAAAGGCATCTCCATCGATGAAAAGTGTCATGAAAGCATCATCAATTAAAAGACGATCTGACCATCATGCTGCATACGCTTGATGATACCCTCAGCCATTTTATGACCTTGATAGGCGGCTTTTCTGCACCACTCGATAGCTTTCTCTTTATTCTCTTCACATCCTAGACCCATGTCATACAATGCTCCGAGGTTAAACTGTGCTTTAGCATTGCCTGCTTCGGCTGCTTTTGAGAAGAGGATAAATGCTTTTTTGTAGTCTTGATGTACACCACGACCCTCTTTGAACATGGCACCTAAATTATTGAATGCATCGATGTTCCCGCGTTTTGCCGCCTCTTCATACCAAAAGGCTGCTTCACTCTCATTTTTTTCACACCCCTCACCATTTTCAAGCATCAGTGCCACTTCAAACTGGGCGACAGGTACTTCTCTTGTTGCCGCTTCCAAGTAGTAGTCAAAAGCTTTTTGAGTGTTTTGATCGACACCATACCCTTTGAAGTGGAGAAACCCCAAATAGTAGTAAGATGTAGGCTCTTTTTGTGCTTCAAGCACGCGATAGAGCTCTAATGCTTTGTCATACTCTTTTGCGAGTAGTGCTTTGTATGCTTCTTGTATCATGATACGCTCTCCAAAGGAAATTTTTTGGATTATACATCAAAGTTGATTAAATAAGCTGTTTTGGTAAAAAAGTGACTAGTTTATACGCCAAACCCTTTTAACTCTCCAGCCACTTTACGCATCTTATGCTCAGCATCTTCTAATGCTTTTTTATTTGTCGCTAACACTTCGGCAGGGGCATTGGCGATGAATCTTTCATTCTTTAACATACCGTTGAGCTTGGCAATCTCTTTTTCAAGTTTCTCTTTTTGACGTGTAAGCTTTGTGATGATAGGTTGCATATCAATCTCACCCGTAGGTAAGTAGACTTCGAGATTATCCGATACATCCGTAATGGAGTTTTCTACTTTTGCATCGACAAATTCGATTTCGAGTACTTTTGCGAGTTTTTCTATAAATGGTTTTGCCATGGCCGTATCAATCTTTGTATCTAGCTTGATATAGGCCTTCTCTATTTTAGAGTTCCCCATATCTATGATTACTTTTGCACGACGCAGTGAGGTGATAGACTCTTCAATAATCGCAAACATATTTTCTGCGTTTTCATCTCTTGTAATGGTTTTTGGGAAGTTTCTTACCATAAGCGACTCACCTCCCTCTTCAAGTGAGGTTCCGCTAAGTTTGTGGTAAAGATGATCAGCGATAAACGGCATAAATGGAGAAACCATTTTAAGTGTCTCTTTAAAAATGGCACCAAGCTCTACGATGCTTTCACGATCTGCTTTTGAGTACTCTATCCCCCAATCACAAAACTCATTCCACACAAAGTTGTATAGAATTCTTGCAGATTCATTAAATTTAAAGCTCTCTAGTGAGGCACGTACCTCTTCGACTGCTAGACCTAAACGGCTCTGCATGTAACGTCCAAGCGGTGTTTGTACTTCAATCTCTTCCAAGTCTTTAAAGGTATCTACATTCAGTTGTAAGTAGTTGGTTGCATTGTAGAGTTTGTTGGTAAAGTTTCTAAACTGCTCTAAGTTCTTCTCCCCAAGTTTAATGTCACGCCCTTGTACTGCGAGGTACGCCAGTGTAAATCTGATGATGTCCGCTGAATGCGCTTCAACCATGTCAAGCGGGTCAATGACATTTCCTTTAGATTTAGACATTTTTGCACCATGCTCATCACGCACCAATGCATGCATGTAGATATCTTTGAAGGGTAGTTCTCCTTGGAAATGTTCTCCCATCATCATCATACGTGCTACCCAAAAGAACATAATATCAAACCCGGTAATAAGCAGAGAGTTAGGGTAGAAATCTTCCATATCACTCTCATTGTAAAGTGCAGAGAGCTTGCCATTGTTTCCCCAGCCTAGTGGACTCATCGCCCATAGGGCAGAGGAGAACCAAGTGTCGAGTACATCGGGGTCTTGTGTGATCTCTTTTGCAGCACATTTAGGACAGGCTTGGGGCACATCTGATGTATCTGCCCATTGGTGATTACAAGAAGTACAGGTAAATACAGGGATTCGGTGTCCCCACCAGAGTTGTCTTGAGATACACCACGGTCTAAGCTCATCCATCCATGCCGTGTAGGAGTTGATCCAGTGTGCAGGGTGGAAGTTGTTATGCGCTTTGGTTTTGGCAATGGAGTTTTGTGCAACTTTTTCATCTAAGAACCACTGTTGTGAGATAAACGGCTCAACGATGTTCTTACATCGATAACAGTGTCCTACTTGGTGTACGTGGTCTTCTATTTTTACAATATAGCCTGCATTTTCTAATGCTTTTACAATGACAGGACGTGCTTCAAGACGTTCTAGTCCTTCAAACTCTCCACAATATTCGTTCAGGATACCTTTTTCATTAAATACTTTAATAAATTCAAGGTCATGTCTTTTTCCTACTTCGTAGTCATTTTGGTCATGTGCAGGTGTGACTTTTACCACACCGGTTCCAAACTCCATATCTACATGCGCGTCTGTAATCACTTTAATGGTTCTGTCTGTAAGTGGCAGCAGTACTTCTTTACCGACAATATCGGTATATCTGCCATCATCAGGGTGTACCATGATAGCACTATCCCCGAAGTATGTCTCAGGTCTTGTTGTCGCCACTTGAAGTTCTCCGCTTCCATCGGCAAACTTGTAGATCATATGATAAAATTTACCGTGAACCTCTTCGTGTTCTACTTCTATATCTGAGAGTGCTCCATCGTGTGTACACCAGTTTACCATGTAGTTGTTCTGTGTAATGTGCCCCTCATTGTAGAGTGAGACAAATGCCTCTTTTACCGCTTCTTTAAGCCCTTCGTCCATGGTAAAACGTTCACGTTTCCATGCAGGGGTCACACCCAGTTTGCGCATTTGGTGCACGATGTTCCCTCCACTGGTCTCTTTTTGTAGCCATGCACGTTCTAAAAACTTTTCACGTCCTATCTCTTCTTTGGTGGTACCTTCGGCTAAAAGCTGTTTTTCAACCACATTCTGCGTTGCGATTCCCGCATGATCCGTACCCGGTTGCCAGAGTGTCTTAAACCCATCCATACGCTTAAAACGTGTGATGATATCTTGCAGTGTAAAGGTAAGGGCATGCCCGATATGGAGGCTTCCTGTAACGTTTGGCGGAGGCATCATAATAGAGAAGGTTTTTATGGTACCGTCTTCTCCTGCTTCTTGGATATTTTTGTTTCCGTCTATCTCAAAATACTCACGTGCTTCACAGAGTTGATAGTAACTGTCTTCGACTTCTTTTGGGTTATAGGTTGCTTTTTTTTCGGTTGTTTCACTCATAGTACTGTCCTATGTTAGATTAAATTGACGCGATTATAGCGTAATGGCGCTTTTTGTTTTATGGTTAAGAGATTGAACTCTCTTTAAAGAATGAGACGATCAGTTTTTGTATGGCTGAAACCTCTTCATGAATGATCCAATGCGTGGCTTCTTCAAAAAATATCAAATGCCCCTCACTGCATAAATCGATACTCTGTTGTGCCATCTCACTGCATAAAAATTTATCTTTTTTCCCCCAAATCACTAAAGTAGGTTGGGTCAGATGGGGCGTTTTTCTGTATCGTATGGGTCTTTGCATCGCAGCCCTATACCAATTGAGCATAGAATGAAATGCTTTTGGTTGTATCCAGGAGCGATAATAGGTTTCCAGATCATCATCTGTAAATGTACCCGGACGGCTACTGATTCTAAATTTTTTCTTTAAGAGCATGTATTGTTTGAACTTTATGTATATCTCTGGTATCCATGGGACTTGAAGAAGGAAGAGATAATTGCTTTTTCGAAGTTGCGCTGCATTTGAGAGCAAATTTTTTTTCAGTACACCTAAGTGTGGGACATTCAATACAATCATTTTGATAATACGTTCAGGATATTTTGTAGCGATGTGCCAAGCGACCGAACCACCCCAGTCATGCCCGACCAAAAAGGCTTGTTTGTGCTTGGCTGCATCTATCAGACCAAGTACATCCTTCGCCAATGCATCTAGGGTGTAGGATGCTATGCCTTTGGGTTTGTCACTTAAGTTATAGCCACGTTGATCGGGGACCCATACACGAAACCCTGCAGAGGCTAGGTAAGGTATATAGTCTCTCCAAGCATAAGAAAATTCCGGAAATCCATGTAATAGTATGAGCAATGGTCCTTCAATCGGACCTGCCTGAAGCACGTGAAGATGTACACCATTTGTTTGAATGTAATGATCTTCTATGTTTACCATTGTTTTTCCAATACATAAAATTTTTGAGATTATAACGTAAATGGTGCTTTTTGTTTTATAGTAAACGCTTACTTAATGGCACCACTAATAATATAGTCCGTCATTTATATGACTTTTGATATTACCGCAGGGATAAAAATTTTTAAAAAAGAGGAGAGCCTTTTTTCTCATGCCAAAGAAGTATCTCCTCCCAAGCCTCTTGTGCATTAGAGACATATGTTAACATCTTTAAATCTTGTGAGCTGATGACGTTTTCTTCTCTTAAAAAATTAAAATTGATAGCTTTTTTCCAATACACTTCATCTACTAAAATAATAGGAATGGAAGGGCTTTTATCTGTTTGAATGAGTGTAAGAATCTCAAAGAGTTCATCCATCGTGCCAAAACCCCCCGGAAAGACGACCAGTGCTTTGGCACGTTGCATGAAATGGAGTTTACGTATACCAAAATAGCGAAACTGAAAACAGAGTTCCGGGCTGATATATGGATTTGGGAACTGTTCACGAGGGAGTTCAATATTAAGTCCTATGGATTTTGCACCGACATCCGACGCTCCGCGATTTGCAGCTTCCATAATGCCGGGACCTCCTCCTGTCATTAAGGTTACATGACAATCTTGGGGATTTTTACCGCTTCGTCCAACCATTTGCCCAAAAGCACGCGCATCATTATAATAGGGTGTATCTTCAGGTGTTCGTGCACTTCCAAAGACAACAATGGTATGGTCTATACCATCTTCACGCATTTTCACTTCCGCCTTGAGATAATCCAGCTGCAATCGTACACCTCTGCCCTTGTCGGAGTAGAGAAAGTTTTTGTCCTCTTCTGCAACTGTATAGGAGGGGTCACTGATAATATCTTTGATTTTTTCTGATGTCCGGGATATTTTTTTCATCTATGCTATGCCTTTATTAGAGGTGTCCTAAATATTATACTTATTTAACTTTGAATACTTTTTGATGGGGAAGAAAAATATGTAAGAAAAAAGCATTGGGTTTGTCACTAAAAGTGTATCAAGCTCTTTTAAAGTGCCATAATTTTGCATAGCTTTTGTAAAAAAGAAGATTAATCAATGCTCCTATACTTGCTGCAAGCGTATCTTTGTGTGCATCCCATATATCTCCTTGTGCACCTAAAAAAGCCATACCGAGATCAGGCTGTAATATAATAACGGCAAGCCATTCAAGTAACTCATAAAGAGTAGAGATAGAGAGGATCATGGTAAATGTCAGCAGTAGGGCAGTTTTAAGTGTGCTAGTACCAAATAGGGTCATTTCAAAGAGGATTCTAAAAGTCAATAGTCCAAAGAGAAAGTGTACCAATCGGTCATAATGGTTTCTTTCAAAGCCAAAAAATTGTGTGATGGCATTAAAATATTCCATCTCTGCATAGGTGTAATGTGACCCTAAAGAGTGCAAAGAGGCAAAGATAAGAAGAAAAATAAGGCTTAAAAGCGTGTAATTGTTCTTTTTATCCATCCAAAAGACAAAAGGAACAAAAATAAACACAAGTACGTTCTCTAGTAGCCAGTCTTGCGGATATTTAGGGTTTATTGCCATGATGACCCAAATTGGGATATAGAGCGCATAGACAATTTTGTGTGTAGTCGGCATGGTTTATCCTTTATTAAATATGAATGAAAATTATTTTGCCATAGATAAAATGGCATTTTCCATATGGTATGTGATACGTGCAATATGGTGACTGACTCTCACTAGCCATCTTTCTGCTTCAAGTTGACGGGTTCCAGAAACTATACTAATCTCATCCTTAGCCATTTTCTCTGCAATGGTGCTCCTGTAGGGTAACATTGATTTGTTCATGCGTTTTTCATTCTTTTTTGCATATTTTTTTGCATCAGAAAATCTTTTTTCCTTGATTGCATTGATGATTTTATGATTTACAGTGATTAATCGCTGCTGTTCTTCGTGTAGATCGGGAGAGTGTTGTACAAGTTTAGCCCTATACTCCTCTTCTTCACAACGTTCGTGAAGGCGTTGTGTATGATCAAGTATGTGAATTAAGGATATCACTTCTTGCCACTGAGTATCTTTCTCCTGTTTTGGATTAATCTGATCAACATACTGCTGCGTTTTGTTTAGTGCGGATTGTAACAATATTAGATTGGCTTTTTTACCGTACTGAATATCGCCCATGATAAAATTGACATGCTTTAACAGGGCAATAGACTCATCTTGTACGGAAACACGTGCGACTTCCAGTGCCAAACTTGGATCATGGAGTAATCTTTTATCCAGTTTTTCTGTAAAGAGAGGTTCTTTGGATGGAATAATTTTTTTTATAAACTTCGCAAACTGATAGGTAAAAGGAAGAATGATTAAAACCCCCAATGTATTAAAAAAAGTATGAAAAGCAACAAGTGCAATCTCTGCATTTTCGATTAAAGATACCGTTGATACTTGCTCCCATACATAGATATAGGGTGTTATCAGAAAGATAGCCATAACAGCCGTAAACAGATTATAGATAATATGTGAAAATCCTGTTCTGCGTACATTTACGGATCCTCCGATTGTAGCCATAAGTGCCGTTACAGTTGTTCCGACATCCATACCGATAACCAGTGCTGCGGCTTGTTCAAAATTGATAGCATGGGCATAAAGTGCCGTCAATGTTGCTGCTACACCGGCACTTGATGATTGTGTGATAAGCGTGGCTATGATACCTAGTACAACGAGTTTTAGTAGATCGATGAATGAATCCGTGGCTACTATGTCAGGTTTGATGACACCTTCAAAACCGCCCATACCTTCTTGCATGAATGAGATACCTATAAAGATCAAGCCAAAGCCGGAAATGGTGTAGCCCAAAGAGGCTATTTTATCTTTAAAAAAAAGTTTGAGCATGACACCAAAAAGTATGACAGGCAGTATAATCGTGCCAAGTTGAAATTTAAAACCCAAGAGTGCAACCATCCAACCGGTGATGGTTGTTCCGATATTGGCACCAAATATGATTCCTAATGATTGAGAAAAGGTGATTAAACCTGCTGCAACAAATCCCATAGCAGCCACTGTTGTAGCACTTGAAGATTGTAACAAAGCCGTGCTGATCGCACCTGTAACTGCGCCTGAAAGAGGGCTTTTTGTAAAATGCATTAGGGCATTTCTGACTGTATCACCCGCTAAAGAGCGTAATCCTTCCGTCATAATAACCATTCCGAGTAAAAAAAGCCCTAATCCTCCTAATGCTTTAAATAGAGTTAGTATTATCGTATCTTCCATAAATTTCCTTATTGTACACGCTTTGATGATTATACTTTATTTTTAATTTATGCTATTATAAATATAGCAAATGTGAAAATATTTTGTAAGGCAATTTTATCAAAAGGTTATAATAGATGAAAAAAATAAAAAGAATTCTTGTTGGTATTGATGTTTTTGACAAATCGAATTTTGTATTAAAGCGGGCATTTATGCTTGCAAAGGAGCATGATGCCACACTGTTTATTGTACATGCCGTACAGGTTCCGTGGTTGTCTGTACCTGGTTATTTTTCCTCTGACTCATTGGATATTGACAGGGATGGGATTGAAAGAAAACTGGAAAAAAAGATTAAATCGACAAGATTAACGGCAAAAGTTCCTTATACTATTTTTGTAAAAGAGGGAAATGCAGATGATATCATACTCTATGAAGCCAAATTGATTAAAGCAGATATGATTATGATTGGAGCACATTCTAGATCGAAGGGGATGAAAAATCTTTTGGGTACAACTGCACAAAAAATAACCAATAAGAGTCATCTTCCTCTGTTAATTGTAAAAAATAGTGTGAAAGAGCGTTATCAAGATATTTTGGCACCGACGGATTTTCAAAGAGAATCAAGTGAAAGTGTTAGGTTTGTACAGCAACTCTGCCCAAATTCCAAGATATCTACAGTGCACAGCTCTGAAACCATATATCTAGGTGGTCCTTATGCGATAGAGGGGATTGATTTTGTAGAGTATAATGTGATGGCAAAAGAGTATGCCCGAAAAGATTTAAAAGATTTTATGCATGCACACGCCATTAAAAAAGGCAAGATCATTGATGGAGGGATTAACGCTAAAGAGGCACTGATAAAATATATCACAAAGGGCAGTTATGACCTTGTTGCTATCGGATCGAGAAGTACATCGGGATTCAATGCACTTTTGGGAAGTGTGGCTTTGACACTGTTAAAGGATTCACCAACGGATATCTTGGTTTATGTTCCCTAAACTAAAGGTGCACTAAAGTAACTATATGCCGATTTTTTCTGCATATTTTACAATATGGGATTTTTTCTGCAACTGTTTTTCTATCTCTTTTTGGAAGATTTCCTGTTTATTCCGTTCACCATGAATAAGAAAGATTTTCTCTAATTTTGAAAATTTACGCATCCACTCTATGAGACCATTTTGATCTGCATGTGCAGAAAATCCGTTGATTGTGTAAATTTTAGCTTTAACTATGATCTCTTCACCGTAGATTTTTATTTTTTTTGTGCCGTCTATCATCTGCCTCCCCAAGGTACCTTCTACCTGATAGCCCACAAATACGACGGCATTTTTTTCATTCCAAAGGCGATGTTTAAAGTGTTGCAGTATACGACCGCCGTTACACATACCTGCACCCGCAATGATGATACAGTTAGACTCCTCTTCATTGATTTTCATTGAGTCTTGTATGCGAAGGGTGTAATGAAGGTAGGGAAAATCAAAAATAGTACCGTCACGTTCTAAAAAATCATTACAGCACGCACTCAACTCCTGATGATACTTTTTATATATCTCCGTGGCACGAATAGCCATAGGAGAATCGAGAAATATTTGACAGGCAGGCAGTTCACCACGCTCATACATCTGTTTAAGTAGACATAGAATTTCCTGTGTACGTTCTATAGCA
>JAYEJF010000057.1:0-11225 GCA_034660455.1 Campylobacterota bacterium | reverse complement strand
CCTTCAGTCTTTTAATAGTACCATATTAAGACCGATTTTGCAAGCATGATACTAACGGTGGCGCGGGACATCGACACCCGAACTCAAATCTTGATTTTATGTTTGGGTGCTCGATGCTCCCGCTTGTTATCTGGTGCGGAGCAGCAGATAACAAGCGGGTGTTCAGCCCGCGCCACCGTTATCTCGGATGCGATAGCGTCCGAGATAACTATTTATTAGAGGAACAAAATGTCCTCTATCCCCTTTATTAAAGTATTAGTAGTATACAAAAAATGTCTGGCTATTTCAAGAAACATAACAAGGTGCCATATTTTTAGTGATTTTTTAGCACTATTCATAGAATGATAAAAATTGCTTATGTCCTTTTTGCCAGATATGAGCCGATATCCGGACACTTTGTTCCCCTATTTGTTAAATTTGGGCAATAGAGGACATTTTGTCCTGCTATTTTTAGGATGTAGCATCAGTGCTAAGTTGTTCTAAACAACTGCTTGGGTAATGATCACTTGAATAATGAAAACGTTATAAAATGTTCTATAATAGGAGGTTTTATAAGGAATACTACAAAAGATAATCTAGCTTCAAAACGGTCTCAGTGAAAATTCATGAATGGTTAGCATTGATACTTCAACGTAACATTATCTTCTCGACCATTAATTGTAGTGTTACTCTTCCTCTAAAATGATTTTCATTGACTGTATAGATAAGATCTACTTTAGATCCTATCTCATACATTTCACGTGTTTTAAACTGTACCCCCGCCATCACTATTCCCTTTTGAGCCAGTGAAAAACGTAAATGTTCACCCTCTTTGCCCATTGAATCCGCTTGGAGAATTTCGACATCGGTTGATATGAACTTAGGGGTTGGATTCCCCTGTCCATAGGGTTCATATTTTTTGACTAACTGTGTTAAATCAAAAGAGATATCTTTAAAATATAACTCTCCGACGATATCTCGATCAATCAATTCTTTACTGTATCCACATAAAAGGAAATTCTTTTGGATCTCCTCCTTAAAGGCCTTTAAGCTCTTTGTTTGCATACTAAGACCAATGGCTGCCTGATGCCCTCCAAACTTCTCTAAATACTCTCTACATCCATTTACAATGCCAAACAAATCACACTCACCAAAACTTCGGCCGCTCCCTTTAAGCAAACCCTCTTTATTTTGAGAAAGTACGATACAAGGTTTTTCATGGTGACGTGCTACACGTGCTGCCACTATGCCTACTACACCTTCATGCCAATCCTCTCCTCCAACAACAATGACTTCATCATTTCTGTCCACTTGTCCCATAGCTTTAAGTGTAATCTCTTGTTCTGTAGATTTTCTAAGATGATTAAACTCTTTAAGTCTTTCCAATCTTATTCTCGCATCGTAAATGTTCCCCGATGCTAAAAAATCTACCGCATAAGAGGCATCTTTCATACGTCCTGCACTATTAAGTAGCGGTGCTAAAAAAAATCCTATATCTTCAGCATTGATCAGCTCTTTTTGCGTATCTTCCATAAAAGCTCTTATTGCCGGTCTACTGCTTTTATTGAGTGCTTTGATACCTGCTTCTACCATCGCTCTGTTAATATGTTGAAGTGGCATCATATCTGCAATAATAGCAATGGCAACCAATTCCATATAAGAGAGCATATTGATTGTTATATTCAATGCATTCTTCAAAGATGCAATAAGATACCAGGCTATTTGAGCACCGCAAACATCTGAATAGGGAAAATTACAGCTCTCCTGTTTTTGATCAATAATGGCAAAACATTCCGGTACTTCAGGTGCAAGAAGATGATGATCGGTGATAATAAGCTCAATATCTTCCTCTTTACAAAGCTTAGCAGCATATACTGCTGAAATACCATTATCAACAGTAATCGCTAAATCTGTATCTACTATACGAGGTATAATATTTGAAGAGAGACCATATCCATCACGAAATCGATTGGGAATAATCCACTCAATGGGATAATTAATCTCTTCAAAAAAAAGTTTCATAAGTGTAGTTGAAGTTACACCATCTACATCATAATCACCAATAATTGTGATTTTTTCTCTGTTCTTTATGGCTTGAACAATACGTGTAGTTGCTTTGTCCATATCTTTAAAAGTGGAAGGATGGGGAAGATCTTTTAAAGATAAGAACCCCTCACTAAAACGTTGTTTCAAAAGAGTTTCTAAGACATAAAGCGTTAATTTTTTATTCATCTACTCTGTTATGTTCCATAGAAGCATTTATAAATGCCAAAATCACCGGATTTGCAGTTTGAAGTCTTGATGTAAATTCCGGGTGGAACTGTACACCCAAAAACCAAGGGTGATCTTTTATTTCCACCGCTTCGATCAATCCGTTCGATTCACCTGTAATATCCATCCCCCTAGATTCAAGTAACTCTCTATAGTTAGGATTTGCTTCATAACGGTGTCTATGTCTCTCATAAATAATTTTTGTATCATACGCTTGTCGTAAATTTGAGCCCTCTTTTGTTTCACACTCATATTCACCAAGTCTCATTGTTCCTCCCATAGGAGAGGTTGTGGTTCTTACCTGTTTTGATCCTGATGCATCTATAAATTCATCAATAAGATAGATTAACGGATCTGTAGTCTCTTCATCAAATTCTATAGAATTTGCCTCTTTAAGACCCAGTACATTTCTTGCAAATTCTATCATAGAGAGTTGCATGCCCAAGCAGATACCTAAAAATGGAATTTTATTTTCTCTAGCATACTGAATAGCATCTATCTTACCTTCAATACCGCGTTCACCAAAACCACCAGCAACTAAAATACCGTCACAATCATTTAAATATTTGACTGCCCCGTCATTTTCAATTTTTTCCGAGTCAACCCATTTTATATTTACTTTTGCATCAATATGTGCGCCAGCATGAATAAGTGCTTCGGTCAATGATTTATAGGACTCTTTTAAATCCAAATATTTACCTACAAATGCTATTTTCATCTCATTGTTGGGCATTATGATTTTATGTACTAAATCGGTCCACTCATCCATTTTTGGATTACAGTTATCTAATTCCAATTGTTTACAAATAGGTGTCAAAATATCTTGACGTAAAAAATTAAGCGGCACTTGATAAATGGTTGATGCATCTTCAGCAATGATTACAGACTCCTCATCCACATCACAAGCGTAAGCAATTTTACGTTTAATCTCTGCACTTACAGGTACTTCAGCACGTAAAACAAGCATATGCGGTGCTATACCGATACGTCTTAACTCTTGTACAGAGTGCTGGGTTGGTTTTGTTTTAAGTTCGCCTGCTGCTTTTATATAGGGTAAAAGTGTAACATGTATATTGATTACTTTTGATTTGCTCAATTCATGTTTCATTTGTCTAATGGTTTCAAGAAAAGGTAAACCTTCAATATCTCCAGTCGTACCGCCTAATTCAACAATAAGAATATCTCTGCCTTCGCCTGCACGAATAATACGTTCTTTGATTTCATTTACGATATGGGGAACAACTTGAATAGTTTTTCCTAAATATTTCCCTTTACGTTCATTTTCAATAACAGTTTTATAGACAAGTCCTGTAGTAAAATTATTGTTTTTAGTTAATGATGTATCTAAAAATCTTTCATAATGTCCTAAATCAAGATCTGTTTCTGCACCATCTTTTGTTACAAATACTTCACCGTGTTCAAGAGGTGACATGGTACCAGGGTCAACATTGATATAGGGATCTAATTTTAAAACACCTACACGTTGACCTGTATGTTTTAGCAGTGTTCCTATACTTGCAGCAGTAATACCTTTTCCTAAAGAAGAGAGTACCCCTCCTGTGACAAAAATGTATTTTGTTGAATTTTCATTCATGTATTCATTTTCCTTTTTTATGCAACGATAGGCATGATTATTGTAATAAAATTTTCATCTTTTACGACGAATGGCAGAGATGTTTCATTGAGTTCCATAATAAATTCATTTTTATTGATCTGTGAAATAAAATCCAATAAATATTTACTATTGAAAGAGATTTCCAATTTAATATCTAAACCTGTGGAGATTTCCAACTCTGTTTTTGCTTCAATGTTATCTGAAGAGAGTGAATTAAATAAAATCGTATCAGAGAGCAGTGTCATTTTTATCTCTTGTGAAATGGTTGTAATCATTTTTATGGCATCTAGCATCTCTTTTTTGGGTAAAGTAATAGTATGTTTGATAGATGAAGGGATGATACGTTGATAATCAGGAAATTTTCCATTGATTAGTTTGGTATAGAAAAAATAGTTCTTATTCGCAATAATAAGATTTGTTTCATCATAATAGATATCTATTTGATCTAGAAATAATTTTTGTATCTCTAGTATCGCTTTTTTAGGGACGATGAGTGACAACTCTTCTTTGTTTTCACCAAATATTGATGCTATGGCTAATCTTCTTGTATCTGTTCCTACTAAATCGGTTGAACTGCTTTTTATATTAATCAGTGCACCGTTAAGTTCAAATTTTGGATTATTGCTATCAATAGCAGGTGAAATTTTTTTAAGATTTTGAATAAGATTTAATGAATCTAAAGATATTTGCGGTTTATTTTCAATAGTCGGAAAATCAGGATAAGTACTTGGATCAAAAGTAGGAAGTTTAAATTTTGAATGTTTTTGTTTAATAACAACAGTATTATCGAGTGTTTCTAAAGTGATCTCATCATCTTTTAATATGCGAATGATATTTAAAAGTTTTTTACCGTTAGCCGTAAAAGCACCTTCGGCTTCAATTTGAATGTTATCTGTGACTATTTTCAAACCTATTTCAGAATCAGATGCTTTAATCGTGCATTGATGATCTTGTGTTTTAAATATGATATGTGAAGTGATTTGACTAGCATCTTTTTTTTCTAAAAAAGGTTGTAAATTAATGAGTATAGATTCTATGATCTGCTTTTGTGCTCTTATCTTCATTGACTTTCCTTATTTTTAATAATTATAGTAGATAGTAGTAGTATGACATGAATATGTGAATAACTACTCTGTTGCTTGTATTTCCGTTGTTTTAGTGCCTGTCGATCTTTTTTAAAACAGTCACATTTATTCACTTATAAAATTATATCTTTTTTTTATTCAAGTTTTCTATAGCATGTTTTTTGTAGATTTCACGTCCGTTTAGAGTACATCATTTTGGGTTTGTGTATTTACTTTATTGGAGAGTTCTTCTAAAATGACTTTAAAATTTTCATCACTCTCTATAATTTCATTGATTTTTTTCATCGCATGTGAAATGGCAGTATGATCTTTCATTCCAAAATAGACAGCAATTTGAGGCATTGAGTTTGGTGTAAGGTTTCTTGCAAGATAGATAGCGATTCTCCTTGCATTGACTACATTTTTAGTACGTTTTTTTGATCTTATATCTGAAGGTTTAATATTGAGTTCTTTGGATATAATCTTAACAATATCATCAATGGTAATATTCTCTTTTTTCTCTTTAAGTTGATCTCTGATTGCTGTTTGTGTAAAGTCTAAGGTGATTTTCTGGTTTAACATAGAAGAGAGAGCATTGAGTTTAATGATAGTTCCCTCAATTTCACGGATGTTATCTCCCATATGCGTAGCAATATAATTTACTATTTCAGCGTCTAGTCTAATACCGTCAAGTTCACATTTTTTTTGGATAATGGCAATTTTTGTTTCTAATCCGGGTGGCTGTATATCAGCCATAAGCCCCCATTCAAACCTGCTTTTAAGTCTATCTACAAGCCCGGCAATTTTATTGGGCTGTCTATCGGAAGTCATGACGATTTGTTTATTGGCATTATGTAATTCGTTAAAGGTGTGAAAAAACTCTTCTTGGGTCTGCTCTTTACGGCTAAGAAATTGTATATCATCAATTAAAAGAAGATCACACTCTCTAAATTTATCTCTAAATCTATCCATGGTTTGAGAACGAAGGTGTGAGGTAAAAGAGTTCATAAACTGTTCAAGTGTCGTATAGATTACGGTTTTTCCTAAATTGATATGGTAGTTACCTATGGCTTGAAGCAGATGTGTTTTTCCCAATCCTACACCACCGTAAAGAAAAAGAGGATTATATTGTTTTCCGGGTTTCTCCGCTACCGATTTAGCAGTAGTATAGGCAAATTGATTTGAATCACCGACAATAAAGCTGTCAAAGGTTAAAGAGGGATTGAGATAGGTACTTTTTGAATGACTCTTTTCACTAGTATGTTTAATTACGGGCGTAGAAGTTTTTTGGCTTAGTTTACCTACCCTGATTTCTATTTCGGGTTTTACACCGTTTTGTAACTCAAAAAGGTGCATAAGTTTTTCACTGTACATACTTTTTATCCATTTTGCTATCAGTAGATTAGGTGCATTAAAGTAGATAATATTGGATCTTGAACGTTTTACATCATAGACAAGTTTTTTAATATAACGTTCATATTCTCTCTCCGGTATCTCTTTTTTAAGTTCAAAAAGTACTTTTTGTCCAATATTCATACCTGTATGCCTTTACTATTTTTAAATGTGTGAACAAATTTTTACTCTTTGGGAGAGTTCAAATTCTTAATGTGAATAACTTCTGACATTTTAGCCAACTTAAGCTAAAATGGCGTTATCAAAGGTAGTTGAATAATTTTATTCACTATGTGAACAAAGGTGTGAATGAATATTTTAGGAATAGACCCCGGAAGCCGTAATTTAGGGTACTGCATCATCTATTGGGATGGGAAAAAGTTTTCACTTGTCGAAGCAGGTTTACTTAAAATTAAAGCAAAAGAGCTGCAAGAACAGATTATCGAGCTTGTAGAGGGGTTTGACATTATTTTGAAGGCACACACGATAGATGAAGTTGCCATAGAAGATATCTTTTTTGCCTATAATCCCAAGTCTGTTTTAAAGCTTGCACAATTTAGGGGTGCACTCTCTTTGAAAATACTTCAAGAGGTGGGGTATTTTTATGAATATACGCCTCTGCAGGTTAAAAAATCAGTTACGGGTAATGGGAAAGCAAGTAAAGAGCAGGTGGCGTTTATGGTCAAAAGACTTTTTGGCATCCAAAAAGAGATTAAGCCTCTGGATATCACCGATGCGATGGCCATCACGCTTACCCATTTGCAAAGAGTTAAAATACGAAAGGGCTCTAAGTAAAAAATACTCTAATTAGAAAGAGGTCGAGTATTCTTCTTTACAGAGATCATACGGTTTTTAGGTAGGGTGAATGTCTTCTTTTTATTCCCTGTGACGGACTCTTCTATGATTTTGTCATAAAGATAGACATCATTTTTAAAATAGGCCAATCCATCTTCTTTATAGACAGTAAAATAGAGCATATGTACAGGTACAGGCTTACGCAGTAGTATGGTTTTAGGTTCATTTGTCGCTATAATCGTTTCAATGTCACTGCGTGAGTAATTTTTCTTAGCGTTTTCAAGTAGAATGTCCATTAGTTCAAAGGGTTTTTCTACACGCATACATCCTGAACTGTAAAGTTTATAACGCCTTGTGAGGAGTGTTTTATTGTCAGTATCATGCAGATAGACTGCGTACTTATTGGGAAACATAAATTTAATGCGTCCCAAAGCATTGTTGTCTCCGGGATATTGTACAAAACGGTAAGGAACTCTTTTTTCACTATTTTCGTAAGGATCTAACATGTCTGGCGTGATTTCCACCTCTTTTTTACCGCTGAATACATGAATATTATTCTCTTCTAGATAATAAGGGTTGTCTCTAAATACATGTATCAGATCACGTTTAATCAGATTATCGGGAATCGTCCAGGTAGGATTGACAACCATATACTCTATGAAATCATGAAAAAGCGGTGTAGGTCTGTCTAATCGACCGATAACTATACCCATCTTCATCACTTTCTCACCTCCTTTAACGTAACGTAAATTAAAGTCGGGAATATTGACCTCTACATGCTCTTCTTCAAACCTTTTAGGGTAGAGTTTTGTTTTATCCAAATTGGTAATGATGGCCTGTATATTATTTGTTACAGGCTGATTGAGATAATAGGTCATGGTTTTATCTACCTCTGCGGTTACTTTCAAAAGATAGCGTTTTTGGTATGTGATGACTGCACGTCTGAGGGCTTCATCAAATCTATTGTTGATCTTGGCATACTTAGGGTAATCTCCAGAGATTTGAAGCCTTTTTTTAATCTCCTCTATTTTGGATGATCTATCACCGAGTTTTAGGGGCTTTCTACTATATTCTATTTTGGGAAACTTATCCATAACACGGTAATCTTTAAGCAGTTTAATGAGGGATTTATAACGTTTTTCCATAGGAATAAGTGAGTTCAGATAGGCATAAATATTGCCTTGCTTGACGGCCAAGAGAAGTTTTGACTGGTTTGGAAAGGGTTTGGGTGACATCTCCCAGTTTACCTTTATATCATCACTCTCTTTTAAGGCTTTAAACTTCTTTTGTACCAAAGCCCAATCCACATCTCCTTGTACGATAAAACGCACCAATCGAACCATAGAATTACTTAAGATAAGATCAAGCCGTGCATAAACTGCAGCCTGTTTGGCTGTAGAGACTTCATTATTATCAAGCAGAAAAAAGAGACGCTTAATGGACTTTTGATCAAAAGGTTTATTTTTATAGTTAAACAGGGGATCATTGAGTGCCTGAATCAGTTCACCCATCTTTTTTCTGTTTTTTTTACCTATCCATAAAGGTTTATTACCAGTTTGGTCATAGAGATTTTGAACAATGGCTTTATTTTTTCCTTTAAGATGGGTAGGTAGTGATTTTTGGATATTGAGGGAGATATTCTCCATGGAGAGGGCTTGTGCATAGAGTGAAGTATGAAATGAAAGTAACACAATAATAAAGGTAATAATCTGCAAAAAATGCTCCAAAAAATGAAAATTTTTATCAGAGGTATTATAGTAGAAATAGATAAATATAGGGGGGAGATAAAAAGAGCTGCCCTTAACTTTTTTTATACTCTTTATCGATAAGTTTTAAATATTTTACAGGTGTAACCTCTTTCATCGCTTGTGCTAACCATTGTATCTGAAACCAAGCTGCACCGGAGTCACGTAGATCAAAATAGTTTTTAAGCGAGCGTATATTAAAAGTGACGACCATATCGACTCTCCAGTTATCGGAGACAATATGTTTGAAGCCGTCTCCGACATTACGTTTTTTCTTACCTTTTTCCAAGGCATCATAGAGTCCCTCTGCATCATCTTTAAAGGTTTCGACAAAAAGTAGAGATGATTTTGCTATTGCATCTTGCAGATAATGAGGGTTACGTTTGTACTGGAACATAAATTTACGGTACATCGCATCTATCTCTATTTTCAGGTATGCTCTATCTGTAATAACAAAAAGATTTAAATCGAGTACTTTTTCTAAAAAGAAGGCAAATCCATTGTTACTTTGCAGTGAAGCGGTAAATGCATTAATGACAGAAGACATGGTATATCTGGTAGAGCGTACCGAGATGGCTTGCAGTCTATGCCTTGCATGCTCTTGAAGTACACCTCTGCTAGTCCCCTGTACAAGAAAAGAGAGGCTTGCATGTTCAATAATCGAGTGATGGTGATGTACCCATGCAAGCGATGATAGGAGTTCGGAGTCATCTATGCCGTTAACAGCATCCGTATCCAAATGTTCCATTGCCGTTTTAACACAGGCATTCTCGGAGTTTTCAAAAGAGTCGTAACAGGTTCTCGCTGCTATCTCTGCAACGCCTAGTCCTGAGTGTTGTAAAAGTGTGACCTTGGGTTTTTCATATTCAATATAATACATCTCTATTTTGTCCATGGGTGCACTCCAAACTATTTTGCTACAATTATAGCAATATTAACTAAAGGGATTACATGAAACCCAATGAGAGATTTTTTCCATTTGAAGAGGACTTTAGAGATCCCTATTCCAGAGACAGAGACAGGGTGCTTCACTGTAGTTCATTTAGACGTTTAGAGTACAAAACACAGGTTTTTCTCAATCATGAAGGGGACTATTTTCGTACGCGTCTTACGCATTCACTTGAAGTGTCTCAAATTGCACGAACACTTTCAAGAATGTTAAAGCTCAACGAAACTTTGGCAGAGGTAATCGCACTTTCTCATGATTTGGGACATACACCTTTTGGTCATGCAGGAGGAGATGCATTGGACAGGATGTTGAAAGAAGATGGAAGAGCTTTGGGATTTGAACATAATTTTCAGTCATTTAGGGTACTGACTAAGTTAGAAAAACGTTATAAAGATTTTGAGGGGCTTAACTTAACATTTGCTACGCTTGAAGGGGTACTCAAGCATTCATACCCCTATAAAAAACCGTTTTTAGCAAATTTGGACAGATATTTTAATCTTGACAATCACCCAAGCTTAGAGGCGATGGTTGTTGACCATGCCGATGAGATAGCGTATACGTCGCATGACATAGACGACGGTGTAAAATATGGTTTGATCACTTTTGACGATCTACTCGAGGATGCACTCTGTTTAAGAGTGGATGAAGCAGTACAAAAAGAGGGTCTCAAAAGAGGAGAAGAGCTCTATAGACATCGTTTTGTAGCAGGTCTGATTAAACTTCTGGTAGAAGATTTTATAGAAAATTCTAAACAGGGTGCAGGTGCACATCGTAAAGATGTCCCTATTTGCAGCAGCTTGAATGCAAAAGAGAAGCTGCCCGTAGGATTTTCCAAAGAGACGGCAAGAGAGCTTAAAAGATTAAAAAAACTACTGATGCACAAACTCTATCAACACCATAAAATAGCCCGTAAGATGCATGCAGGAAAACAGTGTATTCAGCGACTCTATGAAGCCTTTCGTGAAGATAAAAATCTACTGCCCCCGTATCAAAAAGCTCTTTTTGAAGTACGCAGAGAGGAACGGGTCATTGCAGATTATATTGCAGATATGACAGACCGTTATGCCATGAAAAGCTATCATGAAATTTATGGGTTGACTCTTTAGCTGTTCCCTTAAGAGTTATGAAAACCATTTATAAAAGTAGAAAACAAACTAAAAAATATTTAAGAGGAGTACACGATGCATAAACCCATAGAAAGTACCGAAGAGTTGAAAATCATAAAAGATGTGGAAAATGAAAAATATCACTCTCTTGAGGAGAGTGAATTCAAAGAGATAATATTAGATAAACAGGATGGGCGGTTAGCTCCTCTTGTCCATATTATCCCAGTCATACCCATAAGTCACATCAAAGTCAGTAACGGGATGGGTACAGACTGCTTGCTCTAATAATCTTCTAAATATTAGTCCTCT
>JAYEJF010000056.1:0-11374 GCA_034660455.1 Campylobacterota bacterium | reverse complement strand
CACGAGGACCTCTTGGTGTAGGAGATGCTCCTGTAGATGCTATTGCTACATTGGAAGAAGAAACTGGCATACTTAGGCTTTTGACACCGACCGATTGTATTAAAGACAGATTGGCAGCATACTACCATTGGAGTGATCCACAAAGTCTTGAACAGGCAGTGTGGGTGGCAGAGCAAAATAGTTTTGATATAGTGTCAATTGAGGACTGGTCAGAGAAAGAGGGTATGGTAGATAAATTTATGGTATTTAAACGTAGAATAGAGGAGAATGATAGTGGGAATAGGTGATATACCTACTGATATACTAACCGTCTACAGCCCCGTGTTTAAGGGGGTTCATTTTCTGCTGCCAAGCTTGTAGAACGGAATATTTTGATCTATTTTTATGGTTTAAATCCTCGCAAAGCCCTATATAACGGGCTTTCAAGGGGTTTAAATATTAGGCTTCGAGTCCTCTCATCCGCACCACCCTATATTTTCAATAATTTTTTCAAAAAACATAGTCTTAACTAATTCCAAAATTTATAGTATACTTTTATCATTGAATTTAATAATTTAGGATATTATCATGGATAGAAGTTTAATCATATTTATAGCAATAGGTATCGGGTTTCTTTATTTTATAACCAATTTTATTGGAGAAATTCAGCAAGAAGATAGTTTGCAAAGTAGCGAATATAAAGATAAACATAAATATGATGCTTATCAGAGTGTAGATAGTATCGGTCGTGAAATACTTGATGTTACGGATGCTGATACAGCCGTACAGGTCGGAGCATGGAATAGCTCTCAATTAAAAAAAGAATTTTTAACCCTTTTCCCTGATTTTTCAGAGATGAAAATATTTGCTAAAGAGAGAGTGAGGGGGGCAACATTACAAAAGAAGCTTATGCATATGATTGATACTGTTGAACATCAATACTTTTCAGGCAGTGTAGATGCAGAGGGAGCCAAGCGTTCGCTTGGCTCTCTCAAATAACAAAGATTTAACGGCAGGGATCGCTCATGTTGCTTTGGTTTGCATAGAGATAAACCTCTACCCTTCTATTAAGTGCTTTATTTTTAGATGAGTTATTGGGTACGATAGCTTTGTCATAGGAGCATCCTTTGGTAAAGGGTTTACCGTTGACTGCAAGAAGAGTACCTACATTTTCCGCACGTTTTTGTGAAAGTTTACGGTTGTATTCGAAGCTTCCGTCATTGTCGGTAAATCCGGCTACGCCTACGACGGTTTGCGGATAGTTTGCTAGTAGAACACCTACTTTTTTTACTTTCGATTTTGCTCTAGATTGTAGTGTGGACGAGTTGCTTGCAAACATCATTTTGTCTCTAAACATGATTTTAACATAGTTGCTACTCTTTGAAACAATGATATCATTGTTTGGGTCAAGTGAGGCAAGGGGATCATTATTTACCCCTGTGCCCAGAGCACTAGCAACCTCATTGGCCTGCTGATCCATGCTGTATCCGATACCGCCACCCACAGCAGCACCAAGTAAACCGCCAACGATAGCAGATGTTGCATCTCGATTACCTGTATTGTAACCAATAACAGCACCCGCAAGAGCACCGGTTGCCGCACCTGTTTTTGTGCGGTTATAACTTTCATCCTGTACGAGACCAGGTTGATTGTAACATCCTCCTAAGATAAAAACAGCTAGGGTAGAAGCAAAGAGAGGTTTTAGTAATTTCATGTTGATTCCTTCGTATAATATGTATAATGTAGCTATTGCCATCCGCCTGTTTGTTGTGGTTCAGGGTTTTGACTGTCAATAGCACTACCCACTCCAGCACCTACCGCTGTACCAATCAGGGCACCGACTGCAGCATTTCTGCCACTATGGCTACCTGAATTGTATCCTATAACAGATCCTGCTAAAGCACCCGTTACTGCACCTGTTTGGGTGGCATTGTTTGGTGCGAGTTCTGAACCTGTACACCCGTTTACAATGATTATGCTACCCAAAAGTAAAAAATGTTGTAATAATTTATTTTTCATGAATATGCCTTTATTTCTTATTGAGCAATTATTATAACATATGAATGTGGCAAAAATGCGATAGATTAAGTAGATTGTATCTTTTCATGCCACTGCCAGAGTGTTTTCTCAAATCCTATCTGCCGTGTATCATAAAAACGTAAAGGTGTAGTCAGATAGTACTGTTTGACCCATCCTCCAAAGTCATGTGGGTAAACATAGGTTTTGGCATGTGTCTTAATATGTGGAGGGATAGGGTATATTTGCCCATCTTTTATGCTCTTTAAGGCATTGTTTATGGTTATATAAGCACTGTTGGATTTGGGAGAGGAGGCAAGGTAGATGACAAGTTGAGAAAGAGAGATACGTGCTTCAGGGTAGCCTATGTGTTTGACGATATTGAGGGTGGATGATGCAAGGTTAAGTGCTGGAGGATTAGCATTGCCTATATCTTCACTGGCTAAGATAGTCAATCGCCTAGCGATAAACTCTGCAGGTTCTCCTCCATCAATCAGTCTGGCAAGATAATAAATGGAAGCATCTATGTCTGAACCACGAATACTCTTGATCATTGCGGATGTCAATTCATAGTGGCTTTCACTCTCACTGCTTCCTGCTTGCATAGCATGCGGACGAATCTGTTTGAGTGTTTTGAGTGTTATAGGGCTTTCTACAACATTGGCACTTTCAAGTAGATTGAGCATCGCACGGACATCTCCGCCACTTGAAAAAATAAGATAGTCCCGTGCATCGCAATCCAATGTAATATTTTCCATTTCTATGATTTTAGTAAGGTAGATAGACATATCATTCTGATGAATTGCTTCAAGTTCAAAAAGATGTGATCGAGACCGCATTGCAGCAGTCAGGGAATAGTAAGGGTTTTCAGTGGATGCCCCTATGATAAGTGCGGCATTGTTTTCCATAAAGGGCAAAAGTACTTCTTGTTGGTTTTTACTAAGCCTGTGTACTTCATCAATAAAAATAAGAGGTTTTTGCAGTGCATTGGTATGGGACTTGAATATTTTACGGAGATCTTCAATCTTGAGAGTGGTTGCATTTATTTCGAAGAAGGGTTTATCAAGCATCGTGGCAATGATACGTGCGAGTGTGGTTTTGCCACAGCCGGGAGGTCCATAAAAGAATGTATGGGGCAGAGCATCGGATATGATCAGTTTGCGTAAAATGGCAGTTTTACCCAAAAGGTGCGACTGTCCTATAAAATCATCAAGTGTTTTAGGACGGTATTTGAGTGCAAGAGCCGGCAAGGTTTAATCTCTTGTGTCATCATTCTTTGTTGTATCGGTTTTAGATTTTTGATACCCTTTTCGAGCGCTATTCTCCTCGGCTTGTTTGAGTCTGTTCGCACGGTTTTTGATATCTGCCTCTTTATTGGCTCTTTTTCGTTTCATAAACTTATGGATATCATCATACTCTCTACGTGAGAAGTAGCGCGTTTTGTTTTCAGGGAGATTATTGAGCTCTATGCCTCCAAATGCGACACGTTTTAAGTCAAGTACTTTTGCTTCAAAGTGTGCAAAAAAACGTCGTAGTTCCCGATTCTTTCCTTCTGTAATGGTTACACGGAGCTTTGTGAAATTTTTACCTTCCGAGCGTACTTCAAAATGTGCAAAAGGGGCAAATTCCATACGGAAGATAGTAGATTTTTCATGTGCACCTGCACGTGCATCATCAAGTACAAGACCCTCTTTCATCGCCGTCATCATCTCTTGGGTGAAGGGTTTGTCAATTTTTAGATTATAGGTGCGGTCAAGCGTACTCTCCATAAGTGCTGTTGCAACCTCAGGAGAGTCTGTTAAGAGTAAAAGTCCTTCCGATGCATAGTCTAGCCTACCAACGGGTATAAAGTGTCTGTATTTACCCGGAAGCTTATGATAAATAGTGGCCCGTCCTCTGTCATCTTTTTTGGTGACAAGTACGCCTTTGGGTTTATTGTAGATAATGACGGTGAGTTCAGTGTTTACTTTCACCGGTCTGCCTTTTACATAGATCTGCTCACCCTCTTCTACTTCATAAGCAAAATTTTTTAATATTTTGTTATTGAGTGTGACCTCTCCCTCTTCGATGAGTCTATCTGCGTCTCTTCGAGAGTATTTTGTATTGTGTGATATATATTTGTTTAGTCTCATGGTTTTATGTCCTGTTTACTTTTAATGCCGGCATTGATAAGGTCGTGAATATGTAACACGCCGATAATGTTTTCTCTATTATTTGTGATGGGGAGAAGTTGTATCTTTCTCTTTTCTATAATTTCCAGCGCTTCACTTGCCAGGAGTTCAACGTTGCAGCAGGATGTAGGATTTTTACAGGCATAATCTACGGCAAGATGTTCTAAACTGAATGCATCTTCCATCAGTGCACGCCTGAGGTCTCCATCACTTAGGAGTGCGACCAATCTCTCCTCTCTATCTACAATGAGTACGGTACCCAATTTTCCTTCACTCATTTTTACAATGGCATCTTTTAGCGTGGTTGTCGTATTGATAATAGGAAGATCTTCTGTTCTCATGAGATCTTTTATCTTGATAAAGAGCTTTTTACCCAATGCTCCTCCCGGGTGAAAAGAGGCAAAATCCTCTTGTTTAAACGTTTTTTGTTTCATGAGTGCCACTGCCAAAGCATCACCCAGTGCCATAGTTAATGTGGTAGAAGTGGTAGGTGCAATCCCCAAGGGACAGGCCTCTTTCTCTACGGAGATATCAAGAAAGACATCTGCGTAGGATCCCAATGAAGAGCTCTTATTGCTTGTGAGTCCAATCAAAGGAATATCAAAGCGTTTGATATGAGGAAGAATCTTGGTAAGCTCCTCACTCTCTCCACTGCTGCTGATTGCCAGAAGGGTATCTTCTTTGCTTATCATTCCCAAGTCGCCATGCAGTGCTTCTGTAGGATGTAAAAAGAATGAAGATGTGCCCGTACTTGCAAAGGTTGCAGCCATTTTTGCACCTACCAAACCAGACTTTCCTACACCTGTAATAATCAGTTTTCCTTTGGTATTGAGTATGAGGCTGATGGCATCCAGAAAATCTTGATCAAGTCGTTGAGCAGCTTTGTTAAGTGCATCTGCTTCAATCTGAAATGTCTCTTGTGCAATTTTAATAAGATTCATACTTTTACTTTCTTTATTTTATATAAGATTATAACATAGTTAATGTGTATGGTATGGAATTTAGAAAAGCGATGACTGAATATCGTTATCTATTTGAGAAATAAGAGTAAAAGTATTAAAATCAGAAGAATAGATTTTTTCATAGTAATCCCTTATATGACTATAGGTTTGTTTGATTATTGTCTCTGCTTTTAAGCAGAGATAATTTATATAATAAAGATAGTCGGGATGATAAGCGGATATCTCTTTTTGGTTCGAACAACGTGTTTTCTCACCACGGAACGTATGTCGTTTTCTATATCCTTATGGTTTTTAAGTGCTTCAGGTTTCATATTGAGCAACATAGTTTCAAGGAGAACTTCTATCTCTTGGGCAAATTTTTTATCTTCTTTATCCGAAACAAGACCATGTGAAGTGACGACAGGTTTACCTACTACTTTTTGGTTGCTTTGTGAGATTTGAGCAACAATATTCACAATACCGTCTTCAGCAAGTTTTTGCCTGTCAAGTACAACATCATTTTCAATGGTTCTATTGTTTTGGTTATCAATGTATGTTTTACCACTTTTAACTGTTTTTACTTTTTTCAAATATTTTGTTGTAAGTTCTATTTGATCCCCATCAGACATGAGTAAGATATTTCTTTCATCTACACCACACTCAACGGCCGTTTTTGCATGTTTGGCAATATGGTTATACTCACCGTGAACAGGAAGAAAGAATTTAGGTTGTATTAGTCTTAAGATCAATTTCTGCTCCTCTTGTGAGGCATGACCTGAAACATGAATATCTCCAAACTCTTTGTATCTGACAGTAACCCCTGCTTTTATCAGTTTATTCATGAGACCGGAAACGGATGCTTCATTACCAGGGATGGCAGATGCAGAAATAATAACGGTATCTGATGGTTTTAGTTTAATATGTCTATGTTCATCTGTTGCCATACGGTTGAGTGCCGCCATTGTCTCACCTTGCGATCCTGTGGTGACAATGAGAACTTCGTAATCGGCATATTTGGGTACTTCATGTACTTCGATGAAATGTTTTTCTTCGATATCAACAAAACCGAGTGCCCTGTTAGTCTCTACATTTCTCTCCATTGAACGCCCGATAACACATATCTTTCTTTTATGTGAAACCGCTCTTTCCATGGCTTGAAAAATACGGTGTACATTAGATGAGAATGTAGACATGATGACTCTTCCTTTTGCAAGGTCAAAGAGTGTATCAAAGGTTTTTCCGACAACTTTTTCACTTTTAGTAAACCCAGGGTTGTGAGAATTTGTCGAATCAGAAAAGAGACAAAGGACACCCTTTGCACCATAGTAAGCATAACGATGCAGATCCATAGTGTAGTTGTCAACCGGTGTATGGTCAACTTTAAAGTCCGCCGTATGGATGATGGTTCCCGCCGGTGTCTCTAAGGCAAGAGAACAGGCATCAATAATAGAGTGGGTATTGTGAAGCCATTCAATTTGCATATCTCCAATCTGGTATTGTTTTCTCAGTGTGACAAAGTTAAATTTATTGGTATGTGCAGAGAGACCATGCTCATTAAATTTGTTTTCTATCATTGCAAGTGCCAAAGGTGTTCCGTAAATGGGGAACTGTAACTCTTTAAAGAGATAAGGCATCGCCCCGATATGGTCTTCGTGTCCATGTGTGATGATGATGAAGACCTCTTTATTGCTTGCTTTAAGCGTATGCAAATAGGAGAAATCGGGTACAAGGATGTCTACACCATGCATGGTTTCATCAGGGAAAGACATTCCTACATCAATGACAATTGCCGTTGTTTCTGTTTCAAGTACGGCCATATTCCCACCGATTTCACCAAGACCGCCTAAAGGGGTAAAACGAATTTTGCCTTTTGCTGACATATCTATCTGTTTCCAAGGATTCATTGTATCATGTTTTACACGGGCATTTTCTTCTATGGAAGCGCGCATGACATCATTTACAGTGGTTACATTTTTTCTTCTGTTTCTATTTTTACTACCACCTCCGCTGCGATTGCTGCTAGGTTTCTTGTTACTGTGGTTTTGTCTTTTATTATTTTGTGAACTGCGGGTATGATGTTGGTTGGAGTTTTTCTTTTGAGTAGTACTTGTCTTTTGGTTTCCATTGGGTGCGGGGGTATCTTGTACATTCCCGTTTACCTCTTTTGAAGGTGCAGGTTTTTTGTTAGGGTTGGGTTTTCTGTTTGGATTAGGCTGAGTATGATGCTCACTAGGTTTTGTAGACTTGCTTTGTGTCTTATTATGTTGTCTGTGTGGATTGGGTCTTCTCTCTCTCGAGCTATTGCTACTGGATGTTTTTGGCTCTTGATTTTGAGATTTTCCGTTGTCTTGTGGTTTGTTGTCCATCTAAAGTATCCTTTAATTCATTATATATGTGATGATAAATAGATGTCTCAGCTTCATGAGGTCGCAAGTTGGAATCGAGTTCCAGCTCTGTGAAAATAGTATTGACAATATCTTTGGAAAAAAGAGTCATGAGATTTTTAGAGAGTTTTTTTCGCGGTTGCGCAAATGCGACTTTTAGGAACGCTTCAAACCTCTCATCATCTTGTGACTCTTTTTTCTTTATTAAAAGCACAGCAGACGTGACATTGGGCGGAGGAACAAACGCTTCGGGTTCAACCTCGAAACAGAGTGTTGCTTCACCGACACTTGCTGCAAGTACAGAAAGAGCAGAAAACTCTTTTTGTTTGACCTTTGCAGCAAACTTCACGGCAACTTCTTTTTGAACCATGACCAAAATAGATTGGCAGTGTTCATCCTTAAATGCTTTTAATATAATATTGGTCGCGATATAATAGGGTAAGTTAGCTACCAGATGATAAGGTTCATCCAGAAGCGTTCCCGACTCCCAACGCTCAAGCACATCTCCACACCGTAATTCAAAGTTCCCGTTGTGGATGGACGCTTCGAATTCAGAGCTAAGATGCTCACATAATCTTTTATCAACCTCAAATGCTGTGACATTTCGAACTTTGACAAGTTCTTTGGTTAAATCACCTAAGCCAGGTCCAATTTCTGCAACGGGTAAGTCATCATTGGGCATCGCTTGGATGATTTTGTGAAGATAGATATCATTCTTCAAAAAGTTTTGACCAAATTTTTTACTTGCAAATTCGGCTAAATCATTAATAATCATACTATAATCTACCTTTGTACAATATTCTAATCCCTAGTTTGGGATAATTTTTGTATAATCTTAGCATAATATTAAGAGGAAAATGGCTAATTAGATGGATTATTTTGCAAAACGTATCATACCTTGTCTGGATGTGAATGATGGACGGGTGGTTAAAGGTGTTAATTTTGTTGGCTTACGTGATGCAGGAGATCCTGTAGAAGTTGCCCGACGTTACAATGAAGAGGGTGCTGATGAGATTACTTTTCTTGATATCGGTGCAAGCCATGAAGGACGAGATACAATTGTCGATGTGGTTAAAAAAGTTGCACAGGAAGTTTTCATTCCTTTGACAGTAGGAGGAGGTATCAGGGAACTCAATGATATCTATAGCCTATTAAATGTCGGTTGTGATAAAGTGAGTATCAACTCTGCAGCAATCAAAAGACCTGAATTTATAGAAGAGGGTGCAAAACGATTTGGTTCTCAGTGTATTGTCGTGGCAATCGATGCTAAGCAGGTGGGTGAGAACAAATGGAATATCTTCACGCATGGTGGAAGAAATGATACAGGAATTGATGCTCTAGAGTGGGCTAAAGAGGCTTTCAATAGAGGGGCTGGAGAGTTACTTGTTACATCGATGGATGCAGACGGGACAAAAGCCGGATTTGATAATATTTTAAATCAAAAGATCAGTCAACTTGTCAATATCCCCCTTATTGCTTCAGGTGGAGCAGGAACAATGGAACACATTGAAGATGCCTTTACTCTAGGGAATGCAGACGCAGCATTGGCAGCTTCGATTTTTCACTTTAAGGAGATAGGCATTATGGAATTAAAGCAATACCTAAGAGGGAAAAATATTCCGGTGAGGCTATAAATGTTTATCTGTGCCGGAGAGAAGGAACAGTTTGGTTTTGCGCTAGCTGTTGGTATTGGTATGACGGATGTTGCAATTAATCTTACAAAATTGTGTCTGTCCGAAAAGCCCAAGTTTTTATTTTTTGTGGGTACGGTAGGCTCTTATGGTGAGAAAAAGATTTTTGATATTATCGAATCTAAAACAGCTACCAATATAGAAAATAGCTTTTTTAATGCAGGAGCATATACCCCCATAGACAATCTCGTGAGTGCTGCAGAGGATGTTTCACGTGAAACTATTGTAAACTCATCTAATTATGTTACGACAGATAGAGGGTTGGCAAAGGTCTATTTAGGGAAGAATATTCATATAGAAAATATGGAGTATTATGCCGTACTTAAAGTGGCAAAATCATTTAAAATCCCTGTTGCAGGTGCATTTATCGTGACCAATTATTGTAATGAAAATGCACATAAAGATTTTGTAGATAATCACAAAGAAGCGATGCTTAGATTAACAAAATACATTCAAGAAAGTAAAAGGCACCCCAATAAATAGGTGCTTAAATAAACAGAAAAGAGGCATATAATGTCGAGTCCTAAAAAGATTATACAAGACCTAAGCAAAGAAGAGTTGGGAAGCGTTATTAAACCCGCTTTTAGAGCAAAACAGATCTACCATTGGATCTACCATCAGTATGTAGATTCATTCTCTATGATGAAAAATCTTCCAAAAGAGATGAAAGAAACGTTAGAGAAAGAGTATACTGTTTCACCGTTGAAGCAAGTCATGGTACAAAATTCAAAGGATGGGAGTCGTAAATATCTGTATGAGTTACATGACAAACATACGGTTGAGGCAGTACTCCTATTGATGAAAGAGAAGGAGTATCATGAAGATGGCTCTGTAAAGCATCAGGAGCGTTATACGGTCTGTATCTCTTCTCAAGTAGGGTGCAAGGTAGGGTGTGCCTTTTGCTTGACTGCAAAGGGTGGTTTTATGCGGAATTTGACTGCTGGTGAGATTGTTGAACAGGTACGTTTGATCAAGAAAGATAATAATATTGCAGCAAATCGTCGTGTGAATCTCGTTTATATGGGGATGGGTGAACCATTAGATAATCTACCAGAAGTGGCTAAATCAGTTAAAATTTTTTCAGATGAAGAGGGCATGTCAATTGCAACACACAGGCAGACCATCTCAACTTCTGGACTAAGTTCGAAGATAGAAAAACTTGGGAAAATGGAGTTAGGTATTAATCTTGCTATTTCTCTTCATGCAGTTGATGATACCCTAAGACAACAGCTGATGCCTATCAATAAAGCATATAACATCGCCTCTATTATCAGTGCAGTGAAGAACTTTCCTGTCAATGACAGAAAGAGAGTTATGTTTGAGTATTTGGTGATTAAGGATGTGAACGATGATATTTCTGCTGCTAAAAAATTACTTTCATTGCTTGACGGTATAAAGGCGAAGGTGAATCTAATATATTTTAATCCTTATGGCGGTACAGAGTTTAAGAGACCCACTGATAAGGATATGCAAAAATTTCAGAGCTATTTGACCACACATGGCTTACACTGTACCATCCGTGAATCTAAAGGTTTAGATATTTCAGCTGCATGTGGTCAATTGAGAGAACAAGAGTTAGAAAAAGCATAGGTTATACTTTTTAACAAGGTAATGAGTTTGGCATATAGTGTAGTTGCTACAAACAAATAAAATAATAAGGAGAAGTGAAATGGGTAGTATAGATATGGCGTTATTGGGAATTATAGTAGTTGTTGCTATTGTAGGAATAAGTTGGTTGATCATAGAGTCACGTTCAGATGAGGAGAAGTAGCATACTGTTTGATTGAGACAAGCAGATAAAAAGTCGTATCAATCGATCATTGATACGACTTCCCCTCCCCTCATCAAAAATTCTTTATTCACAAGACAATGATGCGTTAATAAGATTCCTTGATGTCCCATAATTCATACAAAAATAGTATATGTTACTACACCAAGATATATTACAGCCTACAAAAAATTAGTGACCCATTATGAACTATTTAAATGTTATGTCGGCTACTTTTAAAAATATACTTTCGAAGCACTTGCAAATTCAAAAGTTCCCAAGTAGTAAATCTCTGACGAGTCGAATTCGACTCATAAGCGAATACCCTTGACTAAGATTGTACGTCCAAACCTGTGAGTTCCATAAAAGCCTCATCTTGAGTTAAGCCTATGAACAGAATCTAAGACATCTTTTCTAGCTATAG
>JAYEJF010000055.1:0-12260 GCA_034660455.1 Campylobacterota bacterium | reverse complement strand
TTTTTCGCATATATTTTAAAAAAGAATCTGCTATCATACTCTATGATATTTAACAGACTTGATACCCTACCCGAACACTTTGGAACAAAACGAAAACCCGCTTGCACGCATCAACGTATGCGTTCAAATATGATGCTCAACCCTCTTAATCTGAAACATCTCAACCGTATGGATGAGAGTGATGCCGATATGATTACGCTGAACCTTGAAGATGCTATTGCACCCAGTCGTAAAAAGGAGGCACTGCATAACATTGCACTTTTTCTTTCGTATATAGAAAAATCCGACTCTTTCATTATTGTACGTACCAACCCCCTCAATGAAGGCGGTGCGGAGGAGATAGCATTTTTAAATGATTTTTCCTTTGACGCAATTCGCATACCTAAGGTCAAAAACCAAACAGAGATAACCCAAGCACTCACACTCCTTTCCGAAGATAAAGCACTGCACATCTCACTAGAGACACGTGAAGCATTTGAGAACCTCAGTCAACTGCGTATTGATACACGTCTTACTGTTGCAAACCTGGGTATTTTAGACCTGCTTACCTCTTTGGGATTGCCTCAATCTATTGTGACTCCCAATAATCCTACAATCGACTATATTCTTTCTAAATTTTTAGTCGATGCCAAAATAGCAGGTATACACCCTATCTCTTTTATGTTTCAGGAGTATCACGATACACAAACCTTTAAAACATGGTGCGAACGAGAAAAGCGTATGGGGTTCGAAAGTAAAGCCTGTATGGGTCCTAAACAAGTTGCCATAGCCAATGCAGTCTTTCAAACCAGTGCCTTCACACTTGAACGGGCAGAACATATTAAACGCCGCTTCGAAGAAAATGCCAAAAAGGGTGAAAATGGCTTCATGGATGCACAGTATGGTTTTATAGATGAACCTATCTACCGTGATGCACTACTTGTTCTAAAGGCACAAGCATGAAACTTTTCAAATACTTCCTACTCTCAATGCTACTCATTGGCACGCTTCTTGCAAATGATGACAGACCCCCCGTCAGCTATGATTTTTTAGCAAAAAAAGAGGTACAAAACTTTGTGGACATGATGGTCAAGAAGTACCATTTTAAACGAAACTATATGCGAGCGGTTCTCAACCATGCAAAACTAGATCGTGATACCCTTGCAAGATACACGGGTAAATACAAAGTTGGGACAACCAATGGACCTTGGGAACGTTATAAAGCACATGTCTTGGATGAAGAGAGTTTAGCCAAAGCCAAAAAATTTAAAAAATCTCATTATCCTACACTGTTACGTGCAAGCAAAATCTATAAGGTAGATATCAACTATATTGTAGGGTTTATGGGTGTGGAGAGTAAGTTTGGTGAATACACAGGTGACTACAACGTACTTGATGCCCTTGCCACGCTGGCATTTCACCCCAACCGTATGAAAAAATTTTTTAAATCTGAACTCAAACACCTATTTTTACTTGTACGTGAAAAAGGCTATAAGATTACACAACTTGAGGGTTCATTCGCAGGGGCGATGGGATGTGTCCAACAAGTCCCCTCTATGGCGCGTAAACATAAATCTGATTTTAATCATGACGGGATTACAGACCCTTGGGATTTGGAAGACTGTATTGGTTCTATTGCCAAGTTTATGCATAAAAACGGATGGAAGAGAGGTGCTTTAGTTGCCGTACCGACAACATTTAAAGGAAAGCGATACAATAGACTGAAGACAAGTCATAGACGAACGCTGCCGCTCTCTACCATTTTAAAACATGGGATAAAGCCCCAAAAAAAGTTTACTGAATCAAAAGCATATTTACTAAAAAACCGTAATACCACACATGATGATATCTGGCTGGGTGCAAAAAACTTCAAGGTACTGACACGGTATAATAATTCAACCTCTTACGGTATGGCCATCCATCTTATTGCACAATCACTGAATTAGAAGTGTCCTGAACTAAGCATATACTTCTCTTCAAATAGACTTGGGGACAGTGCCTCTTCAAAGTAAAAACCTTGATATACATCACAATGAATCCCATTTAAAAAAGCAATCTGATTAAATGTTTCTACACCTTCTGCAACTATATTCAAATTAAAACTCTTTGCGATAGAGGTAAGTGCACTGACCATTTTTTGATTATTTGTATGATCTGACAAATCATGAATGAAAGAGTGATCTATCTTCACTTCATCAATGGGCAATACTTTTAAATCACGCAATGAAGAGTATCCCGTACCAAAATCGTCAATTGAAAATGAGATACCCAAGGCTTTCAATCGGTTCATGATGGATACCACTTTTGTAATATCTTCGGCAAATAGATGCTCTGTTATCTCAAAATATATTTTTTGTTTATCTTCTCGTAAAGGGAAATACCGTTGTAAAAGTGCCTCCACCTCTTCTATGAACGAGGCGTATAACAGTTGTCTCATACTTATATTGATAGAAAAGGATTTCAACTTCTCCCCATGTTCATTCCACCGTGTTATTGTCTGAAATGTCTCCTTTAAGACATAATGACCTATCTCTAAAATAAGCCCTGTATTTTCTGCTACAGGAATAAACTCATCGGGAGCCACTTCACCCAACTCCTCATCATGCCAACGTATCAGGGATTCACACCCTACCAAGCTTTCATCAATATCAAACTGTGGTTGATAATAGATTTTAATTTTCTTTTCTCTCAAGGCCTCATGAAGTTTCTGTTCTATTTTAAGATGTCTTTCAACGCTTTTTGCAAGCGCTTCATCAAAGATGACCACACCATCCCTGCCCTGAGATTTTGCTTCATACATTGCTATATCCATCTCTTTAATGAAGTTCGTGCTATAGAGTGACGAGGGGTTAATTTCATGTATGCCGATACTTGCACTAATATGCAAATGATGTTCCTCTATACTATAAGGCTCTCTGACCACAGTTAAAAGAGATTCTGCAAAATCATATACTGCATTGAGACCAAATTCTTCATCTGCAAATGCCCTGCTCACAAGCACAAATTCATCTCCACCCACACGTGCCAGTATATAACCCTCTTCGAGATAATCTTGAATACGTTTGGTAACCTCTATCAAGAGCTTATCACCGATATCATGTCCCAACGAGTCATTGATCGTTTTAAAATGATCTAAATCAATGAGGCAAATAGATGCTCTTTTCCGACTTTCCAATAATCTTTCATTCAGTGCCTCCATATACTCTGTAAAATACCTTCGATTATAAATCCCTGTCAAAGCATCATGTTGCGCTTGAAAATAATTTTCTTGAAGTAATTTGTTCGTATTAAAAGAGGCATAGAGTAATACACCTAAAAAGATCAGCGAGAAAAGAGAAAGCACATACCCGTACCATACACCAATAAACATAAAATACAATATTAACGGCAACATTAAAGAAAACAATATCGGTACAAATAACTTTTTATCTGAAATGAGCAATGCAGATGCGACAACAGCCGCACCCAACTGTGTGAAAATAGCGATATAGTTTAAATTATTTTCATGATGATCAACATACAGTATAAATATCACCGACCATAAGAAAAAAATAAGATACATGAACCATGTAAGTTTTGTATACCAACGCTTTAACTGTGCATCATCCATTTTATGTGCTGCAAAATCTTTATAGAGTTTCCAACCATACAAGGAGATAAGTATCAATATCCCATACCATAGCAATGCAGGATAGAGTACATTAAAAACCCAACCGAAGATAACATAGACAAGACCCGGGATAAGGGAGAGTCCCATCGTTACCAAAATTTGTCTTTGAAGAAAATTATAATATTTTTGCTGTTTCATCCATATACTCTTTGATATATGACACTATAAAATGTTGTTAATCTTCAAAAATTATAATATCATATGAACTTTTTGTAACCAGTGCTTTACTCGAGTGTACTGAACCATTACGATTCACTTTGGAGAGCTCTTCTCTGAGCTGATCTATTTCCGTCTGCATTGCATCTATCTGCTCTTTGAGCTGGAGTACAATATCCACACCTGCCAAATTGACACCCATCTGCCTAGTTAGACGTAAAATAAGCTTCATACGTTCTATGTCACGTTGAGAATAAAGACGCATGCGTCCCTGCGTACGCGAAGGTTCGACTAAGCCCTCACGCTCATACTGCCGAAGTGTTTGAGGATGAATATCCAACATGGTTGCTACTACGGAGATGAGGTAGACGGGTTCATCATAACTATGCATCACATATCCTTTAGAGTTTTGATTCCAACATTGACCTAAGTTCACTGTCCAAGGTATCTACATCAGGTAAAACAACATTCGCCACTAAATATAAGTCACCTCTCAATGCTGTTTTTCTATCCGTAACCCCCTTGCCTTTAAGCCTAAATTTCTGACCATTTTTAGTATTGGTAGGTACTTTAAGCGAAACCTCTTTTTCAGGTGTCTCAATGGCTATTTTACCCCCAAAAAGTGCCTCTTTTAAAGGGACGTCAAAGGTCTTGTAAAGATTGTCCCCTTTACGTTCATATTCAGATGAAGCAGCTACCTCTACTTGAATAAGAAGATCCCCTGCATGCCCTTGATACTGTTTTCCTTTACCCCGTACACGCATGGTTTCACCACTTTTAATGCCCGCGGGTATTTTAATATCAAAATTTTGACCGTTTACCGATACATTATGTTTTCCACCAGTCACAGAAATCATAAATGGTACAGTAATACGTGTCTGCAAGTCAAGATCAGGACCGCCAAAGCCACCAAAACCACCAGCACCTCCGCCACCGAAGCTGCCGCTAAATCCTCCGCCGCCTCCGCCACCGAACATTTGTCTAAGAATCTCATCAAGGTCGACACCGCCACCTTGTCCCTGTGCAAAATCATGGAAATTTTGCCCCCCAAACATTTGATCGCCGTACTGATCATACTGTGCTTTTTTTTCTTCATCCGAAAGCACTTCATACGCAGCGTTTATCTCTTTAAATTTCTCTACTGCACTCTCTTCTTTATTGATATCAGGATGGTACTTTCTTGCAAGTTTTCTATAAGATTTTTTAATTTCATCCGCTGAAGCATTTTCACTCACACCGAGCGTTTCATATAAACTTTTTGACATCTTTTTTCCTAAAATAATAGTTTAATTTTAATTTAGACAATTATATCAGAAAAGTTTAGTCTATGTCAATCAAGTTTTAAGATTTACCGCTGATACGGTACGGTTTTATATCCCTCGTGGATCATTTTCATAATCCCTCCTTTGAGATTGATCACCTTATACCCTAATTTTTCCGATAAGAACTCCGATACCATACCTGTACGGCTCCCTACCCTGCAAATGAGTGCAAACTGTTCATCTTTTTTCACTACTTTATCCAGTTCTTTTAAAAAATCAGGAACAGAAAACCTTCCCTGTTCATCAAAAAACATGATGGTATAAGAGCCTTTGACAATACCTGTCTCTCTCCATTCTGCCGGTGTACGAATATCAATGATTTTTATATTTTTTTGCGTAAACTGCGGTGTTGACCAAACCTGTTGGAGTTGTGCCGTTAATCCTGTTACAATGAATAAAAATGCCAATACTATTTTTTTCAATCTATTTTCCTTATATTTATTATAATAAGTTTTTTGTATTGTAACAAAAAGAGGTAAATAAATTCTGATAAAAATGATATTAAACATATTTCCAATTCTTATGCCATAATACATTCATGATAAACTTTTTTACATACTCTTTTGTTCTCTTTAAGTATAATACTCTATGAACTTTAAACAAATTACAGATATACATGCAGATGAATTAGCCATATACCATCAATTTCGAGAACATGCCTTTAAGGCTGATGGCAGTTTTGTTGCCGACAGCCCTAAAGTAGTCAACTTACTTTTAGAAGAAGGGATAGAGGTTAAAAGTATTCTTGCAACGCAGGAGTACTATGATTCCTATGCCTCTCTGATACACACTAAAAAAGATGCCATTTTGTATATTGCAACAAAAGAACAAATGCAAAATATTGTAGGCCATAAAATACACCATAATGTCATGATGCACGGTATACGCCCAAAAGAGACCCCTCTAAATGAGTTAGGTGAGCATATCATTATGCTAGATGAGATAAGTTCAACACAGAATATAGGTGCCATAGCCCGCTCTGCAGCTGCCATAGGTGTAAACTCCTATCTTGTTCCCTCTTATGGACCACACCCCTACTCACGACGTGCACTAAGAGTTTCCATGGGACATATCTCTATGCTTAAGATGCATAGTTATACCGATATCAAGGAGACGATAAAAACACTCAAAGAGACGGGTTATCGAATTTATGCAGCAGAGGTTATAGAAGATTCAACACCACTCTCTTCTGTGAAAGTGAGTGATAAATGGGTATTGCTTATGGGACATGAGGGTTCTGGACTTTCAAAAGATATCATTGCCTTATGTGACGAAGTGGTTTCCATAGAAATGATGAAAGGTGTCAAAAGTTTTAATGTAGGGATTGCGGCTTCTATTATGATGTATCACTTTACATACTCTTCCTAAAGGGCACCTCCAATAATAGATACTATGAGGAGTGCATTTATGTTTATCTACTTCACATCTTTAAATATTTAAATAATTTTTTACAATAAATAAGCTTAAAAATTACCAATATCTGATATCAGTAAGATATACATTTCATTAGTAAAGATTATAAGGTTGTTTCCATGCATTTTCAATTAGAACACTTAAAAGAGCATAACTCTGAACTTCTAAAACTCCTTACTAACCATTTGCCCGATATGCTATGGGTCAAAGATATTAATGGAATATATATCTATGCCAATAAAGCTATTTGTGACGGACTTCTTATGGCAAAAGATACACAAGAACCTTTAGGAAAAGATGATGTTTATTTTGCATTGCGTGAAAGAGAAGCACATAAAGAAAATCCTGATTGGCATACATTTGGAGAGCTTTGCTTTAATAGTGATCAAGTTGTTATTGATACTAAAAAACCAATGCGTTTTGAAGAGTATGGAAATGTGAAGGGGGAACTTCTTTATCTAGAGGTTTTCAAAGCTCCTTTTTGTGATATAGATGGGAATATCATCGGTACTGTTGGTGCAGGAAGGGACATTACTGAACTTAAAAGAACCCAAATAAAACTTGAAGAGCAGAAAGAAAAACTTAGTTATCAGGCAAATTATGATGATCTGACTAGCTTACCCAATAGATCATTTTTTTACAAAACCCTTAAAGAGTCTATAGAGAATCACTCAAAATTAGCACTTCTCTTTTTAGATCTTGATAACTTCAAAGAGATCAATGATCTTTTAGGACATAGTACCGGTGATAAAGTGCTCATTGAAACTGCAAGACGTTTAGAAAAACTTACCACAGATACAAGTCTAACTTCTAGACTGAGCGGTGATGAGTTCTGTCTTATTATCAAAAATATAGATCAGGAAGAACAGATTCATCAAACTATTCATGAATGTATGGATATCATGAAAAAATCGTTTATTGTTGATAACAATGTTTTACATCTAACAATAAGTATGGGTATTTCGGTATTTCCTAAAGATGGACACGATATTAGCACTTTGTTAAAACATGCAGATACTGCTATGTATGAAGCCAAAAAAGATGGAAAAAACAAATATCGATTTTACAACACTCAAATGACCCAAAAAACACTTGAAAAAAGAAAAATTGAAAATGAATTGCGTCAAGCATTTATGAATGATCAATTGGAGGTATACTACCAACCCCTCTTCAATTGTGCTGCAAAAAAACTATCAGGAATGGAAGCACTTGTAAGATGGAGACATCCTACACTTGGGCTTATCTATCCCGACCACTTTATAAAATATGCTGAAACAAGTGGTTTGATTATTGAACTAGACAGAATTGTCATCCAAAAAGCAATCAAACAATTTTGTGAATGGAAAGAGAAGGGACTAAACCCAGAGAGAATCTCGATTAATCTCTCAGCCAAACAGATAGAAGAAGAAGATTTTTTGGACTTTATAAAAACAACATTGACTCAATACCCATTAAAAACGGATGAAGTGGAATTTGAAATCACTGAAACGCATATTATGAATGACCCTGAACTCTCTATCAATAGACTAGAACAGGTTCGTCAACTTGGCATCAACATATCAGTTGATGACTTTGGTACAGGATATTCTTCCTTATCCTATCTTAAAAAACTTCCTATTCAAAAGTTAAAGATCGACAAATCCTTTATAGATGGCATACCTGGTGATAATGAAGATATAACCATCAGTAAGACTATCATTAATTTAGCAAAAAATTTAAATCTTAAGGTAGTCGCCGAGGGAGTGGAAACGAATGAACAAAAAGAGTTTTTACTTAAAAATGGTTGTGATATCATGCAAGGTTACATTTTTTCCTATCCACTCAGTGCAACAGATATGCATACATTTTTACAAGAATGAGAGCTATGCTCTAACGCTATATTCCATACTATGGCAAAACAGGATGACACACCCCATCTTACTCATTAATGTAAAAAGTGTCTTACCGTTGTAAAGTAAAGTGCTATACCATGTTCATTGGCCGCATCAATGACTTCATCATCTCTAATGCTTCCACCCGGTTCGATAATGGCTTTTACTCCTGCTGCGGCTGCGGCATCAATAGAGTCACGGAATGGGAAAAATGCTTCCGATGCCATAGCTGCACCAGAAACATCCAGGTCCATCTCTTTTGCTTTTTTAAGGGCACATTGTGCAGCATCTACGCGGCTTGTCATACCCATACCTACGGCTACCATTGCTGAGTCTTTTACATACACGACACAGTTAGACTTGGTCAGTCCTGCCACTTTCCAAGCAATTTCCAAATCTTTCATCTCTTGCTTGCTTGCTGTTAATTCTGACTTCTTTTGTGCATTATGCACTTCATTGTCACAGATACAGTCTGAATTTTGGTAGACAAAACCACCGTCTACATGTTTAAAATCATGAGAATCTTTACTCATAACCAATTTTGTTCCTCCCTGAGAAAAAAGTTTCAGACGTTTTTTCTTTGCAAATACTTCTAATGCTTCAGGTGTAAAATCTGCTGCCATCACGACTTCTAAGAATATCTCATTCATCTTCTGGGCCAAGTCCGCATTCACTACACCATTGACTGCAACCACACCGCCAAAAGCAGATACAGGATCACACTTCAACGCTTCAGTATAAGATTCGAGCAGTGAATCTTTAATGGCAAAACCGCAAGGGTTTCCGTGTTTCACAATACAGACTGCCTCTTCCTCACCAAAACTTGAAGCAATTTTCAGTGCCCCGTTAACATCGTTAATATTGTTAAAAGAGGCTTCACCTTTGAGTTGTTTAAAATTATTTGTAAAGTGAGCATCAAACTCATACAGTGCACCTTTTTGATGTGGGTTTTCTCCATAACGTGTTTGGAAAGACTTTTTACCCGTAATAAACTGATATTCACCAAAACCGTCATTAAATCGTTGGTTCATATAGTTAGCAATCATCGCATCATAGGCAGCTGTATGCTCATAAGCTTTAATCATCATATCTCGTCTAAACTCAACTCTATTTGTATCGTTCTTTAGGTTACTTAGTACTGTATCATAATCTGCTACATCTGTGACTATGATCACAGAGTCAAAGTTCTTTGCAGCAGATCTTACCATTGCAGGACCACCAATGTCGATGTTCTCAATAATCTCTTCAAAATCATCTGTCTTTTCAATGGTTGCTTTAAATGGGTAAAGATTCACACAAACCAAATCAATGCCCTCAACGCCAAGCTCTTTTGCCTGATCAAGGTGTGATTGTTTGTCTCTTCTATGTAAAATACCACCGTGAATGTATGGATTAAGTGTCTTTACTCTTCCTTCAAAACACTCAGGAAACTTTGTCACTTCATTTGCTTCAATGACTGCAATACCTGCATCTTGAAGCTTCTTATAGGTTCCACCCGTACTGATAATCTCATACCCTAATGCAACGAGTTCTTTTGCAAAGTTCTCTACACCACTCTTGTCACTTACGCTTAATAATGCTCTCATAAATAGTCACCCTATAGATAATTTTAAATGTGAATTATAGCTAAATGTGACTTTACAAGTGGCCTCACTATGCCGTATGAGCAACCAGCTATTCACCTGCTCTTAAGAGAACTCTTTCTATCAAATGTTTTGAAACAAAGATATTAGATTTCAATAATTTTTCTAAATCAGCTCTAATACTTTCTACTTTTCCCAACTCTTTAGCTAATAAAACTACACCTATAGAACCAATCACATGTACACCATTCAGTTGAGCAAACTTTTTTGCTCTTCTGTCATCAATCAACAAAAATTTAGCATTCATGGTTTTATAAAGAGATATGGCTTCTAACTCACCACGACCTAGACCAATTTTAGTAATGTCTAGCTCAACATCAATCACTTTACCAACTAAAAACTTTTGTAATTTTATACCCTCAGGTTTACTCGATACAGCCACTTCTTCAAGCAAGTCCAATCTTTCCATAATAGACAAAGCGACTAATGCAGAACTATCACCGATAATCATGCCAATAGTTCTTTGGCATGACTCACTTCACTTTCTATATCATAATCACTTATAGCCTCTATGTCGTTTTTATGAAGTAACACCATAAAATCATAAATATCCATAGAGACTATTTTTGCTCCTTGTGCTAAAGAAATTTGATGAGAGGCATAGAGTTCTAAAGCGAGTTTTTCTTTGAGTAACTGTGTCAAACTCTGTTCTGTTTGGTTAATACCAAAAAATATATTGTCAGGTACATTGATAGAGAGTTTCATAGACAACTCCTTTTTTATTCATTATAGCATATTTTATTCCCTACATCTTTTATGCATTATATTCCATATTTATGAAATACTTTAATATCACTTTTTGATAAATTCCTCTGTTTATTGTAAAATTTTTGAATAACCTCTTTTTGTTCAGCTGTGGGTTTTGGTTTTTTACCAAAAGAGTCTTTTAGAAGTTTAAAGCCCTCTGCTAAAGTTTTACACTCCAAAAGAGCATCTATTCCCTCTTTTGCTTTTTTCTCTTTTACTTTTTTGTCCTCTTCTATTTTTTCTACTCTTTCTCGTTCATCTTCTTCTTTTTTAGCTTCTAATCTCTTTTCTTCTGCCTCTTTCTCCTCTTGTGTTTGAAATTTATTAAAGTTTTCAAACTTCCCATACCCTACATTGGTTTTTGCCCCTAAATGTCAAGCGCGGTGCTAAAATAGGCAGTATAAAAGACTGCTAAAAGAGTAGTTTTTACAACCAAAAAGCCAAAGAAACAGAGAAATCTGTTAGAGTCTTTTTCTAATGAATTTTAGAAGGAGATTTATGCTTAAAAAAGGTGAAGTAAAAATGATCCATAAGATGATAAAAGAAGGTCTAAGCAAGAGTGCAATTGCACGTAAACTTGGAATGAGTCGAGATACCGTTGCGAAGTATGCCAAATTACCCGAAGGTCATATCCCTGCTATAAAAAGAGAAGCTACGAGTACTACTGTAGATGCTTATCTTCCACATATCGCCAGAATGCTTGAAGAAGCACATAAATTAGAGGTAGAAATACCTGCATCAGCTATCTATCAAGAGATACAGAAGATGGGATATAAAGGTTCATTGCGTTGGATGCAAGAGATCATGCTCAGGCATGAACTACGAGAGAAAGTAAAAGATGAAGAACTGCTACTGAACTTTGAAACAGCCAAAGGCAAACAGATGCAGGTAGATTGGATAGAATTCCCTAAAGATGGTTTGTCTGCCTTTGTAGCTACAATGGGATACTCCAGGGCATCCTATGTGGAATATGTCACTGATGAGAAGGTAGACACACTTATAAACTGTCATCTGAATGCTTTTTCTTATTTCGGTGGTGTACCACAAGAAGGACTCTATGACAATATGAAGACCGTTATTATCAAACGTAACGCATATGGAAGAGGCAAACATAAATTTAATGAACAGTTCAAAGACTTTGCTAAACACTGTGGTATGGCATTAAAAGTTTGTAAACCCTATCGTCCTCAAACCAAAGGAAAAGTAGAACGTTTTAATCACTATTTACGGTACAGCTTTCATAACACATTTAAAGTACGTTTATCGATGATGGGATATAAGATGAACAAAGAGAATGCGAATGCTGAAGTGATGGACTGGTTGGATTATACAGCCAATGCTAGAATACATCAGACTTTGTTACAAAAACCATTTGATTTACTTGCAGAAGAGCAGTTGCAGCTGCTTCCTCTGCCGAAGCCATATAACGGTATCCACCCATTAAAAGCAACGTCTAAAA
>JAYEJF010000054.1:0-12321 GCA_034660455.1 Campylobacterota bacterium | reverse complement strand
AAAAAGTTATAGCATTTTTGACAAAACAGTTGAAGGTCGACCAACGAACAGCGCCTCAATTACTTGGCAAACTGATCCGAAGATCACAGATAATGATTTTATCTTTACTGCACCTAAAACTGCAACAAATATATCAGTTATCAGTGCAAATAAATAAAGGAGTTCATGATGAAAAAGAAAAATATGTCTTTAGTTAAATTTACAGTAGTTGCTGCAATGATCGGATTCTTCTCTCCTTCTGTAAGTGTCAATACGGACCTCCAAACAGAGAATAGTTTTGCTAATGAATTTTCTCAATTTAGCATCTCTTTTTTACATACTGCTGAGGCAAAGCCTCCTGCTCGTGGAGGTGGGGGAAATAGAAATGTAAACAGAAATGTTAATAGAAATACAAACGTGAATAGAAACGTGAACGTAAACCACTATCATAGTGGCGGTAGGCATTATGGTCACTATAATGGACGTGCTATTGTAGCTTGGACTGCAGGATTGGCTATGGGTGCCATGATTGCTTCATCCTCTATGCCGTCGTCATGTACAACAGTCATTGCAAATAATATCAGCTATAGACGATGTGGTTCTGCTTACTATAGACCTTACTATCAGGGCAGCACAGTGGTGTATCAAGTTGTTGCTTCGCCTTATTAATATTTTGCTATTAGATCAACCAAAAGGAAAAAAATGAAAAAAATAACATTATCTCTTGTGTCAATTTTGGCACTGGGTGGATTGTCTTTTGCTGGGGGTGATATAACCCCGGTAGAGTCTGTCATCGAATCACCTGTCGTCGAGGATGACAATTGGGAGTTTCGATTGTCTCCTTATGGCTGGTTTGCCGGCTTAGAAGGGGATGTCGCAAGCATACCCGGCTTACCGGCTATGCCTATAGATGTCTCCTCAGGTGATGCATTAGAAGACACTGAAGCGAGTCTTATGTTTATGTTTGAAGCCAAAAAGAATGGTCATGGTTTTTTTATGGATGCTTTTTATAGTGATGTACAATCTGAAGAAACAGTGATAGAAGTAAATAACAATCCTTTGCTTTTAAATTCTACCACTAAAACAACGATGCTCACAGGCGCATATATGTATGAAGTGTATAACAAAAAACAGAGTGTTGTTGATGTGTTTGCAGGTGTGCGTTATTGGAATATAGACAGCCATCTATCTTTGAGTGGGGGATTGGGTATCTTACCTCCTGGTGATCATGAAGAGTCATGGGTTGATCCTCTTATAGGGATTAAGGGTCGTACTTTCATAGGCGATACAAAAGTCTATGTTGCCGCTGGAGCAGCCATAGGTGGATTTGGGGTTGGCTCTGATCTGTTCTATGATCTAAATGCCAACCTTGGGTATCAGTGGAATGATGCCATCGGTACAACAGTGGGGTATCGTATGTATAATTTGGATTATGAAAATGATGGCTTTGTGTATGATGTTAAACAGCAAGGTTGGATGATTGGTTTGACCTGGGCATTTTAATTTGCCCCAAAAAATTAGAAATAAAAAATAAGGAAAATATCCAATGGACAAAATAAATCAAATGACTAGCGTGGTCAAAATAGCTTCGTTCGCAGTGCTTTTAAGTGCATCTGCAATGGCAAATATGAATGAATACATGAATGAAGCAGATGGGAAGATTTTAAATACTGCGACTACAGAAGAGAATAATAGTACCAAAGATGATGGTCTTGCAGACATGTCTGACCCTCTTGCTGTCTTTTCGATGGCAGGTTTTGGTGTAACCAACAGAGGTATTAATCTTAAACTAGCAAAAAGCTACGATACGGGTAGTCCAGATAAGATGGCAATGAACATTATTGAGATTAAAGGTATATTTAGTGATAGCTTAGGATGGGAAGATTTTTCTACAAACCCCAGTAAAGATGCTACGGATGGTGTCGATTCAATAAGAATTCGTAATATGTCTGTTAATCCAAACACTGGAAGCGGAGCACAAATAGATTTGAGCTATGACCTTAACAGTGAAGCAGGAGGGCTTAGTTACAGTATACTTCAAGCACTTCCTCCAATGGGAAGATTCAATCTTTTCCCATTGGCTGGTCTGGGTATAGCCGTTGCCAACAATGCACTGCAAGATGACGGCACAATAGCAAGTGGCTATTCAATTCCTGGGACATTTGCCACTCTTGGTATGTATGGTAAATTTACTGTGACAGACAAAATATGGCTTAACTACAACCCTATATGGAATGCAACCTTATCTGGTTCTGATCTTTATAAAGATCATGGTTTTTCTGGACATAGTAGTGTTTTTACTCATGAAGCCATTATATCATACCAGATAAATCCTCGAACAAATGTACGATATTTTGCCAACTGGAATGAATATCTAGACATTTCAAATGGTGACCATCGTATAGAAGTTAATTATCAATTTTAAAGATTAAACACCAGATAATTTCGGCCCAGAATGGCAAATGAGAGCACAGATCCAGTTTTTGTTTCCTAAATAGGTTATACTCTGTTTAGTAAAGTAGCCAATAAAAGGATAAAAAATAGCACTTAAAAATATACTAGTGACTACTTTAGTCACTTCAACATTACTTTTTGCAGAGATTCAAAATGATGCAAATGCAACAGAAAACTCTTATAGTGAGCAAGATTGGGGAATCGGTGCAGTGTACAGGGCAGGCTCCATTCCTTATCTAACGCAAGAGAGTGTTGTTGGCAGTTTTGTTCCCATGCTCTTTTTTGAAAATGAATACATTTTTATGCATGGGTTGGAGTCAGGTATAAAACTCTATGAGTCAGATGAGTGGCGATTGAGTGCTATCAGCAGGATGCACTTCGTTGATATTCCCCAGCAGTACCAGAATATTGTGCAGGCAGATACCAATGATGTTGGTTTCCAACTTCGGTACAAGATGAAGAACAATCAATTTATTGATCTTGAAGCGATGAATGATCTTCATGGCAGACTCTTTTCAAGCGTAAGATACAGTACACAGTTTAAAAATGGTTCTTTAGAGTTTAAACCGTATGCACAGTTACAGTGGAATAGCTCAAAATACAATAGCTATTACTATGGTTTAAATCAAGAAAATATTGCTTCAGGTATCGATACAGTCATTGGAGTGGACGCGAAATATCATGTATGGTCAAACTTGTATCTATTGGCCAAAGCACAAGCAAGGTATCTGGGAAAAGATGCTCAGAACAGTCCATATATTGAAGATGACATTGAAGGTGAACTCTATTTGGGGATTGGATTCTTTAACAATAAGGATAAACCAAAGAAAGAAAACCTTAATATCTCTCCTTATCTTCGTATAGCACACGGTTGGGCAACCCCATCGAATATCGGTGATATCATTGCAGGAGATACGGAAAAAGACCCTTACAACAATCAATTGACATCACTCTTCTATGGTTATCCTCTTACTGACACACTCTTTGGTTTTCCTTTGGATTTTTATTTAACGCCTGGTTTTGTTTTTCATCACAGTTCTGAAGTGCAAAGTACAACGCAGGAGTATCTCCTTGCCATTAAGGCATATTATACATTTCCTCTTCCCTGGGAGGTACGCTTTGGATTTGCAGAAGGTATCTCTTATATCGATGAAGTAAGCTATATTGAACAGAGTGAAATGGATGAGAAAGGATACCGATCGAGTAATCTATTGAACTACCTTGATTTCTCTTTGGACCTTCATTTGGGTGATATCTTCGGAGAGAATCTCGATGATCTTTGGCTTGGATATAGTATTCATCACCGTTCTGCTATTTTTGAAACCTCTTCACGTTTTGGACGTATTAAAGGGGGAAGTAACTATAACAGTGTTTATTTGCAGTGGCATTATTGAACCAATACAACATCATATACATCGATTTAAATGTTAATTTGAAAATATAAAGAGGCTATCATGCAAAAGAAGCGAAATCAATTCTTAGGTTTTCATCAAATAATATTATTGTCATGTTTTTTGCTGGTATTATCTGGATGTACTTTGTCTCCTTCACTTCAAAAAGAATCATTGAATTATCTTGCACGTAGTGAAACACAAGTTAGTGGTAATGTGAGGGTTTCTACAGTTGTATTGAGTCCGAAGGAGTCACAAAAAAGCTTTGGGTACCCTTTGGCAAATAAAACTGTTCAGCCTATCTGGTTGGAGATCGAAAACAAAGAGGATACAGAGCTCTACTTAATGCTTCTTAGTCTTGATGCGGATTATTTTTCTCCATCAGAGGTTGCTTGGATGTTCCGTTCTTTCGAAGAGAAAGAGACTACTGATAGAAAGACGAAGAGCTTAGATGAAATGATCGAAATGTTCATGCAAAGACATATACCTGTTGTTATCCCACCAGGCAAAACAGTATCGGGATATGTATATACAAACCTTGATCCTGATACTAAGGTTTTCACCGTTGATCTTTTTGGAGAAAAAGAGAGTAGATCCTTTGACTTTGTGCAGCTTGTACCAGGATTTCGAGCAGATTATATGACTGTAGATTTCAATACCCTGTATATGCCAAATGAGATACGTGATCTTGATTTAAAAGGATTACGTGACTACCTAGAATCATTACCTTGTTGTGTATTGGGGGGGTGATAAAAAAACTGTAGGTGATCCACTGAATCTTGTACTTATTGGTGAAGGGAAAGATGTGCTTACAACGTTGGTACATCAGGGATGGAACCTAACAGAGACGTTAAGTAGCGATACGATGTTACGTACCGTTGCCTCCTCTGTGTTTGGTTCCAAATATAGTACCTCCCCGGTATCCCCTCTCTATCTCTTTGACCGACCGCAGGACATTGCACTTCAGAAAGCCCGTGAAACGGTGGATGAGAGAAACCATTTACGGCTTTGGCGTACACCGGTGACATATAAAGGGAAAAAAGTCTTTGTGGGTCAGATCAGTCGTGATATCGGTGTGAAGTTTTCCAGTAAAACTTTTGTCACCCACAAGATAGATCCAGTGGTAGATGAGGCACGTCTCTATATTTCTTTAGATATGATCGCCTCGCAGAATATCACAGGACTTGGGTATGTTAAAGGTGTTGGTTTTTCTGACCGTGATAAACCGCAATATAACTATACAGAGGATCCTTACTATACTGACGGAAACAGGGTAGTACTTTTCTTTAGTGAAGAGAGGGTACCCATTGAAAATATTCAATATTTGCCTTGGGAGAAAGTCTTAGAAAGAGAGTAACAGAAAAAGAAAAAGAGGTTTCCTCGATGGTGTTTGTGTAAGCTTTGTACAAAGCGTTATTTTTAGATAAAATATAGCTATATCGTAGTTACGCGTGTTGTTGATATACATATGTAAAATATTTTACCTATATAGTTCACAACATCAGATAGGATAATGAATTTGAGAAGAGTAGTTCATCGTTTTACATATCTAGTTCTTGCACTCATTATCATTAGCACTCTACTACTTTTACTCAATTCATCTAAAATGCTCCAGTGGGCAGCTGACACCTACGGTCCACGCTATCACCTTGGGTATAAAGAAGTTTCCGGTACGATTTTAACAGGTATTGAGGTTAAAGATCTAACTTTTAAAGGAGATAAACTACTTGACACGCTAAAAGCGGACTGGAATCCAAGTGCTATCTTCAATAATAGACTCACTTTTACTTCTCTTACAGTTAGTGGAGTCAATGTTGACCATATCAAAACTACCCTAGAGAGCCTTCACCCTCTTAATCCCCAAAACAACACTATGTTTGAGATACCTTTTGCCATTGATGTAGAAGAAATGAAATTCAGTGTAAATCCTTTTACGCAAAGTGGCGTAAAGTTCAAAACTATTTCACTAGAGGGAAACGATATTGTTTACCATCATCAAGCCATAGATGTAGGTGATTTGTTTCTCTCTATAGATACGAATGTTAGCACTATAGAACTAAAAGGGAAAATAGAAGAAAACCATATAAAAAGTAGAGGAGCTATGACGCTACATGAAGCACTTTTTAAGACCTTGAATTTGCCGCTTAAAGCAAATACGTTTAATCTTGATAGTATCGATATACAAAGTGATAAAGAGCAAATCATTTTTGATTTTGACCTAAAAAGTGAAGAGATGGTTCAGGTAGAAAAAGATCTATTGAAAATTGAAGCATTTTCATTGAAAAACCGTATAGTCTATGGGTATGATGCAGGTGTATTGAGTGTTGAGAACGAAGGGTATCTCTCAACACCGTATGTCAAAGATATCATGGTTGAAAATAGCTTAACTTTGCAAGATGGTATCCTAAACTACAGAGGCAAAATAGTTCTAGATGGGTTTGAAAATATCGATGCAAATTTGACTAAAGCTTTAAAAAATTTGGAAATGACCTATCAAGGTGATGTGGATGGTATGGATGTAAAGATGAATTCTACAGGCTTAGAGGGAAAATTTATCTCCAATGACTTTAAAAAAGGAGATTTAACACTCTGGGCAAAAGAAGATTTCATCCTTCAATATATGTTTGTACTCCCCCCTGACCTAAGACCTTCTAGGGCAACACTCGAAATGCATATACCTTTGGCATTTGCACACATTCTACCCCTTTATGCAAATGCCAAGATGAGATCAAACTTGGTCGACATGGATATTGATCTAGTCTACAGTGATGAACTCAATGTCACGGCAAAAACGAGCATCCCTAAAGATTCACGACTCAGGGCGTTTAGAAGTGAATTGAATTTTGATGCACTCAGTCCGCTATATGCAGATATTACAACAAAAAGAGATATTGTCCATGCCAATCTTCACTCCCAAGAGATGGAGTCTCACATTACACTCAACAAAGTCACTCAAGACCTCAAGGGGCATACCGTTTTAGGAGGTGCAAAGTTTGCCTATTCTGGAAACCTAGACAAAAATATATCTGTGAAGTATGATACCGCATCTATCCATGATTTTTTAAAACAGATGAATAGACTCTATTCATTTGATCCTCCTCCAATAGACGGTGATGCCAGGATCTCAATGGAACTCTCTAGTTTAAAAGATATACAGTTAAAGCTCCATTCAAATACCTTAACGTATAAGGGAGAAGATAACAAAGCGTATACTTTCAATAATACAATGATGACATCGGTTTTTGCCAATTCAGTTGTGTTGTTACAACACTACCAAACTACCTTTGGAGAGCAGAAAATATTTTCTCAAAAACCATCAGTCATTACTTTTAAAGACGGCGATATATCGCTTGAACCTCTTTGGATTAATAATGTCTTGAAACTAACGGGAAACTATAACCTTAAAAACCAAAATGGTGAAGGCTACGCTGTAGCAGACGCTTTTACACTATTGCATGAAAATTCTGAGCTGACAAATCGTATCGATATTCGAACAAAAACAAGTAAGTTTAAAACCGATGTAGAAGGGACGATCACGATCTTAGGTGGAACGATTTATCATGATATAGAGAGTAAAACATTTTCACCGGATAGTGATATTGTTGATGTTAAAGAGATGAAAAAGAGAGAGAGCATGCTCTATATGACCAACTTAAGTACTTCCATCACAGTCAATACAGACAAACCCTTTCGTTTCATAACAGACAAAGCAGATGTAAAAACCGAAGCAAATATCATGATTCAAAAAGCATTTAAAGCGCCTATAGAGGTTTTGGGATCTATAAAAATTTTGGATGGCTCATCCTATAGTATACATCACAAAAAATTTCTCTTCAAAGATAGTACCATCAACCTATTAGGAGATCCATTTAACCCTTTCCTTGATATCACAACCATCTATAAGACAAGACAAATAGAGATCAAGATACAGATTGCAGGTGAACTCCATCAACCAAATATCACTTTCTCATCCACACCTCATATGAGCAGAAAACAGATACTCTCCACAATACTTTTTGATGTACAGGATAATACTCAGAATATCAGTGAAGAAAATATGCTTCTGATGATGGGTGACAGTATGTCAAAGTCACTCTTTTCCAACCTTGGAGGTGAGACAATCAAATATCTCTTCTCTACTATAGGCATAAACATTGACAAGCTACCTTTTATCGGTCGTTCATGGGATGCAAACCAGAGCAAAAATGAATTTTTTTCATTTTTTTCGACAGAGAATGAGCCTAAGATTCCCAGCCATGCAATTCGATTTCAGGGTCAAAAATACATAGCAGAAAAAAAACTTCAAAAAGCAATGGGTGTTGAGACAAAAAGTCTGTTTGCATTTTGGAAAGAGGATAAACCTACAATCATAGATAGACTTTTGCCAACGCTGCAAAAATCATTAAAAAACTTTTACGCTTCAGAAGGTTTTTATAATGCAGCATTTTCGATCGATACATCAGATACGAATGTTACTGTAAGCATAGATGAAAATATGCCGGTGAAGATAGAGACTATTACTATCAACAGTGATTATGATATCTCTAATCTTATCACATTCAAAAAAGGTCAGATATTCAGATCAAAAGAGTTCGTCTCGATAAAGAAGCGTATCAAGAGTAATCTGATGCAAGAGGGATACTGTAGTTATGACCTTGAGAGTAAAGCGTATGTAGATAAAGATGCGCATAAGGTAGATATAGATTTCAATGTGAAAAAAGGTGAAGTGTGTACCTTTGGAGAAGTTACCATAAAGGAATTTGATACGATTGATGACGCAGTCATTGCGTCAAGAATAAGAGTAAAAGAGGGAGAACCTTTTAGTGCGAAGCAGATACAAGAGACCTATGAGGCACTGTATAATCTTAAAGTCTTTGATGATATCTCGGTAGTGCATGATCGAAAATTCTATAATGTCGTACCTGTAGAAATAGCAGGTTCACAAGTGCAAAGACCATGGTATTTTAGTGCGGATGTAGATTATACCAGCAGCGATGGATTCCGTCTCTCTACAGAAGTCAAAAGAACAAATTTCTTGGGGAATGCGAAAAATATCAGTTTAGATTTTACATACTCCCGCATAGACAAAGGTATAGAGATGGGGTATTTTGTTCCGGCACTCTTTAAGATTTCAGAGTACTACTTTGACCTGACAAGCAAGATAGGTCTGAGTAAATTTGAATATGAGGGATTCACGGAAGATAAAAAGTATCTGCAGGTGCTACTTGGCTATAACGATGAATCATGGCGTATCAATGCCGGACTAGCGTTAGAAAATATAGATATTTCACCTCGAAATTCTCTATTGCCGCAGTTTGTTGAAGCAGGAAGTTTTTCACCTATCTATCCTTTTTTCAATTTTCATTATGATACGAGAGACTCTAAGATCTATCCTAAGCATGGCTATTACTTCAGTGGCTCAGTGGAGTATGGTGTACCCTATGCTGAGGAAAACCCTTATCTTAAATATAGTTTACAAGGCAAAGCCATCTATACGTTTTCCAATATAACCTATGGTGCCATTGCTCAAGCGGGTATCGTTGAGTACAAGGATGAGAAGATACCTGAACCCAAACGCTTCTTTGCCGGTGGCTTCGACAGTAACCGTGCCTATGGATATAAAGAGATAGGCGTTATCACTTCTCCTTCATCTTATAGCATTGAGGGTGGTGCAACAATGGCAAATCTTACGTTAGAGGCGAGTTATTCAATAGATGAAAATCTTTATGCTGAAGTTTTTAATGATAATACAATGCTGACAAAAGATGATTATGATTTTAGTGGAGATGTTATCTCCTCTGTAGGTCTGGGCATAGGCTATAGAACACCATTGGGTCAAATCAAGCTAGATGTAGGTATGAATGTAAGAGACCCTTCAATCTATGAGATCAACCTATATCTAGGTCAATCATTTTAAGTATTTAGATTTATCTCTTCTTCTTTTTTGTCATATTCTCCATCGCAAACCATACCGTACCTATAATACTAAACAAAATAACCGGTGCGATCCATGGATTAATTTTGATATAGGCAAAGATTGCGATGATTGCTTCACTCGAATAGTATGCAGACAGCCCTATGGTAAGCACAAAGACAATAGAGGCAAAAATATTGTAAAACCCAAATTTTTTAAAGTCATACTTCGCCAATGCCATCGATAGAGGTACAAGGGTTTTAATACCATAAAGAAACTTCTGTATAAAGATGGCAGCCACCCCGTATTTACGCATAATAAGTGTGGCAAGGGCAATTTTACGTTTATGTTTGGCAAAATAAGGCTGTATCTCCTTTTTCTGGTATTTACCCAGATAAAATAAAAACATATCACCCAAAAAGTTTGACACAGTTGCTACGGCTAATGCTGTTGTCAAATCCATCTTTCCCATAAACGAAAAAACACCTGCTGCTGCTACAATGAAGAGTGAACCGCCAAATGCAAAAAAAGCAATGGCCAAATACCCCCATGTCTCTAACGACGAAAAATCCATACAATATCCTATTATTGAGTTAGCAAATGATAGCTAAAGAATATTAATCATATGTGACGACATTTAGCATGTAAATATGGAAAATTTTTGCTTGTTCCCATCGGGGACGATGGGAATGCATATATAAACATAATACACTAAGCACATTCAAGCTAAATAAAACATTACAATATGACATAAAATCAATCCCAAACAATATTATCTGATACCTTTAAAATAAAAAGGTACCAACATGGGAAGAAGTAGATACAAAATATTTGAACCAACACATCCACATTTTATGACCTGTACAATACTTCACTGGTTACCTATATTTACAAGAAAAGAGAGCGTAGAGATACTCATACAAAGTTTCAAGTATTTACAAAAGGAAGATAGCTTTAAACTTTATGCCTATGTTATACTGGAAAATCATATTCATTTAATTGCACGTAGTGATGATATATCAAAAAGTATGAGAAACTTTAAAGCATTTACTGCTAAAGAGATATTGAAACTCTTGCAAAAAGAAAATGCTGTCACCTTACTGGAACAACTAGCATTTTATAAAAAAGCACATAAAACAACTGCAACTTATCAAATATGGCAGGAAGGAATACAGCCAAAACTTATGCAAACAGATGCTATGATGATAAGTAAAATACAGTACATTCATGAAAACCCTGTAAAACGTGGCTATGTCGATGAAGCATCTCATTGGCGATATAGTTCTGCTAGAGATTATGAAGGATTGATTGGGTTAATAGAAGTTGAAAAGTTTTGGTAGTATACTACATCTCTATATGCATTCCCATCGGGGACGATGGGAACGAGGAAAATTGTCTAGCCTTAACTGTAAAAAGGAAAACGATGTCTAAATTATCTAAACTCTTACTGGTCAGTCATCTGGCTATTTTGTCAACCATGCAGCTCTCTCAAGCAGAAAGCTTTTGGGATAAAACAAAAAATGTCGTCTCTGATACCGCAAATATCCTCACCAGTGAGGAGACAAAAGAGAATGCAAATATCTTATGGGAAAAGACTAAAACAGCTGTTTCTGATACCACAACAAAAGTTGTAAATACGGCAGATGATGCAATAAACAGTAATGACCCTACCCCTGAACAAGAAAGAGAAACGATTAATGCGAATGCCAAAAAAGCATTAACTAAACTCTTTAATGAGTCACAAGAAGCGCAAGAACTTTTTAACAAGGCTGTTGGTTACGCGGTATTTGACTCTCGTGAATTTGCTTTTCTCATCAAAACAGGGTTTGGTTCAGGTGTTGCCGTTCATAAGTCCACTAATGTCCGAACCTATATGAAAATGGCAAGTGCCGGTGCCAATATCGGTGGTGGTATCAAGTATGTTCAGGTGATCTTTATATTTCCTACACAAAGTAGTTTCCAAACCTTTATTACAGAAGGTTGGAATGCCGAAGCGGATGCCTCTGCTGTTGGCGGAGAGGACAGTGCACAGATTGGGATGACCTTGACTGATGGTACAAAAGTGTATGAATTGGTAGATACGGGGATTATGGCAAAAATGAGTATTAGCGGTACCAAATACTGGAAAGATGCTGATTTGAATTAGGGTAAAATACCCACATTTGTCCAAATATTGACTTATATCGGGCTAAAAGGAGATTAGAAAATATTATAATAGTCACGATATAAGCATAAAACATAAAATCAAGATTTGAGTTCGGGTGTCGATGTCCCGCGCCCCCGTTATAGTACAAGATGTTATGCTAAAAAAGGATAATAAATGCTCTTAGGATATGGTAGAGTACCTAAAGATGAAAATTTTATTGTAGGTACTGAAAGCGGTTTAAAAAACTTGATTACATCTTGCGAAATTGCTAGTGGATTTTTATTTGTAACTATGTTCTTTGGAACATTTGTCGGGAGTGTAATAAATTCTGTGTCAACACCTCTAAACCTGTAAGATTATACCAAATTTAAAGCATCCTTCAATCTCTCCTTGAAATGAATGTTGAGTTGGGAGATTGTAAGGCTCCAATTTCTGAT
>JAYEJF010000053.1:0-12492 GCA_034660455.1 Campylobacterota bacterium | reverse complement strand
TGAAGTCTACTTTGACTACATCAATAATTTAGGATTTGAAGGAGGAAAACTGTTACCATTAGTATCGTAGAGAGGTGGAATAAGGAAAGTTGTTTTACTGGTCTAGGAAAAAGGGAGCATTATAATCCTATAATATTTATAGAGCCGGATTAAACCAGCTACTATTATAAAATTAAAGGATTTAATATGTTTGTAACAAAATATAGCCCGTCAAGAGAACTTCAGGAGTTTAGAAATGGATTTAAACATTTTGATTCATTCTTAGATAATTTTATTGAAAATAGAGGAAGTTTGCTCAAAACAGACTTTACACCTTCTGTCAATACAAGGGAGGGAGACCATGCCTATCATGTAGAAGTTGACCTTCCAGGTGTGAAAAAAGAGGATATTGATGTAGATGTAAAAGATAATATCGTAACCATTTCCGGTGAGAGAAAAACCAAAAAAGAAGTGAAAGAAGAAGATTATTATAAAGTAGAAAGTTCTTACGGTAAATTTGAAAGAAGTTTCACCTTACCTGAAAATGTAGATGTGGAAAATATTCACGCAGAATCTGAGGATGGTGTATTGGAAGTGATCATACCTAAGCTTGCAAAACTTGAAAATACATCTAAAAAAATAGAGATCAAATAGCAGGAGCTTGAAAATGAATATTCTTGAAAAAACGAAAGAGATCGGAAATGAAATTGAAGAGACACTTGAAAAAGGATATGAAAAAAGTAAAGAGGTACTGAGCAATGTTGCCAGTCACCTCCCTTTTGCCAATCTTGCCCAAAAGAAAAGTGGAGATTTTCATGTAGAGATCGATATGCCCGGTATTAAAAAAGAAGATATTGATGTGAGAATTGATAACAATATCTTGACTGTCTCGGGTGAGAGAAAAATGAAAAAAGAGGTAAAGAAGAAAGACTATTACCGAATGGAGAGTTCATTTGGAAGAGTAGAGAGAAGTTTTTCTCTACCAAAAGGAATCGATCAGGATAAAATCAATGCAAAATACAAAGATGGCAGATTGGTCATTGATCTTGAGAGAGAAAAAAGTTTAAAACATAAAGCGATAGAAGTAAAATAATTTTCTTAAAGGAGGCAGTATGCAGAAAATTGTATCGGTACTGGTTACAAGTTTGGTTTTGGCAACTTCCGGTGTAATGGCTACGGAAAAAACACTGGATACAAGTTTTAACCCTTTTGAAGAGATCCAAAAGATGCAGCAGGAGATGGGTAAAATATTTGAACGTTTTCATCAAAAAATGATGAAAGAGGATATGTTCAGTAAATTTACATTTTCTGTTCCTTCCATACCTGCGATAGATCTTGCGGATGAAGGAGAGAGTTATCTGCTTGAGATAGATATACCGGGTGCTGAAAAAAACAAAATTGACATCACGGTCAAAGAGAGAATACTTAAAGTAGAAGCAAAAACTTCTAAAGAGAAAAAAGAAAAAGGCAAAGGGTACGTAAAGCAAGAACGCTTTACAAGTTCCTATATGAGAACAATTACATTGCCTCAAGATGCAAATACTGAAAAGTTTGAAAGCGAATATAAAAACGGCGTATTGAAAATAACTATACCCAAAAAGAAAAAGGAGGTAATAGAGTCATGAATTTTGATGGACATATAATAATTATTGCTAACTTAGGTAGTTTAGAGGCTTATAAGGCTGGAACTGTCAAAGGTGCTGATCGTCAAGAGACAAGAAATGTTTCTGCAGGAACAGAAAAAGAAAATATCAACTTGACATCATTGAAAAAAATGGACTATATAGAACCACATACCCGTACATCTGATGATATGAGTGACCAGCTGGGAAACCAAGGACATCATACCGGAGAACAGCATAATCGTTCACTAGAAGTTGAACGTCGTGGCATACAGCAGATTGCGGATGATATCAATGCATTGATTTCCGATACCAAACCTAAAATATGGCACTTAGCATTTCCGCAAGAAAATTTGAATAAACTTATTGAAATGGTTGATGTTAAAACCAAAGGAACACTCGGTAAAAGTATCGGGAAAGACCTTACAAATGCACATATTAAAGATGTACTATCATTTTTTGAATAAGTTTAATTTTCTTTATTTGTGAAGTATAAAGCCATAATCTATCTTAGCCGGCAGAAATAAATTTGGTAGGTTTTTATACGATTGGTATTTGGCTGCTACAGAACTAGTACAAAAACTACCCAAAATGTTTGATCCACGAAATGAGAATAGATGAAAAAATTCAGTTCAGGCGCACTTAGCAGTGAACAAAAGAGAGTACAGGATGAGCAGTATAAGGAGCGTCATGCTACCGGTGTGGAATATGACTATCTATTCATTGGAACGGGTAATGCAGCATTAACCTGTGCATCCTTGTTAAGCAATCAGGGATATAGAGTCTGTATGTTGGAGGCGCATGATGTTCCGGGTGGATATGCACATACCTTTGAAAGAAACGGTTATCACTTTTGCGCACATGTGCACTATATATGGGGTTGTGGTGAAGGTGGGAGAGTCTACGAATTTCTCAAGCGACTTGGTCTCGAAAAAGAGATCACTTTTGAGCTGTTTGACAAAACCGGTTATGATCATATGATCATGCCTGACAGCAAGCGAGTAAAAATACCATATGGCTGGGCCCAACTGCAAAAAAACATCGAAGAGGCTTACCCGCAGACTACCGGTCTCGATGCCTTCTTTAAAATAGTGAAAGCACTTCGTAAAGAGATGGCAGCACTGCCGAGAAAAATACAGTGGTGGGACTATCTGTTGAAAGGGCCACTTTATTATCCAACGCTACTACGCTACAGAAATGCAACTGTGCAAGATGTATTCGAAGACTGCGGAGTCTCCATTGAGGCACAGACCATCCTGACGGCACAAGCAGGGGACTTTCTGCTTCCGCCGGATAAACTCTCCTTTCTGTTCTACGTTGGTTTGCTTGGCGGTTATGGAAGCGGAGCATATGCTCCCACCAAACACTTTAGCTATTACATACAGCGGCTTTCCGGATTTATAAGCGATCACGGCGGTGACCTCTATTTTGAAGAACCCGTGACTGTAATTTCCACTAGAAACGGCAATATCTCTGGTGTCACCACGGCGTCAGGAAAAACTTTCACTGCGAAAAACTATATTTGTGGCATGGATCCTCAAAAATCCGCAGAACTCATCGGTTGGCAACATTTCCCGAAACGTTATCGGGACAAACTCAAATATGAGTATTCTGACAATGGTGTCATCGTCTATTTGGGACTCAAACCCGGATTTGACCCAGTCAGGTACGGACTTGGTAACCATAATACCTGGCATTGTCTGGACTGGGATATGAATACGATGTGGGAAGCAGGTAAAAAACTTGATGTGGAACATGCATGGTTCTTTATGTCGACACCCACAATGCATAACAGTGATCATAGAAACGTCGTACCCGAGGGTGGGCATATTATCGAGCTTGCAACTTTCGCCCCTTATGCTCCATTTAGACAAGCTGCCAATCAGAGTCATCAGGATTATCTCACTCTGAAGAGAGAGATTTCCGAAAAGCTGATTGACCTGGCAGTGAAGTATCATATCCCTGATCTTAGAGATCATATAGCTGTAAAAGTTGTCGGTTCACCAACCACTAGTGAAAACTTTTGCAATTCTCCTTATGGCAATGCTTACGGGGCAGCGCTGCTTCCAAAGTATACCGTATCAAGACTCAAAGCTGATACGCCTTTTCCTAACCTCTATTGGTGTAATGCCTCTTCAGGAATTCCCGGGATTTACGGAACGGTGACTACCGGGATGGAACTCTACATGGAACTTACCGGCGACTACTTTTACCAAAAGTCAGCAGTCCCAAATGATGAAGAATCCAGCATCGATTAGCGGTAAGTTTTTTGTTTGAAAATAAGATAGAGGTGCCCTTTACGGTATTTCAGGTGCAGTGATATCTTTACTAAGTTTGGCATATCCTCTTCCAACTCTGGCAATACTCGAAAACGCTAAGGTTATTTTCTCTTTATCCGAAATGATTGCATCATTGAGGTATAGATGTTTGATCTCTACTATGACAGGAATGGTTTTGGAACCTTTGAGATCTACTTCTTGCAGGTATTCGCAGAAAAAGGCTACTTTGATGCCTTTGGGCATAGCGGGGAAGCCTTCTATGACTTCTTGTGTAGGGATGTTAAAGAGTTCGAGTTCACTCTGTGAGGCATGTAAACTTTTAGAAGAAAAGTGCATCGCTTCCAAATGATCTTCATCTACAATACACACGACACACTTTTTACCCTCTCTTAGGTTTTTGAGTGTGTCTTTAGGTGTTCCGTCTGCTTTGTGTCCTATGGATACCATGAGTGTTGCAGGTTCTGATGAAAGTGGGGTAAAGTAGGAGAAAGGAGCAATGTTGGGCACCTCACCTTGCGTCGCTATCCATGCGATAGGTCTTGGTATAACAGAAGATGCCATAAGCAAGTAACGTTCAGAAGGGGTTTTTTCTTTGAAATCAATAATCATTGTACTACTTAATAAACTCGACCACGCTATCAAAGGGAAGTCTAAGTTGTGTTGATTGTTCATTGAGTCTATAACCAAAGGGTACGACCACAGAGAGTTGGTATTTGCTTGTATCAAGTTCAAGTATCTCTTCTACCCTCTTTTTTTCAAAACCTTCTATGGGACAAGAGTCGATGCCTATGTACGCTGCGGCTGTCATCATATTACCTAGAGCAATATAGCTTTGTTTGGATGTCCAGTGGTAAATGTTTTCATCTGAACTAAGTGTTTTTTCTAAGTGTTTGGCATATATATCCATATAGAAATCAAGACTTTCTTGAGGCATTTCACGTCTTGAAAAACGTTTTTTCACTTCACCGCTCTCCACCTTGACCGAGTCAATCGCTGCAAGGATAATCACCAGATGGGAACAAGACGTAATCTGTACCTGATCCCAACACACAGGTCTAAGTTTTTCTTTCAGTGCGTCGTTCGTAATGACTAAGAATTTCCACCCCTCCATACCAAATGAGGAGGGTGATTTGTGTCCTGCTTCTAAGATATAGTGCATCTCTTCATCACTTATCTTTTTCGTTTCGTCAAATACTTTACATGCATGTCTAAAGTCCATAGCTTTGTTAAAATCAGAGGCTTTCATAATTTTCCTTTTATGTCGATAGAGTACAATAGCACAAAAAGTAGGATTCTAAGATGAAAAAAACAATATTACTATTACTCTTACTGACTTTAACGGTATTTACAAAAGATTATACAAAAAATCGAGAGACACGTGCTTTTATTAATGAGTTAAGTAAAACGTATGGTATGAAGAAAAAAGATCTGAATAGACTTTTCTCCAATGTAAAAGTACAAAAGAGTGCACTTAGAGCATTTTTACCACGTAAACAACAAACCCGTATTAAAGAGACACGTACGCCCGAACAGATAGCCAAAGCGAAAAAGTTACGTGAAAAATATGGTACATGGGAGAGATATGCCAGACGTACCGTAACATCTAAACGGGTAAAAGATGGGGTTGCTTTTCTGAAAAAATATAAAACAACACTACAGAAGGTGGAGAAAAAGTATGGTGTGCCTAAAGAGATTATTGTAGCAATCATAGGGATTGAAACGGCATATGGTGCCAATGTGGGAAAGTACCCTGTTTTTGATACATTGACAACATTAGCCTTTGAAAAGAACCGAAGAAACAAATTTTTTAAAAATCAACTCAAACACTTCATCCATCTTTCTCAACGGGAAAAGTTTAATCCTAAAAATGTATACGGATCTTATGCAGGTGCTATTGGGCTTGGACAGTTTATGCCTAGTAATTATGCAGCCTACGGTATTGATTTTAATGGTGACGGTAAGATTACGCTTCAGAGAAAACCTGATGCTATTGCAAGTATTGCAAATTATTTTAAAAAAAACGGTTGGCGTACCGGTGAGCCTGTTGCAACAAGAGTCTCTTATAAAGGAAAGCGTTTCAAAGCCTATAAAACAGGATATAAAACAAGCTATCATCGTAAAGAACTCAAAGGAATTGCACCCAAAAAATTTTGGAATTATCAGGGGAAAGTACGTCTCATAAAACTCCATAAAAAGCAGTATGATGAACTTTGGTACGGTGCAAAAAACTTTTATGTGATTACCCGTTACAATCACAGTAGCTATTATGCGATGGCGGTGTATCAGCTTGCAACAAAAATAGAAGAGAAAATCAAAGGATAGATATGGTGAAAATCAATGTGATCATCATTGATAAAAAAGGAAAAGACAATTTATATGCCGGTTTGATAGAACACTATAAAAAATTAACAAAGCCTTTTGCAAAAGTAGAAGTGATAGAGGTGTTTGATAAAGAGATTGCGAAGGCCCATGAGATTTCACCGCTCTTTGCTCAAAAATCATACACCAAAGCACTTGAAAAATATTTGGATTCAGGTATAAATATTGTACTAGATCCCAAAGCCAAAGGAGTTGATAGCCACGAATTTGCAGAATTGCTTAAGGATAGTGCTCAGATTAACCTCTACATTGGCGGTGCATACGGCTTTGAGAGGGATTTTATATCTAAATGTAATAATGCCGTATCATTTGGTAAAATTACGCTTTCACATAAATTAGTGAAAGTTGTATTGATGGAGCAGGTGTTTAGGGCACTGACTATCAATAATAACCATCCATATCATAAGTAGAGCTTCAATAGGGTTTCTACTTAATATTCATTAGCAGTTCAGGTTACGGCCCTTTATGGAGTGTAGTCTTTATCTGAAAATGAAAAATAAAATAAAAATATAGGAATAGATTGAAATGTTAACAGAAGTAGAGTTAAAAGATTTTCAAAATAAGTTATTGGATAGAAGAGTACAGATAGAAAAAAATCTTCGAGGTACATCATTGGAGTTAGATGAAATGAGAGATCTTGAGCTTAACGATGAGGGTGATTATGCCGCAGCTTCGGCTGAAACTGTTATAGATAGTGCGATTTTAGTACAACAGCGTAAAGAATTAAACGAAATTGAACTTGCTTTAGATAAAATAAAACAAGAGAGTTTTGGAATATGTGAAATGTGTGAAGAGCCTATTTCCAAACAGCGTTTAGAAGTTAAAAACTTTGCTCGTTTTTGTATTACATGTCGTGAGATTAATGAAAAAGAGCAAAAAAATACAAACTAATAGAGCGTATTATCAAATAGGGGGATAAAATGAAATTGGGATTATTTATGTTTGCATCTTTAGTGCTTATTGCTACAGTTTCGGCATTTACATATACGATGAATCCAGATTACTATGCTATGGAAATTATGGGAATTAATTTGAATTTTCCAGTGGCGTTTTGGATTACTTTACCTATGTTTCTCCTCCTTATCTTTACGATGATGCATATTTTCTTTTATGGATTGAAACACTTTTTTTTACTCAAAAAATGGAAAAAAGATACAAATACTTTAGAAGATGCTCTTTATTGGTCTTTGGTAAATGAACCCAAAGAACAAAAGTATGCCATTGATGAACTTGGAAGTTCTGCAAGACTTTTAGCTAAATCATCAATTACGATATCTGATAACGTAGATGGTCTCTCCCCAAGACTTTCACGTGTTGTTAATATCATACGAAAAATCAAAAATGGTGAATATATAGACTTAAAAGAGGAGAAGATGTCTAAAGTATTTCACTCGGGTAATCCAATTTTGATACAAAATCGACTCAATTGCATGAGGTCTGATGATAAATTTGTTGAAAATGTTATGAAATCGACAACGGAATATTCACCTGAAGTACAGGCATTGGCACTTGAGAGATTTGCCAATAAAATGAATTTCATTGATGCACGTAAATATGTAAAAGTATTTGATGTTCAAAACTTTTTAGTGATGCTCAAACGTATTGATGAAGATGACACTCTTGAGCTTACATCAGAGATCTTGACCAACTTTGTAAAAGAACTCAATTTGACCTGTCGGGATTTTATTGAAGTTGCTTTAATCACAAAAAAATATTTAAGACCCGAAGAAAACCTTACACTGTTTAGAAGTTATCAATCTGAAAATCATAAAGCGCAAAATGCCTATTTATATCTTTTATTCGAATATGAATTGATAGAGCAGGTTGGCATTTATCTTGATGAACAAGAAGCAAATGATTTCTTAAAGTTTAGAGCATTTTATGAACTTAAAAAACAAAATAGTAAATATAGACTAGAAGATATTATTGACATATATTCTGTCTGTACAAAAACGAAACACTATTAAAGAGTATATTGTACAAAGAGTATATGGTGCCTACGCTCGATTTTAGCAAACCGCTTTATGCTTTGGCACCTCTTGCGGGTTTTACTGATCTCCCTTTCCGTTCTGTTGTTAAAAAGTTTGGTGTTGATTTGACCGTGTCGGAAATGATAAGCTCCAATGCTCTGATACACAACAATCAAAAAACAAATCGTATGTTAGAAAAAAGTCCTATTGAAAACCCCTATTCAATACAGATTGCAGGCTCTGACCTTGATGTCATAAAGAGAGCGGTTGAAATGATCAATTTACGCGATGATGTGACGGCTATTGACTTAAATTGCGGTTGTCCTGCCCCTAAAGTAGTAAACAATCTTCAAGGTTCTTCTCTATTGACGGATTTGCCTCAAATGGCAAAAGTGATTGAAACGATTAAAAGATATTCCAATAAAGAGTATACTTCAGTAAAGTTCCGTTTGGGTTTTAATGAGAAAAATCATGAAGAGATTGCTAAAATATGCCAAGAGAGCGGGGCTGATTATATCGCAGTCCATGGAAGAACCAGAGCAGGGAGATATAAAGCAGCTGTCGATTATGATGCCATTGCAGAGATAAAAAGAAGTGTCACAATCCCTGTATTGGCCAATGGAGATATTGACTCCCCTGCCAAAGCAAAGTGGGTACTTGACTATACCAATGCTGATGGTATCATGATAGGTCGTGCAGCAGTAGGAAAACCCTGGATCTTTAAACAAATCAGAGAGGGGATGGATGAACCCACTCCTACGCTTATCAAAGAGGTAGTTTTGGAGCATTTTGATCAGATGATTGACCATTATGACAAGTATGGTGCGATTATCTTTAGAAAAAATTTACACTCTTACTCTAAAGCAGGTTATCCAGGTGCTTCAGCTTTTAGAAATGATGTAAATCATATCGAAGATCCCGTAGAGATGAGAAAAGTCATAGAAGATTTTTTCTCCCAATCTTTTCTCTCCTCTTAAATCATGACTTTTTACGTGATCGTTCGACTAGGATTGAGAGTGCAAAGCTGCTAAAGACAAAACCCAGAAAGAGGAAAAACCCTACATTTAATTGCGTATCATTGGTGGTAATGATATTAATAGGAATATTTCTAGATTCAAGCGCTTCTAATTCATGATCTACAATACCATCTAACCCAAGATATGCCATGAAGATAGAGACAACCATAACGTCTGCCATAGACCATTTGGTAGATTTGAGTGCGAAAAAACGTACCGTAGCATTATTGCCAATAAAACTTCTACTATAAAAATAGAGATAGGTTGAGACAAGTTTCAAAAAAGGAAAGATCACGCTGAAGAGTGTCAGCAATACACCTACAAATATCATTTTAGCTTCATCATATTCCAACAAAAGTCTAACCAGATCAGAGATACTTTTGGTTTGAAAAAAGAGGATCTGATCTGTAAAGATAATATGTTTTTCAAGTATTGTAAAATGGAATTTTGCTATTTTTGCTTCAATGTCAATCATGGGTAAGAAGAGTCCTGGAATGAGTAAAGTAATACTTGTCACTGTGAGTAAAAAAAGTGTAATAGATCTAAGAATGCTGCCTTGAAGAAGAATAATAAATATGAGGAAGGTGGCTAAAGATAAAATCATAATTGCATCATTGTCCATATCTTGTGTTGTTTTTGCAAGAATACCATCTAGAACAATCGTACATGCTTCAAAGCTCTCTGTGTTGTAGCGCTTTAATATGGCATTGTAATTACTAATATCTGTGGGTGAAAGGTTATTTTGAGTAAACGATTTGAGTTTATCTCTCATCACTTTTTTGAGTATCTTTTGGTTATTGGGTCTTTCTAGTTCGTTTAGAATAGTGTCTGTAAATTCAGGTACCCTTTTTCTCAAATCTTTAATATCCAAAAGAGAGTCTGTGACCAGCTGTTTTGTATCGCCCAAAAGAGAGTCAAAAAAACCACTCTTGTTTTTATTGCGTTCTCTAACACTACGGTCTGCCTCGACAATGAGTGTGTCTAGTATGGTTTCAATGTAGGTTTTTATCTCAGCGCGACTGCTTTCAGTGAAATCAAACTCATCAATTTTTTGATCGACAATATTTGAAATTTTCTCTATCCATACCGATGAGTTAAAAAGTCCAAATTCTACACTATGCAATTGGGCATAATCTTCTTTTAATGTTTTCGCTTTTTCTCCTGTTTCAAGTAAATTGACTACTGTATAAATCATAAAAGAGAGTACAGCAATACTCAAAAGCAGTAACAATTGTTGAAATATTTTTTTAATGAATGACATCATATATGCTTCCTGAAGTTTATCTGAACTTTAGTATATCAGAATTAGTGTAAAGTTTGTAAGAAAGTGATATAATCATTTCTCAATTTAGGGGGCATAAAAATGATGTTTGAACTTATACTTGTGGGTATATTTATCGGTACAATGTCGGGATTTTTCGGAATTGGCGGGGGAATGATTCTTGTACCTATACTTTTAGCATTGGGAATTGAGATAAAGGATGCTATAGGTATTTCTATTGTTCAAATGGTTTTCTCTTCAATTTACGGCTCTTATCTGAATTATAAAAAAGGCTCACTACTGCTTGGCGAAGGGTTATTTGTCGGTTTTGGCGGTTTTTTTGGTGGTTACATAGGGGGTTCCGTTACTGCATATCTCTCCGATAGTTTTTTAGAATTTACATTTTTTGGGATTCTTCTCTTTTCTCTTGCTAGACTCTTTTTTTCCAAAGAGCATGAAGATGAGACTTTGACAAAAACATTAAATAAAGGTTTACTTTTTTTCATTGGTGTTATCATCGGCGTATTTTCGATTACCTTGGGTATTGGAGGGTCTATTATATTAACACCATTGTTGGTTGGATTATTGCATTATCCTATCAAAAAAGCAGTGAGTGCAGGGCTGTTTTTTGTTGTGTTCTCTTCTGTCGCAGGGATGATAAGTAGATTAAGTTCAGGTAGTATTGTATTTACAGATGCACTTAATGTTGCTGTGGCATCATTGTTGGGTGTTGCGGTAGGGATATGGCTCAAAGATCATGTGACCTCTAAAAACCATAAAATGGCACTTTTAGTACTTTATCTGCTTGCGTTAGGTATGTTAGTGAGAAAAATATTTTATATATAGTTGAAAGTTGACATAGACATCTTCAATAGATATAATATTGCCTAGAAATATTTCTCATGATATGAAAAAGCCAAACCTATTGCGAAGTAGGGACGGAAAACTATGGGTCTCTTTGAGAGAGATTGCCAAGTTACCATAGATTTCTTCTATTTTTCTTTTTCCTATCTAAGATTGTATTTGTATTGTGAGCTTTTCATTGGGAGGTGCCAAAAATGGTTAATTTGTATAGTATTAAGGAGTTATTTTATGGATGTTACACCAACAGACGTAGAACATGAAGTTAAATTAGTAGATATTGTTGTTTCAAAAGGGAATGAAAAAGGTGATATTACCTATGCTAATCCTATTTTTTTTAAATTAGCGGGTTACACTAAGGGAGAGTTACTTGATCAACCCCACGCGATTGTGCGTCATCCAGATATGCCTAAAATTGTCTTTAAATATCTATGGGACACCATTCAAGCAGGGAATGATGTAAAAGCATTTGTGAAGAACCTTTCTAAAGATGGTGGTTTTTATTGGGTATTTGCGCATGTAAGAGTCGCTAAAAATCCTGACGGTTCAATTCGGAATTATGTCTCAACCCGTAGAGGGATGTCAGCTGCTGCAAGAGGAGTGATTGAACCACTTTATAAAGAGTTACTGGCTGCAGAACAGAGTGGTGGCATGGAAGCATCACAAGCAATTTTAGAAGATTTTCTTAAGTCAAATGGGGCAAGCTTAGCTACATTTAATGACGCAATGGAAAAATTACAAAACAGTTAAGAGGATATAAAGATCTTGATACGATTAGCTCTTATATGTCGTTACAGAAACTAATACTTAATCTTCAATAGGATTAGAAAAGATTTTCATCTTTTCTTCATCTTTTTTAATATAGAATGAGATGCCGTTATTTAGGCTAATAATTTATAATTTTAAGGAGTTTTTTTATGGGCATTGTACCAACAGATGTAGAACATGAAGTGAAACCAGTGGACATTGTTGTCTCGAAAGGAAATGAGAAAGGTGATATTACTTATGCAAATCCGATATTTTTTAAATTGGCTGGTTACACACAAGGAGAGCTTTTAGATAAACCTCACTCAATCCTACGTCATCCCGATATGCCTAAAATAATATTTAAATATTTTTGGGATA
>JAYEJF010000052.1:0-13037 GCA_034660455.1 Campylobacterota bacterium | reverse complement strand
TAAAATAAATAACCTTTTACACAAGTTTGAAATTTCCGAAGAACCTAAATTGTACACATACGCCTGTTTTATTTTTCTTTTTTTCTTTGTTTGGTATCTGCCTAGGCCTATTTCATCTTTATCTAAATTCAAAAAAACAAAACGATGGTAGATAGCAGAAAAAAGTGTCTCAATAGATGTTTTATAATCCCTTGTGTTAAGAGAAATATTTTCCATCACACTTCTAGAAGGATAGCCTGCATGTATCGCACGGGCAGAAGGGGTATCTCCTGTATAGCCATATTTTCCTTTTATTTCATCATGCCCGTTTTTTTGATTTTGAATCAAATATTTGGCATGAGAAAAGGCTGCTCTTTTTAAAGCAGAATTTGACTTGAGTACAATAAGTCCGGAATTTGTTCGAATAGTATTGAGGTATGCGAATCCCTCTTTTTCATTTGCATGAAGTAAAAGTAGAAAAAGAGCACTACTTAGAATAATTCTTAACAAGAAACCCCTTAGAGTGTTTGTGCTGCTTGTAAAAAGTCTTCAGCAACTGCTTTTGGATCTTCTAATCCTATAGATACACGAATCAGACCCTCATGTACGCCTAGAAATTTACACGCTTCATCATCAAAATCACTGTAAATAGTACTGCTCATATGAAGTGCCAATGTCCGGTTATCTCCAATATTTGCTGTAAGAATAACCATTTTCAGTGCATTCAAAAATTTAAATGCCCTCTCTTTTGTACCGCAGTCAATAGTGATAAGCGGTCCACATCCTTGCGAAAAATCTGCTTTATAGCGTGCATGATCTTTACTAGATACCAATGAAGGATGATTCACGCAGACACCCTCTGCAAAATTATTATCCAATAATGCAGCAACTTCCTCAACATTTTGATTAATCCTCTCTACCCTTAGTGCAAGCGTTTCAACACCCACCATGGTCATAAAAGAACCAAACGCATTGGCCGTCATACCAAAGTCACGAATCGCACGTTTTTTACAGATGGGGATAAAGGCTTTTTTACCCATTTTTTTGACTATTTTATGCAGATCCTTATACTTCTCATTGAGTAATTTATCACCCTCTTCTTTCACTGCTCTAAATACAGCAACTCCACCAAGGGCAGCTGAGTGTCCGGACATATTTTTAGTACTTGAATGCACCACTATATCTGCACCCATCGTCAAAGGCCTTAAAAGAAGCGGGGTTGCCGTATTGTCTATCATCACCACTGTCTCATAGCGATTACACAGATCAATAATAGCTTGAACATCAGGGAGTGTCAAACTTGGATTACCCACAGATTCAAAAATGACCATCTTTACACCACGTTTAAGCGCACCCTCTATGTGTTCAAAATCATCTACTTCACAAAAGCTATTTGTTACACCAAAACGTGCCAGCGTCTCATTGACCAATGAGTAGGTTCCACCAAAAAAACCGCCAATGCATAGTATCTCATCACCTGCATTTAAAAATGCCGTACAGACCATGGAGATTGCACCCATACCTGATGCGGTAGCAATAGCACCTAGTCCACCTTCAAATTTGGCTACTATCCCTTCAAGTTTTGCGTTAGTAGGATTACCTACTCTGGCATATAGAGGTTTATTCACTTGGGCAGAAAAAATACCTTCAGCCTCCTCTGCATCTACATATCCATAGGCTGCAGATGGTGTAATCGTAGGTGCAATTGGACCGACACTTGAACCTACTTCATGGACAAGTTGCGTGTTAAAAAAATTAAAATCTGTTGTGTTATTCATCATAATTGTTCCCCCTATATTGAATAATTGAGTGTTTGATTGGCTTTAAGTTGATAGGTTCTAAGTTCAGAGAGTGGTATTTCAAAAGCTTTTGTAGCATGCATTAAAACATCATCCCAAAAAAGATTTAGTCCAAGATTATCGGATTGATGGCTGTTCAAAAAAATATCTGATTCCAAAATGAGTACAACATCTTTAAGCGTAATATCACTAAGGTTTTTAGCCAGTTTATATCCGCCGTGTGCACCCTTAATACTTGAAAGAAGACCTTGTTTCTTTAGTTCTAAAAGTATCTGTTCAAGAAAATTTTGAGGTATTTTTGCATTGCTTGCTATCTCTTTTATTTTGAGTACTCTCTTGTCCGAGCTTCGTCCAAGCTCCTCTAGTGCAGCAACTGCATAAATTGTTTTAGTTGATATACCTATCATTATATAAAAGACCTTTTCCTATTTGAATTGCGTAGTATATCTTACATCCTATACAAAAATCGAATAGCGTCTCAAGTAATGCACATATAAATAAAATAATGGTGATGGATGTTGCTAAAGTATTCAATCCTGCAATATAAAAGAGAACAAGGAAAAGTGAAATAATCAGACCCAGGTAGAGTGCAAATCTTTTTGGTGACTCGTCACAAAGTTTTGGCGCAACACCCCAACCTTTAAGTACAAATTGTCCTATAATCTGAAAAGGACTAAAAGTTGACTTGCGAATCGTTCGCATGAAGAAATCAAATAACAATACCATGGCAAAAAAACTCTCTTGAGTCATAAAAAGTATGACTGTAAAAAATGCCACTTGAAAAGAGATTACCCTTACCATATTTGAATCAACTCTTCTTGTAGATATTGGGCAACTAGCGGACATACTCTCTCCTGTACATATTGTTCTTATACAACAGCACCTCTAAAAACCCTAGAGAGATCTACCACATCTCTTTTTTTTGCTTCTCTATTTAAATAGGGGAGACAATAGTAGCTAAAAAAATCGATGCCCTTGTCCAATGTAAATATCTAGGGTTTTTACAAGTGCTTTTTCATATTTCTGGGTGTATTTTAGCAAATAAAAAAATAATTGTCAAGTAAATCTATTGGTTTTATAATAATTATCTTTTTTTCTTCTTTATTTAGCTCTATTCCCTGCACGAAGAGTACACGCTTTTCCATTAAAATACATTCAATTTAACCCTAGGAGATAGTATGCACATCATACTTTATATTGTTTTGACACTCTCAATTGTACATGCTCAGAGTATCGAAAAACTCATTGAACTCTCACTTGAAAAACATCCCTCTCTTCAAACCATAGAGCAAAGGCTTTCACAAATGAATGAGAAGATTGCCATAAGTCAGAACATATCAAATCCTGAACTCTCATTGACCATCAATGATATGCCCTTTGATGACTTTTTCAGCCGAGATATTGAACCTATGCAGTATCAGGCAATCAATTTTAAACAGAAATTTCCCTGGTTTGGAAAACTTGATGCTCAAAAAACATATTTAGAAGCCCAAAGATCCCTTATCCTGAACTCTTATGAGAGTGCAAAAGTTAAACTGGCTGAAGAGATACGTATGAATGCATACACACTCAAAGAGATAGAAGAACGTATCACGATACTAAATACATATAAAGCTGTAGCACAGCAAAATATAAAACTCTATACCTCTTATGCTTCAACACAAAATAGCAGTCATACCAACAGTATGTCTGCTTCACTGATGCTCTCAAAGATAAAAGTGCGTATAGAGCGTTATAAAGCCATAAGAAAAATACAAAAAGCAAAACTAAAATATTTGGTTCAAGAGAATGTGCATACGATATCAAATACACTCTTGATTAAGAAACCAAAATCTTTAGAAAGCTACCTTTCACGTTTACATGATAATCCAAACTATCATATGACCCAATCACAAAAAGATATTGCTTCGGCAAATCAAACCATTCAGGACTTAAATATTCATCCTGATCCCTACGTGAAGGTGGGTTATTTTAACCGTCAGGATTATCCCGATTATGCTTCCATCACTGTTGGTTTTTCCTTGCCACTCTATGGTACTGAAAAACTAAAATCTCAACAGGCCCGTAAAGAAGTTTTGGCTGCATCCTCAGCTTCCTTAGATTTTAAGTCTTCTTTAGAAAGTGAAATAGCTGTGATGTATGCAAAACTCACAGAAGCCTATATGATCTATACTATCATTGAAAATGAGAGCCTGCCCCAGCTTGAACATATGTTCGAACTGACACAGTCAGGTATACAAAGCGGTGGTAACCTCTTTGCTTATACCAACCTATTAGAACAAAAATTGGCACTTGAAGAAGAGTACACCTCTATTAAAGCGGAATACCTTCGAACACAAGCCAGACTTACATCCCTCATAGGAGAACTATAATGTTAAACATATATATTTTTTTACTGTCGTCTCTTTTTTTGCTTCCACAGACACTGCTAAGTGAAAACAACATGAAATGTGCACCAGGAAAATGTGGTATGGGTAAAGAAACTATGACAAAAAATATAAAAATTCCTCAGTCAAAACCCACTATCAAAAAGCTTCAAAGAGATCAAAAAAAACCGACCATTCAACAACTATTTAACGTAACAACCGTACAAGTAAAAAATATCTCCATGGAAAAAAAACAAGTGAACTATGGCTATATTGCTGCACAAGAGAAACATAAAATTGATGTTACAACACGTTACTCTGGCTATGTAGAACATCTTTTTGCCGATACGCGCTATCAAAAAGTTAATAAAGGTGATATTTTAGCCAAAGTCTACTCTGCAGAAGTCTACAGAGCAAAACAAGACTATTTGAACTCCATCAAATATAATGAAACCCGTTCCGCCCCGGAGATGCTTCAAAGTGCAAAAGCAAACCTTTTACTTTTAGGAATAAGCCCTAAAGAGATCCGTGATATAGAGAAGCAACGTAAAGTCGATGCATTTACCGCCGTTTATGCACCAATATCGGGTTGGATATTTGAAAAAAACATCAATCAGGGATCATCATTCGATTCCCGTAATAAACTTTTTGGAATTATTAATTTAGATGATGTATGGGTCGAAGTTAAACTTTTTCAAGATCAGATAAAAGATCTTCATACACTACAATATTTCAGTGTCAAAATAAAAGGTCAAAATACCTCATATGAGGCAACAAAAGATATTTTATACCCAATGATTGATCCCAAAGAAGCAACGGCAACCTTACGCTTAAATCTTCACAACCCCCAAGAGATATTCAAACCGGGTATGTATGTAAAAATCGATGCTTCAACCCGGAATCAAAACCGCTTAGTCATACCAAGAACAGCTACCATACGTAAAAACGGTACTTGGTACGCCTTCTTAGCAACTGAATTCAAAGGAGAATATGAACCCGTAGAAATAGACGTTACTCCTCTTGATAGAAACCATTATGAAGTGATAAAAGGCTTACATATAGAGGATACACTGGTAAACAACGCCCTCTTCATGATGGACTCAGATGCACAGATCAATTCTCTGTATTAGGAGCTGTTTATGATAGAAAAACTTATCGCCTTTTCCATTAGAAACCGTTTTGTGGTACTCATGAGTACACTCTTCATCATAGTTGGATCTATTTGGGCTATGAAAAATACCCCTTTAGATGCCCTCCCTGACCTCTCACCTCCACAGGTGATTGTCCAGTTAACATGGTCTGGACAGAGTCCGGAGATTATTGAAGATCAGGGGACCTATCCTTTAGTGGCACAATTTCTTGCTATTTCAAACATTGAAACGGTACGCGGGTTTTCTACCTATGAAAATGGTCTCATTTACATTATCTTTAAAGAAAATACCAATCTATATTGGGCAAGAAGCCGTGTGCTCGAACAGTTGGCATCCATACAAAGTCAACTTCCTGATTCCATGGAAATTACCTTAGGACCTGATGCATCGGGAGTTGGGTGGGCTTATGAGTATGCCCTCACATCACAGACAAAAACACTTGATGAGTTACGTACTTTGCAGGATTACTACTACAAATATGCCCTTATGGGTGTAGATGGGGTAAGTGAAGTAGCCACTGTTGGCGGTTTTGTCCCCACTTACCAGATTACGGTCAACAATGATGCATTGGTTCAATACAATCTCTCTATTCAAGATATTTCAAAGAGACTTAAGAAGAATAACAATGACACCGGCGGACGTATTGTCATTCAAAATGGTTATGAATGGATGGTACAAGCAAAAGGCTACATTAAAGATTTAGATGAGATACGAAAACTTGTAGTCACAACAAAAAGCGGTATACCGTTGACATTAGAACAGGTAGGCCGTGTAGAGATGGTACCGGGATCAAGACGGGGTGTAGCAGATTTCAACGGTGAAGGTGAAGTGGTCGGGGGTATTGTCATGGTACGTTACGGTGAAGATGTCTATAGTGCCATCGAACGTATCAAAACTAAAATGGAAGAGCTTAAAATTGAAGGTGTAGATGTTATCACTACTTATGATCGCTCCACTCTCATTGAAAAAGCCATTGACACACTTAAAACAACTCTCTTTGAAGAGAGTATCATTGTGATTATTATCATTGGACTATTTTTAATGCACTTTAGATCTACACTGATTATGCTCATTGTTCTGCCTTTAACCATTGCATTACCTTTTTTACTGATGAAACTTTTTGGTATCGGTTCAAACATTATGAGTCTTGGCGGTATTGCCATTGCGATAGGTGCTATGGTAGATGCTTCCATTGTGATGATTGAGAATGCACATAAGTCCCTTCATAAAGCGCAGCAGAGTAAAGGTGCAGTACTTTCCGACAGTGAACGTATCAATGTCATTATGAAATCTTCTCAGCTTGTAGGTCGTCCTATATTCTTTGCACTCACCCTTGTCGTGGTCTCATTTTTACCTATATTCGCACTCTCAGGACAAGAAGGACTACTCTTTTCGCCACTTGCCTTCACCAAAACCTTTGCGATGACAGCAGGTGCCGTACTCTCCATCACACTGGTACCCGTCCTCATGCTTTTCTTTGTCAAAGGAACGATCATACCTGAAAACAAAAATCCTGTGAACCGATTTTTTATTTGGCTCTATCACCCTATTTTAATCTATGGACTGAAATTAAAATATATAGTCATACTTCTTGCACTCGGAGCATTGACGCTAAGTCTCCCCATCTATCAAAAACTCAACTGGGAATTTATGCCCATGCTCGATGAACAAACCGTCATGTATATGCCTGTCACCCCCTATGGTATCTCTATTGATCAAAGTAAAGCATTAACACAAAAAACCGATCAGATTATCAAATCTTTTCCTGAAGTAGCCACCGTATTTGGCAAAGGTGGACGCGCAAACTCTCCTACCGACCCTGCCCCACTCGGTATGTTGGAGACCATTATCACCTTTAAACCCCAAAAAGAGTGGCGAGAGGGTATGACCTATGAAAAACTGATGGTTGAAATGGAAGAAGCACTACAAGTCCCGGGACTTGTCAATTCATGGACCTACCCTATTCGCGGACGTATAGATATGTTACTCTCAGGCATACGTACACCTATAGGCATAAAACTTTATGGAAAAAATGCTGATGTCTTACAAAAAAAAGCCCTAGAGATAGAACAGCAATTACGTGATTTGAAAGAGACACAATCTGTTTTTTCAGATCAAGCCTCTGCAGGGTTTTTTATAGATATCGATATCGATACAGAGGCTTTACAGCGTTACAATATTTCCAAATCACTCATTCATGCATATACCTCTACTGCTATTGGAGGTCAAAAGGTTACTACCATGTATAAAGGTTTGGAACGCTACCCTATTGCACTGCGTTACGAAGAAGAGGAGAGACGTAATTTAGATGACATACACAATATTCAAGTGAAAACACCTCTAGGATTTGTTCCACTCTCTACTTTTGCAAATATCACTTATCGTGAAAGTGCTTCCGTGATTAAATCAGAAATGGCAACACCTGTTACTTTTGTCTATATTACCCCCAAAGCCGGTACCTCTGCCACAAAATACAAAACACTTGCAACAAAAGTGCTTGCAGATATAGAGCTGCCAACCGGTTACTATATAGAGTGGGCAGGACAGTCTGAATATCTAGAGTCTGCCATGAATAAAATTGTATGGATCGTACCTGTTGTCTTACTTCTCATACTTTTACTCATCTATTTTGCCCTTAGGGTTATCATCCCGACACTCATCGTCTTTTTCACACTTCCCTTTGCACTGCTTGGAGGAGTTGTCTATATTGATATGCTTGGGTTTAGTATGAGTATCGCCGTCATCGTTGGTTTTTTAGCACTGTTAGGTGTAGCAGCCCAAACAGCCATTGTCATGATTGTCTATTTACAAGAGAGCATCGATGATTCAAAAAAGAGAGAAGGTAAGCATTTTAATCACTCACATTTAAATAATGCTATCTATATAGGTGCCGTGCAGAGGGTTCGTCCTAAATTGATGACTGTATTTGCCATATTAGCAGGGCTACTTCCAATTATGTATACTACAGGAGTAGGTTCAGAAGTCATGCAACGTATTGCAGCACCCATGATAGGCGGTGTGGTCAGTTCAGCAATACTCTCTTTGGTACTTATTCCTATACTGTATGAACTTTACGAAAGGTATCAACTCAAAAAAAGGAAATAGATGAAATTTAAAGATATTCTCATAACAGGATTACTCTTGCTACTCATATCAGCATGTAGTGAAAAAAAGCCAACAGACTCCATGACCCAAGGCGGCATGAAATGTGGACCGGGTAAATGCGGTGCTAGTATGGTAGATGGTTCTGCCGTCCTAGTAAAAAAGAAAATGAACATATTAAACCAACTCGATGAAAATGACAACAGACGGGAGTGTGTTCTCACAGCCATGACCACCAAAGCATTATATGCCTGTGTACGCGTTGAAAAAACGGGCAGATTAAGTACAAAATGTGCATCAGAAAACAGAAAAATAACGCCAAATAAAGGAGTCTCTACAATGAAATGTGAAGCAGATAAATGCGGAAGTGGTATGTAATGAGTGAACTCAAGTTATTTGAAAAATAGAAGTATTCAAAAGCCAAAAGGCTTCTGAATAAAAAGTGTTAAAATTGATTATTTCATTGCTGCAATATAATCTGCAACCGCTTTGATAGCAGCATCATCCATAGAAGCTACTTGACCTTTCATAAGACCACCCATACCATGTGCGTTAAGTGTACCCGCTTTGTAACCATTAAGTTGTTCAACTGTTTTAGCAGCATCTTGACCTGTAATGATTGCAGATTTTCCTAGTGCAGCTTTTTCACCGTTTGCACCATGACAACCAACACATTTAGCGTAAGCAGCAGCACCATCAGCCATAAGTAGTGTAGATCCAGCAAGTAACATTGAGATTGCAAATTTTTTCATTTTAATTCCTTTTTTATTGATATTATTTACTAAGAATCAGACATTTTTTCTGATTCTTAGAACCTATATATTTTATTGACTATAAATCATACTTATAATCAATCCCTTTTATTTAAAAATAAATAATATATCTATTTAGCTTAAAATTATATTAACAGCTAGGTATGTTCCCTGAATCTGACGCATATTCATACACAAAGTCATATACATCCGGTACATACTTCTCTTTTATTTTTGCTTTCGGGCATATTTTTTGTACCTCTTCTGCAAATTTACCCGCTTCCTTAATAGATTCCCACTCATCTTGCGTATGTTTATGTGCAAATTTAGCCCCTGAGAAACCACATGGTGCTTTTAATTTTTTAAGATAAATCTTTTGCCCTTTTTTCACATCTGCAGATGCAGTTGTTGATAATAGAGCCATACCAAGTAAAGTGGCAACTGCCAATTTAGTAAACTTATTCATTAATTACCATCCTTTATATTTTAGATAATGTATCATAGCACGTAATTGTGAAAGTATTGTGAAGTAGTCAAACATATACGAAGTAGTATAACATAAACTGCTTCTAGAAGTTACATGACATAAAATTTAACATTTTGGAACGTGAGATCCGCCTTTACCATATTCATACGTAAAGTCATAAATATCATCCCACCACTCTTTTTTTATCTTACCCGGTTTTAATTTAGGACATATTTTATACGTCTCTTTCTCAAACTCTCCATCCTCATAAAGCTCTTCCCATTCATCTTGTGTATGTGTTCTTGCAAAACGTACACCAGATATCCTACAGTATTTTCGAAGCTTCTTTTTATAGAGTTTTTGCCCTTTTTCTACACTAGCAGATGCTATGCTAGGCGTACCCATCATTGAAACTGCAACTACTGTAATTAGCGATAATAGTTTTTTCATCATTATTCCTTTTATATGAAGATAATACAACCTTGTCCAGAGGTATTACTATATTGTAACTACTTCAACTTATCAATGACCTTAAACTTTTCCCAGTATATATCCAAGGCCTGATCGATTTGTCTGTCTGTCAATATTGTTTTCTTTTTAATACCGTAATTATCAATAAACAGATCAGACATCACCGATATCTCTCTTAAAGGATATTTCAAATAATGTTTCAGCCCCGCTTTGACATTTTTTTCTCCCCCATACACAAGCAGATAACGCTTGAACATACTCTGCAGTGATGTGGGTAAAGCTTTATGACACCCTACACAAGAGCGTTCATATACATTATCTGCATACAAGCTTGATACAAGTAATACAAAAAGAACCAAATGCTTTACCATCTTAACACCATCCTTGTCCCCTCCGACTCTTTTGAATCTACTACAATGGAGAGATGATATTCATCCACTATTTTTTTCACGATACTTAACCCGACACCAAAACCGCCTTCCGCGCTATTAAACCGAATATATCTATCAAATATAAAATCTATCTCATCTTCTTTCATGCCGATACCCGTATCCCAGATTGCCAACATTCCCTGCCTCAACTCTATCCCTACGGTTCCATATCGTTTATTGTATTTAATTGCATTGGAAATCAAATTATCGATGACCCTTGTAAATTTACGTCTGTCTATTAGAATAGATGCCTCTTCAAGATCTAATATGCACTCTAAATGTTTGGATTGTGCCAAGACGGAAAAGTATTCAGCCCTATCATGAATCAACGCTTTAATATCTATGAGTTCATCAAGATTTGCCTTCTCTTGTTCCAGTGTCAAATAGGTAAGATCTTTGTAGAGAAGTGAAACTGTTTTGGCCGCAATATTGATACGCCTCAATTTCGTTTTATTTTTCTCGACCATTACCTCGGTATCCATCATTTCAATATTGGCAAGTATTGCTGAAAGCGGCGTATTTAATTCATGTGTCGTATCTTTGATAAACCTGTCAAGTAATAAAATAGAATCCCGCATCGGCTTTAAAAAGAGTTTGGCAAGATAGAGTCCAAAAAGTGTGAAAAAGAGAAATGAAAATAACCCGTACACTATAATATTTTTCCATATCTCCTCTCTCCAGACACCATCATCTTTCACTTCAATAATGAGATATTTTGTACCTAAATAAAAGTCATCTAAACTCTTAACAAAATGTATATATCCCGGTGCTAAATAAATCTCTTTATCAAAAAGAATCTCATCATGCTCCAAAAGAGAAAATATTTTGACATATTCCAGATCATAGATAGCGGACTTAAAACGAGGATCCCTTGGGTAGTCTCTTCGCTCATCAAAAAAATGATGTAACACTTTAAGTCTTTTTGTCTGTATATAGGCATACTTGGTCAGCATCGCCCTTTGATCTGAAAGCATCAGTTTTTCTTGACTTTGATAATAAAAAAGTGAAAGCAGTGTAATCAAAAAGATTACCATGGCAATATAGAGTGTTAGAAATCGAAAAAGGGATTTCTGTTCACTAATGAGTAATGAATTTGTAGCCTTGTTTTTTAATACTAACAATTTTTTCCCTACCTATGATTTTACGGAGATTTTTAATATATGTACGCAAAGCCGTATCACTGGGCTCTTCATCATAATCCCATAAATGTCCATAAATACGTTCATGGGCAATCACTTCACCTTCGGCTTTCATAAACAGTTTTAAGAGCATTGACTCTTTATGTCCCAAAGAGACTATCTTTCCCTCTATAATGAGTTCGTTATTCTTGATATCATACTCAATAGTATTATCAATCTTTATAAGCTCTTTGGACTCATGGAAAAAACCACGTTTAAGTAGTGTATCAACCCGTATATAGAGCTCTTTAAGTACAAAAGGCTTACGAATATAATCATCACAACCGCTCTGAAATCCTTTTTCCAAATCATCCACGGAATCTAAAGAGGTAATGAAAATTGCCGGTGCAAGTACACCCTCTTCACGTGCCTCTTTCAACAGATCAAAACCATTCATACCGGGGGTATTGACATCGAGTAAAAGAAGATCATACTGACTCTCATACAATTTTTCCTGTGCCTCTTCGCCGTCATAAACGGAAACAACACCATAGCCCTGCTCCTCAAGAAACTCAGTCACCGTTTCATTGAGGTTGGCATCATCTTCAAGTAAGAGTATTTTACTCATACGATATGTCGTTTTACCCATGCTTTTAACTGTAAAGCTTGAAAAGCACCTGAAACCCTATCTATCTCTTTTCCGCCTTTAAAGGCTATGAGTGTAGGAATACTTTGAATTTGATATTGAGCACCAAGTGTTTGCTGCTCATCGGTATTGACCTTCAAAAACTGTGCTTGAAGCGGCATTTGCAGTGCTACCTCTTCAAATGCAGGAGCCATTTGCAAACATGGACCGCACCACGGTGCCCAAAAATCGACTATTACAGGTATTTCAGAGTTCGCTAAAAAGGTACCCAACGTATCTGCATCGACACTCACGGGCTTTGCATCTAACAGAGAAGATTTGCATCCTCCGCAGTTGGCTTTGGCATACGACTCTTTTTTAGGAATACGGTTCACTTTGAGACAATGTGGACAAACAACATTAACATTCATAAATAATCTCCAAATATATTATTAATTTTCAATTTCTTAGATATTATAGCAAATAAAGTAAATATTAAAGCCTCTTTCAAATTCACACAAAAGCACCTATTTTAAGTATTTGTTCTGCCTTCAGAAGACGCTTAAGATCTTTATCTTTCATTTTTTATAAATCCTTTCTATTTTTTCTTTTTTTAGAAAAAGTGTTTTATATATTTTATGACCAAAGCTATTCAAGCTTCAGTGTCACATCCCCAAGAAGACTACCATTCAAGATAGTATCCAAATATCTTATACCAAGTTCACGTTTTGCATGAAGTACTGCTTCCCCTAATGTTTCACCTTTAAAGAGATACTC
>JAYEJF010000051.1:0-13771 GCA_034660455.1 Campylobacterota bacterium | reverse complement strand
GAATACCATATGGTATAACAGCAATGTTTTATTATGACTTTTGAATATATGCTTCCCCATAACCTCATTATATCATAAGGTTACGACCCAAGGGTCGGGGAATTATTCCCGAGAGGATTAAAAATGGTAAAAAACTCAAAGCAGTCATACCCGGTGGTGCTTCAAGTGCTGTATTGAATGCTAAGGAAGCGAGCACGGCAACCTTGGATTATGAAACGATGCGAAGTTTGGGAAGCAGCCTTGGTACAGGGGGGATGATAGTGATGGATGAGGAGACCTGTATGGTCAGTGCATTAAAAAATCTTTTAGAATTTTACCATGAAGAGTCCTGCGGTCAGTGCACACCATGTAGAGAAGGTACAGGCTGGACCGATAAACTAGTTGGCAAGATATTAAACAAAAAAGCTACAAAAGAGGAGATAGATAAACTTTTAGAGATTGCAGAGACGATGAATGGTAAAACAATTTGTGTGTTTGCTCCTGCTGTAGCAACGGTTATCACCTCTTTTGTAGGTAAATTTAGAGATGAATTTGAGGTGGTATGATGGATAAAATGATAGATGTCATCATTGATTCGAAAACCTATAGGGCCAAAGAGGGTTCATTGCTTATAGACCTTCTTATAAAAGAAGCAATAAAAGTACCCTACTTTTGTTACCATGAATCACTAGGTCCTGATGGAAACTGTAGGATGTGTATGGTAGAGATAGAAGGTCAAAAACGACCACAAATAGCCTGTGACACACCTATAAAAGCAAATATGCAAGTGCGTTCTACAGGAGAGAATATTGAAAAGATCCGCAGGGATATTCTTGAATTAGAGCTTATCAATCATCCTGTTGATTGTCCAGTGTGTGACCAGGCAGGTGAATGTTCTTTGCAAGAATTCTATATGGACTACGGACTTCATGATGCAAAAGTCACCATACAAGAGAAGGTAAAACATGCAAAGCATGTTGATCTAGGCTCAAATGTGATGCTTGACCAGGAACGCTGTGTTTTATGTGCAAGATGCACAAGGTTTACCGATAAGATCACCGGTACCCATGAACTTGGCATCATTGGTCGTGGTGATGAGGCAAGAGTAAGTACCATGCCTGGTAGAAAACTGGACAATCCCTATGCCATGAATGTCGTAGATCTTTGTCCTGTTGGCGCTTTGACAAGTAAAGACTTTAGATTTGCTCAAAGAGTATGGTTTTTACAAACAGCAAACTCAGTCTGTCATGGTTGTGCCAAAGGGTGTAATATCTTTATAGACCATAACAAACTCAAGTATCAGGATGATGTTATGTATAGATTTAGACCCAGAAGAAATGATGATGTCAATGGCTTTTTCATCTGTGATGAGGGGAGACTCAGTTATAAAGCGTTACAAGCTAACCGTCAAACATCAATACTCTTGAATCATAAAGAAATTACAGAGAGTGAAGCCGTGCTGGAAGTTAAAAAGTTGATACAAAAATATCAAGATTCGATAAGTGTGGTCATAGATGCAAATCTTTATACCGAAGAGATAGATGCTATTTTAATGTTTGCAAACAAAATCAATGCATCCGTGTACTCACCTCTTGATGTCTATAGAGATGAAAGTTTTAAAGACGATATGTTAAAAAGTGCACATAGAGCCGCTAACTATAAAACAATAGAGTCATTGGATATTGATACAAATATACCAAAAAGTCATGGATTAATTCTTAACTTCAATCATCCTCAGGAGTTTAGTGCAGACTCCTATATACACTTTCTTACCCATAAACGTGGGTGTAATGATCTTGTCTTTCCAATAGCAGTATTCAGTGAATACTCCGGAACACTGATGAATGAAGATGGCATTGTTCAAAAATGTGAAAAAGCAGTATCAAGAAACAACCCCATTCCTACTATTGTAGAATCTCTACTAAAGATAAGCCTATGAGTACGGCAGCACTCCTTATCGCAGTAGCATCTTTTGTTTTGGGCGCATTATTGGCACTTCTTACTATTCCTATTTTGGTGTGGTTGGAAAGAAGAATTGCCGGTTTGGTTCAAGATAGATTGGGACCAAACCGTACGAATGTCGGTGGATTCAGACTGGGTGGCGTTGTCCAGTCTTTTGCGGATGTTGTAAAACTCCTTCTTAAAGAAGAATATTACCCTTCACATATCAAAAATGGTAAATGGCTCTTTATGTTTGCCCCTATCATCACATTTGTAGCAGCGCTTTTAGCATTTATGGCAATTCCTTTTGCTGATACCATAGTCATAGACAATGAAAATTTACGTATACAGCCCCTACCCATCGATTTTGGCGTATTTTGGTATTTGGCAATTAGTTCCATAGGTGTATTAGGAGTAATCTTTGGAGGATGGCTCTCACATAATAAATACTCACTGTTAGGTGCCGCCCGTGCCGGGTCTATGGTCATCTCTTATGAGTTACCGTTGGGATTAAGTATTTTAGCTTTTATTATGACCTATAACACCATCGATTTTAATGCGATGGTGCAATGGCAGAGTGGGACATTTTTTGGATTTTTACCCGCCTGGGGCATTCTGGTACAACCTCTCGCAGCCATGATTCTCATTGTTTCACTGTTCGCTGAGACAAATCGTAATCCTTTTACCGTAGCAGAGGGAGAAAGTGAAATTGTTGCAGGATTTATGACAGAGTATACAGCGATGAAATTTGCTATGTATTTTATGGGAGAGTATGTTGCAATGAACACGGCAAGTGCTGTCATCATCACCATAATCTTTGGTGGATATCAGATACCATGGGTATCCACAGAAGCACTGCTTGAAAACTTTGGTACTTTTGCTCTGGCATTAATGGTAATAATACCTATCATCGTCACTGTGCTGATAAGATGGATGAGAAAAAACAACACCGTTCGTCCAACAGTGTCAACGGATGGTGGCAGAAATTTTGAGACTAAAGTTTTGACGATTGCTATGATTGGTATGACCGTTTTAATTGAAGCAATTTTGCTCTATCTAATCTTTCTTACAGAGAGTCCACTTGCGAACGCTCTCACGGTTACACTTTTTCAAATTGTTGTTTTCGTCGTTAAACTTATGATCTTTAACATCTTTTTTATTCTGATTAGATGGACAGTTCCCAGATTTCGTTTTGATCAGGTGCAACGTTTGGGATGGTATTACCTGCTCCCGCTTGCACTTATCAATATATTGATTACAGCACTTGTTATTGTAGGAGTTTCTTCATGAATAAAAATATAAAAATCACACAAAGACATGGTAACAGTTTTAAAGACAAACTCTATCTACCCGCAATCTATGATGGTGTAAAAGTAACCTTTAAACATCTTTTTAACAATGTGAATGATTCCAATTCTATTGACACATTAGAGTACCCAGAAGAGCAGCCAAAAGATATCACAGAGAGATGGAGAGGTTTGCATCGTCTCACACACAGAGCGGATGACTCTATCGCCTGTGTAGCATGCTTTATGTGTGCCACGGCATGTCCTTCAAACTGCATTTTTATAGAGGCAACTCAGAGAGAAGATGGACATGATGAAAAGATGCCTCAAAGCTTTTTTATAGATACTTTAGAGTGTATATTTTGCGGTTACTGTGTAGAAGCCTGTCCCTGTGATGCAATACGTATGGATACGGGTATTTTTTCACTAACAGGTAACAAACGAGAAGATTTTGTGATGGATAAAGAACAATTACTCTCCCATAAGGGTGCTTTTGGAGAGGAGACTTCCTGTGCTAGAGATTAGTATATTTACCATACTTTCCCTGTTTATACTTGGTGGAAGCATCGCAATGATTACCAACAGACAAACACTCTTTAGTGCATTTGGATTCTTAGTGGCTATGATAGGGCTTGCCGGCATGTTTGCACTTCTTGAGAGTAGATTTTTAGCACTTGCACAGATCATGGTTTCAGTGGGGGCAGTGGTTGTTTTAAGTATGTTAACCATTTTAACCATTAATGCAAACCCAGAGAACCTGCCATTCGAACCCCATAAATACAGATGGATATTTTTTTCAACGCTTCTTGTTTCACCTATTACTGTATTAATCTACAGCACTACAACTACCCTGTTGAAAAACTTCAGTACAATGGAAACCATCAATTCAAAAGTGGTAGGAAAACTGCTTTTTAGCGATTGGGTTTTACCTTTTGAGATTATTTCTATCTTGCTTATCACCGCAATGCTTGGCGCAATTGTCATTGCAAGAACAGATACTGTACCAAGAGAGAATAGAACAAAAGAGCATAAAAATGTAAAGGAGAGCAGATGACTCCAGATATGTTCTTTCTTTTGGCATCCGTACTATTTAGCATAGGTCTTGTCGGTCTGGTGAGTAGAAGAAATCTCTTTGTTTTGTACATGTCATTAGAATTAATGCTAAGTGCTGTCAACCTTTTTCTTGCAACGTTCTCAAAAGTACTTGGAGATGCCAATGGATCAATGATAGCCCTCCTTATCATTGCTGTCATTGCCGCAGAAGCAGCACTTTTTCTTGCCATGATTATTCATCTCTATAAAACCCGTAGAACTGTTGACAGTGATCACTTCAGCACACTCAAAGAAGGTGCATAAAATGCTTAGCTTCATCGTCGTACTCCCTTTTTTATCTGCTTTGTTCATGGCAGTGGTATATCTTAGTAATACAAAGAAAAAACGATATTATTTTTATACCATTGTAGGAATTTGCACCCCTGCACTTAGTACCATCTTATCTTTTATCGTTGGTATTGAATTGATTGGGGGGAGTCATACCCTCCATCATACTCTTTTTGAGTGGATTAATATAGGAGAGTTGCATATAGAAATTGCATTTATGGCAGACAGACTGACGGCAGTGATGATCTCTTTTATCACGCTTATTGGAACACTTATCCATATCTATGCAGCCGGATATATGAAAGATGATGACACTTATGGTAAGTTTTTTAGCTACTTCAACCTCTTTATGGGAAGTATGCTTCTTTTGGTGTTGGCTGACAATCCTATCATCATGTTTGTGGGTTGGGAGTTAGTTGGTTTATCTTCTTATCTACTCATTGGCTTTTACCATCAAGAATCTTCCAATATCACGGCTGCGAATAAAGCTTTTATACTCAATCGTATCGGTGATTTTGGTTTTATCATAGGGCTCTCACTTTTATTTGTCTCACTGGAAGGGACAGGGTTTACCTTTGAGAGTATCAAAACAAATATTACAATGATAGATGATGAAATGCTCAGTCTCATTGGCATACTTCTATTTGTTGGTGCCATGGGTAAATCTGCCCAGATTCCTCTCTATGTCTGGTTACCCGATGCCATGGCAGGTCCCACACCGGTCTCTGCACTTATTCATGCAGCAACGATGGTGACTGCGGGAGTCTATATGGTTGCAAGATATAGTTTTATCTATATTGAGATTCCCGATATTGGCCTCTTCATCGCTACGATCGGTGCTGCATCTGCACTCTTTGCAGCCATCATTGCTTCGTATCAAAGTGACATAAAAAAGATACTTGCCTATTCAACGATGAGTCAACTAGGCTATATGTTTATCGCCGTTGGACTTGGGGCATACAGCAGTGGTATTTTCCATGTTTTTACACATGCGTTTTTTAAAGCACTGCTTTTTATGGGTGCAGGCGCTGTGATCATTGCATTGCATCACGAACAAAATATATTTAAAATGGGTGGACTCAAACGAAGGTTAAACCTCGTCTATATTACCATGTTCATTGCAACACTTTCTATTAGCGGCATACCTCCATTTTCAGGTTTTTTCTCCAAGGATGCCATTTTAGTCACGGCATTTGCAACGGAGCATTATATTCTTTGGGGGATGGGATCACTCACAGTAGGATTAACATCCTATTACATGTTTAGATTACTTTTTTCAGTGTTTCATGCAAAAGAGAAACATACCTATACGCTGCAACCTATTCCAAAGTCTATGACCTATCCTTTACTCTTTTTGGCAGTGGGAAGTGCAACAGCGGGTTTTTTAGGCATAAATGCAGCTTATGGCGGAAACGCATGGATCAACACATTTTTAGCTCTGCCTGATACAAAACTGCATATAACCCACGCTACTGAGTATATGCTTAGCGGGTTGAATGTACTGCTTGCAGTGATAGGTATGATGACAGCATACAAAACATTTGCACATGAAACACAAGAAGTAAAAGTGGAGACACGCTTACAAAAAATTATCGTCAATAAATTCTATATTGATGAGATTTATGCACGCTTCATCCTTAAACCACTTCTTATTTTGAGTCATTTTATTGCAAATGTGATGGACCCTAAGGTTTTTGATGGCTTTATACACTTTAATATCTGGGGCTATACAAAGACAGCACTGCTTTTCACCAAACTCCAAAATGGTAAAGTAAGATACTATGCGATCTATATTTTGATGGGCATTAGTGCCATGTCACTCTATATGCTTTTGAAATTAGGAGTGATAGTATGATAGATAGTATGCTTACAAACATCATTTTTTTACCACTTTTTACGGCCATTATACTTGGGGTTTTAAGGGCTAAGATCCAAATGATAAAAATAGCTGCGATGTTCTCTTCTGTTGCAACACTTTTTCTGGTTGCCTTGACTGCATATCATTTTGATCCTGATGGAGGCATGCAATTTACTAAAAATTTCATATGGATTGAGAATATGGGAATTAGTTACATTGTAGGTGTAGATTATTTATCTCTCATTCTATTGCTGCTTATCACGCTTTTAATGCCCCCTCTCTATATCTACATGTACCACGAAGAGAGAAAAGGATATTGGTATAATATGATGTTGCTCCAGACAGGTATTACCGGTGCCATTTTATCACTTGACCTGATCCTCTTTTATCTATTTTGGGAGACTATGTTACTGCCTATATTCATTATGATCGGTAAATATGGAAACGGGTTGCGTCAGTATAACGCTATGAAGATTATACTCATGACAATCCTTGGCTCAATGAGTATGTTATTTTCAATAATGTATATAGGTTATATATATTTTAACACTGTAGGTATGTGGAGTTTTGCACTGAGTGACTTAAGTACATTATCATTTGATGCAAAAACTTCTATCTGGCTGACAGCAGGATTTTTACTTGCCTTTACTATCAAAATTCCTCTTGTCGGCTTTCATACTTGGATGGCTCCGGCATATGGTTCTTCCCCTACTCCGGCAGTCGTTATTTTGTCATCGATCATGGCTAAGCTTGGTATTTATGGTATTTGGAGATTTGGATTTGGTCTTTTTGATACAACACTGATCTACTATACACCTACGATTGTTGCTCTAGCATTGATAGGACTTCTTTACTATGCCATTAGAGCCATAACAGAAGACAATCTTCGTAAAATGTTTGCTTACTCTTCAGGCTCACACCTCTCACTCATAGCACTGGGTCTTTTTCTTACCAACATCTATGCATGGAGCGGAAGTCTTTATTTAATTGCAACCCATGCTCTGGCAACAGCAGGTATATTTATTATGATAGGACTTACGTACAAACGTTTTAAAACAGTTCATATCTCCGATCTTGGCGGCATTGCTTCAAAAGCACCTCTCTTTACATTTTTCTTTACATTTTTCGCATTAAGTATTGCAGGACTCCCCGGAACAGGTGGTTTTGTTGCTGAATTGCTTATTATCATTGGTGCATTCAAATCAAATTTTTGGATAGGTGTTTTTACAGCCACCACCATGTTATCGGCAATGTTATACATATTTTGGATGTTGCAAAGAACGCTTTTTGGCAGTGCGAATCATGATACTACCTATGATGATCTGACGCTGCGAGAAATAGTGATGCTGCTTCCCCTAGTCATACTTTTACTTGCTACAGGAATAGCGCCTTCACTCTTTACGCCCCTATTTGAACCACAATTAAATGCTGCACTGCAAGATATTCTCATATCCATAGAAGGTTTAAAATGATGACAGATCTATTGCTTGCCCTGCCCATGGCAATTATTGTTATTGGTGCATTTGTTTTATTATTACTGAGTCGTTCTAAACGATTAAATCTGCATAGGTTAAATATCATTACAGTATTTTTTCTTACACTCTCTTTTACAATTCAATATATTGTTATCGATGATCACAGCAGTACTTTTCTTTTTCCAGATATTTTTGGTACAAATTTTATACTTGATAATTTTTCTAAAATTTTTGACTTTATGTTCACGGTGGGTGCCATCTTAACTTTGTTGATAAACAATGACTATTTTAAGAGTCGTAACTACTTTAACGGGGAATATTTTGCTCTGATATTGTTTAGTGTTTTTGGTATGATGATGCTCTCACATGCACATGAACTTGTCACAGCTTTTATTGCTCTTGAGATCTCTTCACTCAGTGTTTATACACTTGTGGGTTACCATAAAAACAATAAAATAAGCTCAGAAGCCATGATGAAGTATATGGTTTTAGGTGCAATGACGGGTGCATTCTTCCTTCTTGGAACCGCACTGATTTACGGAGCTGTAGGTTCTACTACACTGATAGATATTGCGATGTATGTGCGGAATAATGAGGGTCAGGATATGACACTTCTTTTAGTAGGATTAAGCTTTATTATGATAACGATTATGTTTAAAATCGGTGCTGTACCTTTTCACTCGTGGGTTGTTGATGTATACCATGGAGCGCCTTATCCTATCACTATGTTTATGGCTTCAACATTTAAAATTGCTATATTTGCGATTGCGCTTCGTTTATACCTGGTACATTTAGAACCCATTCATTCCTTTTGGATAGAGATACTTCAGGTCATAACAGTACTCACACTCCTTGGTGGCTCTTGGCTGGCTATCAATCAAACCATTGTAAAAAGAATGCTTTCAGGCTCTTCCATCGTTCACAGTGGCTATCTGCTCATTGCGATGTCATCTCTTGGTTTGGGATCAGAAGTCGCTGCACCCGCCATTATGTTTTATCTGATTGCGTACTTCTTAAGTGCCGTCGGTTCATTTGGAATCCTTAGCTTTCTCTCAGCCCAAAGTAAAAAACAGATGACCTATGATGATTTTAAAGGTTTTGCCCAGCGACGTCCCTATATGGCTTTAATCATGAGTATATTTATGTTGTCACTCGCAGGATTTCCTTCAACCATTGGATTTCTAGGTAAATTCTATATCTTTACTTCAGCCATTGAATCAGGTCAAATTTTACTAGCAGGGTTTGGCATACTCATTGCATTTATATCGGTCTATTATTACTTTAAACTCATCGCAATGATGTATTTCTATCCTTCAGAAACTCCTGAAAAAAAAGTGACTATAGATATAAGTACTGTATGTATTGCGATCATGGCACTCTTTGTTATTTGGGGTGGTATCGGAACTTCTCTTTTATCCTTTATACCTGGCGCTGATGGACTCATAGATATTGCCAAACAGACCATAAATTCTTTAAAACAAGCCCCTACTGGAAATCAAATAATATTTGTTTTATAGATGTAATTTTTGATATAATAAATTCATTCAAATACTTTAGGAATAAAAAATGTCAAAAAAATTAATACTATTTATTGGAGCGCCTGGTTCTGGTAAAACGACAGACGGTCGTAATATTGCAGAAAAACACTCAAATATCACGCATTACAGTACGGGTGAATTATTAAAGGCAGAATCAGAGAAAGAGACAAAACTGGGGAAAATTGAAAAGGCTTTTATCTCTAGAGGAGATCTTGTTCCCACTGACATAGTCATAGATACTATTGTTGAAGCTATTCGAAATGCTCCTACAGATATTATACTGTTAGATGGTTTTCCAAGAAAAGAAAAACAGATGAAATTTTTTGGAGACTGCTTGCATAATGTTGAAGGAATCGAACTTAATGCTGTTATAGAGATACAAGTAAGTGAAGATACCGGTCGACAACGTTTTCTAGAGAATGGCGGATCAAATGAGATCTTTGATGCTGAAATGAAGATTTATAAAAGTACTATAAATGAAATAGAAGAGTTCTATAAACAGAACGATCTTATTACTATTATTGATGGCGAGAGAGACTCTTCCATAGTTATAAATGAATTAGATGATTTTCTTCAACAGAAAGTAGCTCTTCTTTAATGTAATATTTGGAAGCATACTGCTTCTAAATATACACTATACCCTTATTTTATTTTCATTAGAAGGATTCTTTATGTTTAGAGATCATATCGTCGAGAGCCTTACAGCCAAAACAGCTAAAAAGCGTAAAAGTAAAATACCTGCAAAACTAGATGTTCTACAAAGTACAACAGGACTTATTTTAGCCATATTTATAGTATTCCATCTTATTTTTGAATCTTCTATACTTTTAGGCAAGGAAAGTATGTATACCCTTACCAAAATATTTGAAGGTGAATTTATAATCGAGGGGGGGTCTCCGCTTTTCATCTCTGGTTTGGCTATGTCTATATCTGTTATTTTCATTCTTCATGCTGCTTTAGCCATGAGAAAATTTCCAAGTTCATACAGAGAATATCTTCGTTTTAGAACCCATACAAAATTGATGAAGCATGCCGATACAAATTTATGGTTTATTCAAGTAACTACGGGCTTTATGCTCTTGTTTTTGGGTGCTATTCATCTTTACACGATGATAACACAACCACAAAATATAGGGCCATTTGCTTCTTCTGACAGAATATACAGTGATACTATGTGGCCTATGTATCTTATACTTTTAGTCACAGTAGTGCTACATACCGGTGTTGGTGTCTATCGTCTAATTATTAAATGGGGATGGTTTGATGGAAAGAACCCTAGAAAAAACAGGATAAAAACCAGAAAGATCATTAAAGTGATTGTGATCTTATATCTGTTACTTGGTCTCTTTTCGCTTCTTGCTTATATGAAGATAGGTTATGAGCATCAAGAAAATTATGGAGAGAGATATCTGCCATTAACAGAGGTGAACCATGCAAATTAAATATACGGATGCATTGATCATTGGTGGAGGACTAGCAGGTTTACGTTCAGCCATATCAACTACGCAAAAAGGTTTAGATACCATTGTTATTAGTCTTGTTCCCGTAAAACGTTCACATTCTGCTGCTGCACAGGGTGGAATGCAAGCAAGTCTTGGCAATAGTATTATGGGTGAGAAGGATAATGAAGACATTCACTTTGCAGATACTGTGAAAGGAAGTGATTGGGGGTCTGATCAAGAAGTAGCAAGAATGTTTGTCAATACCGCTCCAAAAGCGATACGTGAATTAGCTGCCTGGGGTGTACCTTGGAGTCGTGTCAAAAGAGGTGAAAGAGAAGTTGTTATCAATGCGACAAAAACAACGATTCATGAGAAAGATGAAGCCCATGGTCTCATTACTGCAAGAGATTTTGGTGGGACAAAAAAATGGAGAACGTGTTATACATCAGATGCAACAGGTCATACGATGCTTTATGCTGTGACAAATGAGGCGATGAAACGCGGGGTAGTGATAGAAGATAAGAAAGAAGCTATTTCTCTTATAACCCACAATGGTCAATGTTTTGGAGCGATTGTACGAGATCTTAAAAAAGGTGATCTGACAGCTTATGTCGCAAAAGGTACAATGATCGCCACAGGTGGATATGGCCGTATTTATAAGCAGTCTACAAATGCTACTATCTGTAAGGGAACGGGACATGCTATTGCTTTAGAAGCTGGTGCTTATCTGGGTAATATGGAAGCTGTCCAATTTCACCCCACACCTATTGTTCCCTCAAGTATTTTATTGACCGAAGGATGTCGAGGGGACGGTGGAGTATTGAGAGATAAAGACGGTTATAGATTTATGCCTGACTATGAACCTGAAAAAAAAGATTTGGCGAGTCGAGATGTTGTCAGCCGAAGAATGTTGGAACACATTAAAAAAGGTAAAGGTGTCCCCTCACCTTACGGTGACCATTTATGGCTAGATATTTCAATTTTAGGTCGTGCACATATAGAAAAAAATCTACGAGATGTACAAGATATAAGTATCACCTTTAATGGCATAGATCCTGCCGATGAAGGTCAAAAAGGATGGATGCCTGTCCTGCCAATGCAACACTATTCAATGGGTGGCATTAGAACTACGCCGGAAGGACAAAGTGTAAACGTAAAAGGGCTGTTTTCTGCTGGCGAATCCGCATGCTGGGATTTACACGGATTTAACAGACTCGGAGGAAACTCAGTGAGTGAAACAGTTGTCTCCGGTATGATTGTAGGTAACTATTTTGCTGATTATTGTCAACAAGCAGATATCACTATAGATACAAAAGTAGTTCAAGAAGAGTTAACGAAACAAAATAACTATCTTGATGAACTTTTAGCACTGGAGGGTAAAGAAAGTATCTATAATATCAAAGATGAAATGCGAAAAATTATGCAAGATAAAGTAGGAATTTTTAGAAATGCCAATGATTTGGAAGAAGCTGTTGACGGGTTAAAAGCACTGCTTAAAAAGACAAAAGATATCAATATTACCAATAAACACCGGCTTCTAAATCAGGAACTTGAAGAAGCATACATCGTACCGATGATGCTTAAAGTAGCGTTATGTGTTGCGAAAGGGGCAAGAGAGAGAAAAGAGAGTAGAGGTGCCCACTATAGAGAAGATTATCTGATGAGAGATGATGAAAATTGGCTTAACAGAACACTTAGCTATTGGAAAAATAAAAATGATTTAGAACCAACTTTGGCCTATGAGCCACTTGATATCATGAAGATGGAAATACCTCCCGGCTTTAGAGGGTATGGTAAAAAAGGCTTAATCATAGAAAATCCTTTGAGTAAAAAAAGACAGGATGAGATCAATAAAATTGTTGAAGAACATAGTGGAGACAGATATGAACTTCAAAATAAATTAATGCCTTACAAACTACAGCCGGAATATAAAAGTATCAACCAAAGATTAGGAGATGAGGATGAGTAGAGAGATAACCATAACAGCGCTAAAATATAATCCATCTGATGAAAATTCACAGCCAACTTTTGTTGATTATAAACTGGAAGAAACACCGGGAATGACACTTTATATTGCGTTGACTAAAATTAAAGCTACCCTTGATCATGACTTGACCTCTGATTTTGTATGCCGTGCAGGTATTTGCGGTGCTTGCGGAATGATAATAAATGGAAAGCCCAGATTAGCATGTAAAACACGTACCAATGAATTTGAAAATGGTAAAATTGAGCTTTTGCCTATGCCTACATTTCGACTTATCAAGGATCTATCAGTTGATACCGGTTCATGGATGATCAATATGAGTAGGAGGGTCAACAGCTGGATTGTAACCAATGAAGAACCTGATATCTCCAAATTAGAACAGAGAATAGAGCCGGAGATAGCAGATGAAATCTTCGAACTTGATAGATGCATAGAGTGTGGATTATGTGTAGCAGGCTGTTCCACAGCTATCATGAGGGAAGATTTTGTAGGTGCTGTTGGTCTTAACAGAGTTGCAAGATTCTCTATAGACCCTCATGACTGTAGAACAGATGAAGATTTTTATGAACTTATAGGTGATGATGAAGGAATTTTTGGTTGCATGAGTTTACTTGCATGTGAAGACCACTGTCCTAAAAATTTGCCACTTCAAAGTAAAATAGCCTATATGCGAAGAAAGATGGTAAAAGTTTAATAAATCTCATAAGTAGATTATCTGTGTGAATTGTTCACTATATCATCCAGCAATTCTAACTCACCCCCTTTCCAAAATAAAAAATCAACGCCAAACCCTCCCAAAAGAGCAATTTATGCTAAGATATAAAGAAAAGGGAGGAGAGAAAAATGTCTATCTTGAAAAGTATACTAAATACAATAAGAGGAGAGGCA